>CAMLYM010000071.1 GCA_946491705.1 uncultured Clostridia bacterium
CATTTGGCCGGGCGCAATCAACTGGGAGGATGGAGAAGATGAAAGCGACGGGGGTTGTCCGCAAGCTTGACAAGCTCGGTCGGATCGTGCTGCCGAAGGAGCTGCGCGATTCCATGAACATTCAGGCAGATGATCACATGGAAATCTTCATGGAGGATGACGGTAGCATCATCCTGCGTAAATATGCGCCCTTCTGTGCGGCCTGCGGGAGCATGGAGGAGGTCGAGACATTTGGGGAAACCAGGCTGTGCAAGGCGTGTGTGAAACTGATTAAACACAATAATTTGTGATAACGCCTCTTGACAATCGCAATATATTGCGATATTATATATTTGTAATCGATATCTGTGCGCTCTCCGGTTTGGAGAATGCAGGCCCACGCGGCTTGCATAGCATACGTTTGTTTGAAGTTTGTACGTAAGTGAATTTTTTATTCACGAGTTAATTTTGCACGTGTCGTGGCCTTTTTGGGGTATGCGATTGATTTTGACAGAATGGACACGGGGGACTCCTCCAATTTTACAAAGGATTTATAATTAGGGCCAACGGCCGCAAAGCAGTTCGAAGGAATTTGTTTTGCGGCCTTTTTGCGTCTCAAACGGATCACGATGTTGTATCGGGAAAAGCCAGCCTGGTACGCATATAAAGAAGGAATGGTTAGAAATGAATCGGATTCGGATAATTAGGATATTTACCCGCCCGCAAGCAAAGGAGGCGGGAAAGTTAAAACAAGAAATCCTTTGCAGAAGAGGTTTGGCAACCTTCTTCGGACCGGTAGAGGCGGTACCGGTTATCTTACTCAAGGCTTGTTCTCCGTCCGGACAGGCCGCAGAGCGCCCGCATGTGCAGCCGGACTTCTCCGGAAATTTGCCGAATGGCAAAACGGCGCTTGCCGCTTGGGAAAACCAAGGCTTTTCAAAGCCTGATCTGCGGCTTCTTACTAAACAAATATCAAGTTGCTTCCTGTCAGAGACAGAAGGGAAAAAGACTGGATTCACGGCTTAAAATCAGGGCTTTTTTGGTTTTATGCTCAGAAAATTACCGGAAACCTTCCGTCGTGCTAATGGGGAAGCTGCGCCAATCGGCGGAAAGGAACGTATGAAAACCAATCTTTATCAGAATTTACTCGTACAGGCAAACAAGCTTTATCGGCATAACCGGCAGGGGAGCTATCGCACCCGGCAGCGGTATTACGAGGCGTACCAGCGCTTTTTACGCTTTGCGGCGAAAGAATTCCACTTGGAAAAGCTCAGCAACTGTTCGGGAAAGCATCTGTCCGCCTATGTGGAGGACATGCAAAAAAGAGGGCTGTCTGCCTCGACCATAAAAACCGATCTGGCCGCCATCCGGTTCTGGCATGACCAAATTCCTAACGCTCACTATGTGTTGCCGGGCAATGAGGAATTTGAACTGGAACGCCGCCAATTCGGGAAGATGGATCGGAGATGGACCGATCAGGAGCTTGAAGCGATGCTGTCCTTATGCCTGGAAGAAGGGCAGGAAGACTACTGGGGCAGTCTGATCCTCGCGCGGTACGCAGGACTGCGGCTCCACGAAGTGCTGCGGATCGACACGGCCATAGCCCGCGCCGCCTTAAAAACCGGATTTCTTACCATCAAAGGAAAGGGCGGGAAAATCCGAAACGTACCGATCTGCGAGCCGGTTCGGGAAGCGCTATCAAAGGCACTCAAGAAAACACCGTCGGGACAGAAACTATTCGTGTCCAAAGAGACCCCGACCCACGAAAGAAAGGCCGCGATCCAAAACTTCATTCGCGCCCATCGCGGACAGGTGCAGAAGGACGGCGACAGGCTGCCTATCACCTTCCATGGCCTGCGGCACACCTACGCGGCCGAACAATATGAGAAGGAAATGAAAGACGGAACAGAAGGCACGCTTGGCGGTTTCCAGGCTCTTGGGCCACGAACGGGAAGATGTCACCCGCGTGTATCTGGGAAGTGCGCAGAAGGTGCAACGAACGCCCAAACTGGTTGACGGACAAAAGGAGCGGGAGGAAAAAGGGACCCATGAGGATGCTGCGGACGGGAATAAAAAAACATCCGGACACATAGGATTGTAGTATCCCGATCAGAAGGGGGTGGGGGTATCGAGATCCGGGTCCATATTCCAAACACCCAGGAGGATGAAAAAGCGCTGAGGGAAAAGGTGGCGCTGGTCTATGCCCAAGCGGTTCTTTACACGCTCGAAAAGACGCCTTGCCCCAAAGAACAAAAGCTGGAATTGCTGAAGGCCGTTTCAAAACAGACGAAAAGCAACATTCTCCGATAGGGATACATAGTGGGCGGCTGATCATCCAGCCGCCCACTTCTTTGAGAGAAAACCAGTGGATACCTTATATAATACGAAGGAGCATTTCCCATGTCTCCTTTCGCATTCGAACCCTGCCGCTCTCCCATTTCCTTACGGTGCCCGCCTGTACGCCCAACCGCTTGCCGAATTCTTGTTGGCTCAAACCCAGGCGCTCGCGCATGTTGCGAACCTGCTCGCCCTGATTCATTAAAAACCGGTTATAGTCGTCGAGCAGCAGTTCTATGTCCACCTCCAGCAGCGCGGCGATCCGGCGAAGCTTGTCCAAAGGATAGCGTTCGTGACTCGGATTCTCATAATGAAGATAGGTACTCTTAGGAATCCCTGCCCAGGCGGCTACCTGCCGCTGAAGCAGGGATTTTTGATACCGGTAGTACCGCAGCTTCTCCGCAGTGAAAGTGAGGAGAGAATCGTCAAAATAAAAAGCGCGAAACCGTTCGGCCGCCAAGGAATGGGAGGGGGAAAAGGGGAAATGAAGAAGCACCAAGGGCGCATAGCGAATACCGGTCGCGCAGTGCAGGGCCATGAGAATGATTGGTCCGCTCACCTGGCGTAATGGACGCCAGATTTGCGCAGAGGGAGCCTTCCTTGCAAGATTGCCACACATGGAAGCCGCTATGGTAGAATAGCATTTTCAATGCATTTGGCTGCGTAAGTAGCGAGACGGCAGTTTTTCGCCCCGTTGAAGGTGTTTACCGCCTTGATCAGGCCGATGGTGCCGATGGAAATCAGATCGTCCTGATCCTTGGCGTTGGAGTAATATTTTTTGATGATATGGGCAACCAGGCGCAGATTATGTTCAATGAGCTTGTTGCGTGCTTCCAGATCGCCGTTGTGGAATTTGTCCAAACATTCCCGCTCCTCGGCGGCGGACAAAGGACGGGGAAAGGACCCGGCGTGGGTCACGTGCAGGGCAAAATAAATGAGGTTTGAAAAGATGGTGAACAAGAGGCTGGAAAACATGCTCGACCACTCCTCCTTCAAAGAGGTGTATTAAGGGCGTGTTTTGAAAATTCAGCGCCGAGCATTTTCAAAACACGCCCTTAATGAGAGTATATGTCGTTTGGAAGGGAAATGTGCCAGTCCTCAACTGGTATAATCTTCGAGTATGGTTTGCAGCTCCTGGGTGGAGTAGGCGGTAATGCCTCTTCGCAGGAGGGCCTGGTCGGTTTCCGGAAGCTCGCTTATGAGCACATCCTCGTAAAGCTCCACCGGCCGGTCGTTCCCGTCCTGGAACACCGCCAGCTTTCCTTCGTATACCCCCACCGTCCAGGTGCTCGCTACGGCAGACGGATGATCGGCCTGGGAAACGGTCAGAGGCGGCTTTGTGGTGGCGGAAATCGCGGACGCGGCGCCGATGACGATGACGCAGACCGCCGTGACCAGCAGCAATATTTTCATCTTTTTATCCATCGTGATCCCTCCGTTGACGTCCAAAATGAACTGGACCGCCGAGAAGTTTGCAGCCATATGCTTTTGCTCGGTGTTATTCTTGCCCGATTCGGTCCATACTATGCGGGAACAGGAAATTTGTTACAAAGTCAGCGGCAAAACGGCGGGAATCCGGGAGATGGGGGAGAAATGCAAGAATGGGCAGAATTCAAATTATTGCCTTTCTTTCTGAAATAGATTATGCTATAATACCCTGACAAGGAGGCGAATAGTTGCATGAAGCAGAAAAAACCTGTGACCGGCAAGGAAAAAGACGAAGCGGCCAAGCGCCGCGAACGTCAATTAAAAAAATCCCTTCATATTGCCGGCGAGGTCTTCTCCAGTATTTTCAAGGTACTGCTCAGCGTTGTCCTCGTCATTATGATCACGACCACGATCGTCGGCGGCGCGATGGCCATTTATGTGGTCAAGGCAGTGGACCGTACGACGAACATCGACCTGGACCGGCTTACTCTGGACTATACGAGCTTTTTGTATGAACAAGATCCCCTGACGGGAGAATGGTTGGAGGCGGCTCAATACTACCATTCGGAAAACCGCATTTGGGTGGACTTCGACCAGATCCCGGAGTATATGAAGGATGCGGCCATCGCCATTGAGGATAAACGCTTTTATGAGCACAAGGGGGTGGACTGGAAGCGCACCATCAGCGCCACCATCAACTCCTTCGTCCCCATCTACGGCAACCGCCAGGGCGGTTCCACCATCACCCAGCAGCTGATCAAGAACCTCACCGACGACGACGACGTGAGCTTTACCCGTAAGCTGCGGGAGATCATGCGCGCGTTGGAATTTGAAAAGCACAATTCCAAGGATAAGATTCTCGGTGCCTACTTAAACACCATTGCGCTGGGAAGCGGCTGCAACGGCGTGCAGGCGGCGGCGCATAAGTATTTCGATAAGGACGTGGGCCAGCTCAACTTGGCGGAGTGCGCGGCCATCATCGGAATCACCAAGTATCCCACCAAGTACAATCCTTTTATCAACCCCGAATACAACAAGGAGCGCCAGGAAACGGTGCTGCAGGCCATGTACGAGCAGGGGAAGATTTCGAAAGCGGAATACGATGAGGCGGTGGCTTATCCGCTGGAGTTTGCTACACAAAACATTGTCAGCCAGGAGACCATCGAAAACGACGTGGCCGGCTGGTATCAGGACATGGTGTTTGAGGACGTGGTCAACGACCTGCAGGAAAAGCTGGGCTATGAGGAAAAGTACGCCAAGAATCTGATGGTCACCGGCGGCCTGCGTATCTATTCCGCAGTGGACCGAGATATCCAAGCCCAGGTGGAAAATATTTATCAGAACGCGGACAATTTCCCCAAGATCAGCACCAGCGCCATCCAGCCCCAGGCGGCGCTGATCGTGATGGATTACGAGGGCCGCATTGTAGGGGTGGCGGGCGCCACGGGGAAGAAGACCCAGAGCCGCGCCTTTAACCGGGCGACGATGGCGTACCGGCAGACTGGTTCGAGTATCAAGCCGCTTACGGTATATTCCCCCGGCATTGAGCTCGATAAGATCACCTATTCCACCCTATACGACGATACGCCTCCCTTTAAGCTTAGAGGCGAGCCCTGGCCTAACAACTATTCGGGCACCTATACCAATGATCCCACCACCATTGCCAAGGGCCTGGAGCGGTCTCTCAATACCATCGCGGCTGGCGTAGTGAAGGACTTGGGATATAACACATGCTTTGACTTTGCAAAGGAACGGTATCATCTAGAAAATCTGATCGACGAGCCCAAAGACGAGACCGAGAAGTCCGACCGGGACGTGGGTTCCATGGCCCTGGGCGGCGTCAACGGCCTGACTCTGCGGGAAATGACCGCGGCCTTTGCCACCTTTGGAAACGGCGGTCTTTATTACGAGCCGTATTCCTACTATAAGGTGGAGGACAACAACGGAAACGTCCTGCTGGAGAACTCGCCCACTCCTGACCGGGCCATCAGCTCGGATACGGCATGGGTGATGAATCGGATGATGACCCAAGTCATTGATGGCTCCCAGGGCACCGCCAGGGCAGCACGCTTCCGCAGCGGCATTGAGCTTTTTGCGAAGACCGGTACCGCCGGCAACGACACTCTCGGCTCTACCGACGCCTGGCTCATCGGCGGGTCCCCCTATTACGTGACGGGCAGCTGGTACGGGTTCGACCGGATGAAGGATATTACGCCGGTGGTCACAACCGGTGCGGTAACCGGCTGGAAGATGGTTATGGCCATGATCCATAAGCATCTGGATAACGCGTCGTTTGACCCGGACCCGAATGTGGTGACGCGGACGTACTGCATGGACAGCGGACTGCTGGCAGGTTCCGGCTGCTCTCATACCGCAACAGGGTATTATAAAAAGAGCAACATCCCGACGACCTGTGACGGCAGGCATGGGGGCAGCGGAGGAGAAGAGCCGCCGGTTACTTCCTCTAGCTCCCCGTCTTCGTCGTCTAGTCCGTCTTCGAGCTCTTCGAACTCATCCTCTTCGAGTTCATCCAGCTCCTCTTCATCCAGTTCCTCTTCCAGCTCATCCAGTTCCTCAGTGAATTCGGAGGACGAGGATGCAGTAGGTTAATAGAAATGAAAAAAGCGTTCGGGATTTTTTTTACCGGGGGCCTTTTGTTTTGTTAGCAGGTTTGCGCCCAAAAAAAGGAAGACACAGACGGCTGATGAAGAAATGGGCGATGGAAAGTTATCGCCTGCAGGCAAACGGGAAGAGGAAGGCGCCATATAAGGATAAACGTCGGTTTTGAAACAAAAAATTCCCGGCTGCGAAAGAATTTCACAGCCGGGAGCAAGATGCAAGAGGGCCATTAACCAAAGAACTTACTGTGCACTGCGCTGACCGCCCGGTCCGCGTCTTCCTGGGCGATGAGCACGGAAATTTTGATTTCACTGGTGGAAATCATTTGAATGTTGATGTTCGCATCAAAAAGCGCCTCGAACATTTTCGCCGCCACGCCCGGATGGGTTTCCATCCCCGCGCCCACGATGGAGACCTTGGAAACGGTTTCGTCGTGGGTAATGCTGGAGGCGTGCATGACTGTGGGGTTGGTCTTAAGCGCCTCCACCGCCTGCTTGACCTGGCTCTGGGGAACGGTAAAGGCGATATCCTTGGTGTTGTTGCGTCCCACCGATTGCAGAATAATGTCCACATTGATCTTTTCGCCGGCCAGCTGGGAGAAGATTTTAAACGCAATGCCGGGTTCGTCCGGCACCCCGATAATCGAAATCCGGGCTACATCGTTGTCCTTTGCTACCCCTTTGATCAGCATTTGTTCCACCTTGACTGCCTCCTTTACCTTTGTACCGGGTACGCGCTCCAAGCTGGAGAGCACCTCGAGATCCACATTGTATTTCTTCGCCATTTCCACCGAACGGTTGTGAAGCACCTGGGCGCCCAAAGTCGCCAGTTCCAGCATTTCGTCGTAGGTGATTTCCTCGAGCTTTTTGGCGCCGGGTACCTTACGCGGATCGGCGGTGTAAACCCCGTCCACATCGGTGTAAATCTGGCAGCACTTGGCGTGCATCGCCGCGGCAATGGCCACTGCGCTGGTATCCGAGCCGCCCCGGCCCAGGGTACTTACGTCGTCAAACCGGTTGAGGCCCTGGAAGCCCGCCACCACGACGATCTTTTTCTTATCCAACTCCTTGGTCAGACGGCCGGTGTCGATGCGCTTGATGCGCGCAGCGCTGTGGTTGGAGTCGGTAAGAAACCCAGCCTGCCAGCCCAACAGCGAAACCACCGGGCAGCCCATCTTTTCGATAGCCATGGCCAGCAGTGCGATGGAGATTTGTTCCCCGGCGGCTAGCAGCATATCCCGTTCCCGCTTGGAAGCGTCGGGGTTGATTTCGTTGGCCTTTTCGATCAGGTCATCGGTGGTGTCGCCCTGGGCGGAGACCACCACCACCACGTCGTTGCCCGCCTTGTAGGTATCGGTGACAATGCGCGCGACGTTTTGGATGCGTTCGGCGTCCTTGACTGAGGTACCGCCGAATTTTTGCACGATCAGACTCATGAAGTTCCCTCCAGAAAGTTTAGTAGAGGCACGTGAATGTATCACAAAAGCCGGTCCGGATTTCCAGACGCTTTTTTGACAAAATTGGCTTTAAAAAGGGCCGTCTTCCGACAGAATTTGTGCGCCGTTTTGGTCGCAGTCGAGCAAGACCGCCTGCCAGCCGGAGATGCCCTGTTCCAAAAGGCCCTGCTGCATACGGACGGCAAAGGAATTGTCCTCCCCGTCCACAATGGCCACCAAGGTGGGGCCCGCGCCGCTGAGATATACCCCGAAGGCGCCTTCCAGGTAGGCCAGGTCGAACACCTCCTTGGAATGAGGGATGAGCCCTAAGCGGGTGGGCTGGTGAATCCGGTCCTCACAGGCGACTTTGAGCACTTCCCGGTCCCCCGAGAACATGGCCGCCGTCATCAGTGCAGCCCTCGACAGGTTAAAAACCACGTCCGTTCTGGAAAAGGTCCCCGGCAGGATGGAGCGGGCAAAGGATGTTTTCATCTCGAAAGCAGGGATCAGAGCGGCAAAGCGCATGGTCTTGGAAACCGGGACACTGATGGAATGAACCTGGCCTCCCTCAATGACCGAGGTGACCAAACCTCCCGCGATGGCGGGAGCGATGTTGTCCGGATGGCCCTCGATGTGAGCAGCCAGGGAGATGATGTCCCGCTTTTGCATGGGGTCCCCCAAAAGCCGGTTTGCCCCCAAAAGCCCCGCCACAATACAGGCCGAGCTGCTTCCAAGGCCGCGGGTCATGGGAATGCGATTTCGCTGGCGGATTTTTAATCCCGGCAGTCTTTTACCACAGATTTCGTAAAGCTGGCGGACGTTTTCATAGATCATGTTGTCTTCCCCGGCGGGAACGGCCACGTCGTCGAGAGACTGGATGTCCACCGTGTCCCATTCCTCCAGGTAGACCTCGTTATAGAGGGTCAGCGCCAGGCCCAGAGCGTCAAAGCCGGGGCCTAGGTTTGCGCTGGTAGCGGGAACGCTTACCTTGAGCATAAAACACCTACTCCCGCTTTTAATAATCGCACAGGCGGATCATGCCCAGCACCTGAGCACCCTGTTTCTTGAGGACATCGAGCTTGCTTCTCAGTTCACCTTCCGGTCCCTCACCAGTGACAAAGGCCAGCTCATCATCCGGCGCGCCCGGGCGGCTTAAGCGCTGCACCTCGCCGAACTCTTCTCGGATGGCCGCCAGGGTTTCCATAGGTTTCTGAGCCGACAGGCGTACGTAGAACCGGGTGGGAACCTCCAGATAATCGGCAATGTACCCCTCCGCCTTATCCTCCCAGAAGAGGAGCTTGCGGCGGTTTACATGCTTGGCGCAGTCGATCACGTCGGCCACCACCGCAGAAGCGGTGGGCAGCTTTCCGGCGCCTCGGCCGTAGAACACCACGTCTCCAATGGCGTCGCCTCGTACCAGGATGGCGTTAAACACGTCCTCCACCCCGGCGAGCTGACCGGAGCGTTCCACGATGGCGGGGGATACCATCACCGACAGACGGCCGTCGTCGAGCTTCTTGACCCGGCCAAGGAGCTTGACCACGCCGCCGTAATTGGAGGCATATTCCACGTCCTCCAGCGTAATCTTGGTAATGCCCTCGGTATGGACCTGGTTGGGATACACATGCTTTCCAAAGGCGAGCGAGGCAAGAATGCAGATTTTGCGGCAGGCGTCCGCCCCTTCAATGTCGGCAGAGGGGTCCCGCTCGGCATAGCCGAGCTTTTGGGCCAGCGCCAGCGCATCGTCGAAGCTCATCTGTTCATGGATCATCTTGGAAAGGATGAAGTTGGTGGTGCCGTTCAAAATGCCGGCGATTTCGTAGACCTCGTTGGCCGCCAAGCACTGGTTTAACGGCCGGATGATCGGAATGCCGCCGCCCACGCTTGCTTCAAAGAGGAAGTTTACATTCTTGTCCTTTGCGATGCGAAGAAGCTCAGCGCCCTTTTCCGCCACCAGCTCCTTGTTGGAGGTGGCGACGCTTTTGCCCGCAAGCAGGCAGGCCTTTACGAAATCATACGCGGGATGAAGCCCGCCCATGCATTCCACCACTACCTTGACCGCGGGGTCCTTTTCGATGATGGAAAAGTCTTTTACAAACCGGTCGTGAAGGGGGGAATCGGGAAATTCACGCAGGTCGAGCACATATTTGATGTTGATTTCCTCGCCTGCTTTTTTCGCAATGCTGTCGTGGTTTTTGAGCAAAACCTCCACCACGCCGGAACCTACCGTTCCATGTCCCATGACTGCCACGTTGATCATGCTGCACCATCCTATCTGTTTCGTTGTGCGTTTCGGTTACTGGCTGACATTGCCGGAAATGTTCTCAATGCTCTGCACCCCGTCCAGCGCCTGGATGGAGCCGAGCAGCTCCTCCAGCGACCCCTTCATTCCATCGGTGCTCGCGGAGATGGAGACCGGCGCCGCGCCGGACACGGGAATGTTCTGATTGAGGGTGAGAATGTTCGCGCCCGCCTGGTAGAAGGCGGCGATGACCGGGGCGAGCACCCCGGGCCGGTCCTGCAAAATCAGGTGCAGGGTGATGATCCGGTTGCCCTCCCGTTCATTATAAGGGAAAACCGCGTCCTTGTACTTATAAAAGGCGCTGCGGGAAATGCCGGCCATCCGCGCCGCTTGGGCGGCGGATTTGGCGGCGCCGCATGCGAGAAGTTCCTTTGCCTGCATCACAAGCCGGAACACCTCGGGCAATGCGTCGGCTTCCACCACAAAATAACGCTGGGCGTCTGTCATTGTCGTCCACCACCTGAATACGATTGTCCGTATGCTGTATACTATAACACGATTGGGCGTCCGTTTCAAGAGCAATCGGCATTTTTCGCGGGAAAAAGGAGAGAAGAAGCGGAAAAGAAGCTGGATAATTTTGTGCAAAGAGGCCCTTGTCCAAAAAAATACGCGGGTTTTCGTTGTACCAGGCCGCCTTTCCCGGTATAATAGTTAAAAAGCGGAAAAGCTTTGGCTTCCCCGGCCGAGGCGGGCGGCTTTTGCAGGGCCAAGAAGGGGAAAAGCCTTCGTACATCCCAGTTGCTCAAAAAAGCGGCTGTGTTTTGGCCGCTCCCATTTGAAAGGAGAATATCATTGCAACTGCAAAGGATTGAGAGACGCCGGGCGTTTCTCATCAACGTAGCGTACATTGCGATCCTTATAGCCATTGCGTTTTTAGCCATCAAGTATCTGATCCTTTGGATCATGCCGTTTGTCATCGGGTTTGGGGTGGCGTTCGTCTTGCAGCGCCCTATTGTCTGGCTGAGTGAGAAAACCCGGATGAACCGAAGGCTGGCGGCGGTGCTGCTGGTGTTTGTGACCATGGCGGTGCTGGTGACGGTGCTGCTGGTGGTAGGGTACCAGGTGTACGCGGAGCTTTTAAGCCTGCTTCGTAAGCTGCCGGAGATGGTGCAGTCTGCTTTTCCTTCCATCACCAAAGGAATCGAAGAGGCTTTTTCCGGCCTGACGAGCACCCTTTCGCCCGACGCGGCCGAACAGCTGGCGTCCATGCTGGAAGGAGCGGCCGGTTCGCTCCAGTCCCAGCTTATTTCCCTGTCCGGCTCCATGCTTTCCTGGCTGGGACACGGGGTAACCCAGCTGCCAAGCTTTCTGATTTCCCTGCTGGTGACCATCATCGCCACCTTTTTTTTGAGCATGGATTACCGCAGGGTGGTGGACTTTATCCGCCGCCAGATACCGGAAAGGCACCAGGCCCTGGTCACCACCATCAAGGAAACCTTCGTATCCACCATCCTCAAGGTGCTGCGGGCCTATCTGATCATTATGACCATCACCTTTGTAGAGCTGTCGCTTCTCCTTACCTTCTGGGTGCAGGTGGATTATGCGGTTATCCTGGCGGGCGTCATTGCGCTGGTGGACATTCTTCCCATACTGGGTTGCGGTACGGTACTCATTCCCTGGGCAGTGGTGGCCGCAATTATGGGAGACTGGATGCTGGCGATCAAAATCGCCACTTCCTACGGCGTCATCACCATCATCCGAAACGTCATCGAGCCGAAGATCGTGGGCCAGCAGATCGGCCTGCACCCGCTGGTCACCCTCTTTTGTATGTACTTCGGCTTGCAGGTGCTGGGCGTGCTAGGGATGTTTTTGGTACCGGTCACGGTGATTTTACTAAAGAAAGTGCAGGATTCCGGGCAGATAAAGATCTGGAAATAGGAGGCGAAAGAATGAAGCCTGCGGTTGCAATTGTGGGCGGCGGCGCGGCCGGGCTCTTTGCGGCGGTGACGGCGGCAAGGGCGGGCGCTAAGGTAACGGTGCTCGAAAAGGCGGACCGGGTGGGCCGCAAGCTGCTGGCCACAGGAAACGGCCGGTGCAACCTGACCAATCTTAGGGCCTCGGCCGCTGATTACCATACCGACTGCCCCGCCGCGGTCAAAGCAGTGCTTGAGCAGCTGCCCCCGGCCCAGGCGGTCGCCCGGTTTGAACAAATGGGGCTTCTCTGCCGCGAGGAGGAAGAGGGCCGGGTGTATCCGTACAGCGCCCAGGCTGCCGCGGTACTCGACCGGCTGCGTTTTGCCTGCGCCCACCTGGGAGTGGAGACGGAAAGCGGGTTTTTGGTGCAGTCTATGGAAAAAAGCAAGGGCGGGTTCCTGCTGACGGACGAAACCGGCCGCC
>CAMLYM010000072.1 GCA_946491705.1 uncultured Clostridia bacterium
TGGACAATCCCCTTGTCATGGGCGTGCTGGAGAGCTTTGAGAATCTGGGTGGTAAAATGGACCGCTTCCTTCCATTTGACCACGCCCTGCTGTTCAATGTATTCCTTGAGCGTAATGCCGTCCACGTATTCCATCACAATATACTCAATGTTTCCGCCGAAATTCACGTCGTAAACCTTGATGATATTCGGATGGGACAAAACGGCGATCGCCTTACATTCATTCTTAAACCGGCGGCGGAATTCCTCATTGCCCAAGAATTCGCTTTTGAGCACCTTTACCGCCACAATCCGGTCGTCGAGCACGTCCCTGGCCTTATAGACCACCGCCATTCCGCCGACCCCGATGACCTCGATAATTTCGTAACGGCCGTCCAGCCGTTTTCCAATATATTTATCCATGGAAACCTCCACTTCTAGTCTGAAACCAACGCCAGCTTTCGATGAATTCAGCGATCGGAAAGCAGGACCACCGTAATGTTGTCCGGGCCGCCCCGCGCGTTTGCTTGCGTTACTAAACGCGCACAGGCGTCCTCTACGCCGGCTTTCACAATGTTCTTTATTTCATCGGCCTCCATCTGGTTGGACAGGCCGTCGGTACAGAGAATCAATGCGTCGCCCCGCTGCAGCGTGACTTCGCTGTAATCGATGGCGATTTCCGGTACGATTCCAAGCGCCCGCGTAATTACGTTTTTATTGGGATGGGCGCGTGCTTCTTCCTGTGTGATCTGTCCCGCCTCCACCATTTCCTGCACCACGGAATGATCCCGGGTGATCTGGCAAATGGCGTCTTCATGGATGAGATAGGCCCGGCTGTCTCCCACATGGGCGATGCAGGCAAGCTTATCGGCCACCACGGCGGCCACCACCGTGGTTCCCATGCCGGCCAGGGCTTCGTTTTTCCTCGCTTCTTCGTAGATCTCGGCGTTTGCCGTGTACACCGCCGACTGAAGCAGGGTCTTAATGGAGTTCGGTTTGCAGCCTTCCCGGTAGTCCGACTCGATGTGCCTGGAAATTTCCCGCACCGCCATCGCGCTCGCTACATTGCCGCCGTTGGCTCCTCCCATTCCGTCGCACACCGCCGCCCAGACCGCGCTGCTTCCCAGCCGGCCGAAGGCGTAGTCGTCCTGATTGGAGCTTCTGCGACGCCCAATGTCGCTTTTGCCGAAAATTCTCACAAACCCCACCTCCCTGATCTCTTGTTTATCTTTAAGACGTCACCGCCCCATACTTTCCCCGCAGCTACCCGCAGGCGGCTTCAATATCCGCTCCCAGGCTGCGCCGCACAGTAGTGGTAATTCCCTTCTTCGTCAGGATTTCCGAAAACCGCAAAAGCCGTTCCCGGCTGCTTTTTTGATAGGGCTTGCCGTTGACGTCGTTTGCAGGGATCAAATTGACGTGGCACAGCATTCCGCGAAGGCGCTGCGCCAGCTGACGGGCACATGCGTCCGAATCGTTTACCCCGTCCATCATCGCATACTCAAAAGATATTCTGCGCTTTGTTGCCGCCGTGTAATCACGGCAGGCGGTCAGCAGAGCGTCAATTCCCCATTTTTTATTGATTGGCATGATTTTGCCGCGGATTTCGTCGTTGGGCGCGTGAAGGGAAACCGACAAGGTAAGCTGAAAGCGGTGCTCCATCAAGTCATATATTTTATCCACCACACCACAGGTGGAAAGGGAAATATGCCGCATGCCGATATTAAGCCCCTCTGGGTCGGACACGAGGCGGAGAAAGGAGAGGACATTTTCATAATTGTCCAGAGGTTCCCCCATCCCCATAAGCACCACATTGGACACCCGGCGGTTTTCGTCCTTTTGGGCCGCGAGAATCTGCCCTGCCATCTCATAGGCGGTCAGGTTTCTGCGGTACCCGCCCATTCCGGTGGCGCAGAAGGCGCATCCCATCTTGCACCCGGCCTGGGTAGAGATACACATGCTGGTCCCGTGCTGGTACTGCATCAAGACCGCTTCAATCAACTCCCCGTCGGAC
The DNA here is from genome assembly GCA_946491705.1 of uncultured Clostridia bacterium. Lineage (GTDB taxonomy): Bacteria > Bacillota > Clostridia > Oscillospirales > Acutalibacteraceae > Solibaculum_A > Solibaculum_A intestinale. The sequence goes on from CAMLYM010000072.1 coordinate 1,993, forward strand.
AGGCGGAATAAGTATTTCACCGTCCCGTCCAACTGGGAAACCAGCTTTTTCTCAATACACACCGATGGAATAAAATACTGCTGCGAAAGCGCCGACCGCATAGCGGCGGGCAGGTTCGTCATTTCGTCAAAGGAGGAAACGCCCCGGCGCAGCCATCCGGTAATCTGGGATGCGCGGAAGGCGGGCACGCCCATGGCTTTGACAGCTTGGGCAAGCTCCTCCTGGGAGAGGGTGGTAATGTCCTGTTTTCCCATTCGTCCTCCTAGGAGAGTATCACTCGGCTGGTTTTATACGGGTCATGGCCGCTAAGAAAAAACCGTCCGACTGGCTGATATGCGGAAGCAGGGTAGCACGGTGGCTTCCCCGGTCACAAGGGCGCAAAAGCGCATCGGGTAAATCGAGCGTCTTGGGCACAAAATCCGGATGCTCTGAGAGAAATCGCTCCGCCACTTCCTCGTTCTCCTGAGGCGTGAGCGAGCAGGTGGAATACACTAGCAGGCCTCCGGGCTTTACCAATTTAGACGCAATACACAAGATATTATATTGCATAGGGGGAAATTTTGCAAGCAAATCCGGCATTTTATACCGGATTTCCGGTTTTCTCCCAATGTCCCCCAAACCGAAACAGGGCACGTCACAGAGTACCCGATCGGCCAAACACGGCGCTTCCTGCGGTTTCGAAGCGTCTTGGACCCGGGCTTTTACACAGGTAAGGCCCAGCCGCTTTGCGCCGCTTTCGATGAGCCTGACCCTGGATTCATAGAGGTCGCATGCAGTAAGCGTTCCCCGATCCTGCATATGTTCGGCCGTAGTAAAGGCTTTCCCGCCGGGGGCGGCGCACACGTCGAAAACCGTGTCGCCCGGCTTTGCGTCCAATGCTTGGCAGCACAGCTGGGACGCTAAGTCCTGCACATGAAAGAGGCCCTTCTGAAACGCTCCGATCTTTTCTACCGCCCCGGCGTTTTCGAGCCATAAGGCGGTTTTCAGATGTTCATCCGGCCGCGCTTTTACGCCTTCTCCGGCTAGAATGCGTAAAAGTTCCTCCCCGGTGACCCGGGTGGTATTCACCCGGACGCACACCCGCGACGGACGCAAAAACGCCTTGAGCATACCTTCCGTGTCTACTTCTCCATAGTGCTTTAGCCACAGCGCTACCAGCCACTGGGGGCAGGAATAGAGAAAGGACAGACGCTGTGCCAGCCCTGCCCCTTTCGCAGGAGACAGGGCGGCCGTATCCCGCTGCACCGCACGCAGCACGGCGTTGACAAAGCCGCAGGCGGACGCCTGGCGGCAGGCTCTAGTAAGCTTTACCGATTCGTCCACCGCTGCAGAAGGCGGGATCTTATCGGAAAACAAAAGCTGATAAACCCCAAGACGCAAAATATTTCGCACCTGGGGAGACATTTTTTTGATTTTGATTTTCGAGTGAGCGGCGATGACCGCGTCTAAAGTAAGGCGGCGCTCCAGCACCCCATAGAAGAGCGCCGAGGCCAGGGCTTCGTCTCGCTTCTCAAGCTTCGCCGCTTTGAGCGCCCCGTCCAGAACCAGGTTCGAGTACCCGTCCTCCAGCTCCATCTTTAACAGCGCTTGCAGCGAAACCATGCGGGCATTCCCCGCCGGGTTACCCACGGTTGTTGCGCCGGGCGATGGCCAGCAGGCGCAAGAGGCTCAAAAGGCTTGCGACCACGGCGGCCACATAGGTCATAGCAGCGGCGCGCAGCACCTTTTTGCTGCCGGTCAGTTCCTCTTCCGTGAGAAGGCCCGCCTCGTCAATGGCGCGCACGGCGTTGGAGCTTGCGTTAAACTCCACCGGCAGGGTAATGATCTGAAAAAGGACCGCGCAGCTAAACAGGATGATGCCAATGTTGACCAGAAAGCCGTAGGAAAACAAAATCCCGATGAGCACGATATAAAAGGAAAGGGTGGAACCGATGTTGGCAATGGGATAGAGGGCGTTGCGGATTTTGATAGGCACGTAGCCTTTGGCATACTGGGCCGCATGGCCCGCCTCATGGGCGGCGATGCCCACGGCGGCAATGGTGGCGCTGTCGTACACGCCTTCAGAAAGGCGGATGACATGGCGCCTAGGATCGAAATGGTCAGTCAGGTTGCCGCCGACCCGTTCCACCGACACTCCTGAGACCCCGTAAAACTGCAGCACCCGCTGGGCGGCCTCAGCGCCGGTCATACCCCGCCGATTTCGCACAGACGAATACTTGCGGTAGGCCGAGTGCACCCCCGCCTGGGCGATGATCGAAATGACCAGCGCCGGGATCACGAAAATCAGATAGGTCGGATCAAAAGCCCACATATAAAGTCCTGGCATTTGCTGTCCTCCTGTGTTACAAAGAAATGGTTACCCGCCGAGGACGGTCCCCGGCTCAATCCGGTGGCCCCGCAGAAACGCGTCGGCCGCAAGGCGTTTTCCCGCGTTATATTGTATTTCCAAAAGCTCGACGGTATTCCCGTCACCGCAGCAAATTGCAAAAGGTTCGATGGAAATCACTTCCCCCGGCTTCCCGTCGGCCGGTTTTCCAAGCCGGGAACGGTGGAGCTTGAGGGTTTTGCCGTTTAACTGGGTGACCGCCACCGGCCAGGGGGACAGACCGCGGATTTGATTGTGAACCTTATGGGCCGGCTGGGAAAAGTCCACCTGACACAGGGACTTGTCCAGCATGGAAGCATAGCAAGACTTGGAGTCGTCCTGTTTTACCGGGACAATAGTACCCGCTTCGAGCCCTTCCACCGTCTCTATCAGCAGCTTTGCGCCGAGCTGGGAGAGCCGGTCGTGCAGCTCGCCGGCGGTTTCGTTCTCCCCGATGGGGGTCGCCGCCTGCAAGAGAATATCACCGGTATCTAAGCCAGCTGCCATCTGCATAGTGGTGACGCCCGTCTCCTTCTCACCGTCGAGCACGCTCCACTGGATGGGCGCCGCTCCCCGGTACTTGGGCAGTAAAGACGCATGGACGTTTACACACCCGAATTTGGGCAAAGATAAAATCGCCTGAGGCAGAATCTTTCCGTAAGCCACTACCACGATCAGTTCCGCATCTAAGCTTTGCAGAGTCTCGAGCGCCTGCCCGTCTTTTAAAGTGGCAGGCTGGTAAACAGGGATTCCCTTTTCCACCGCCAGCGCTTTGACCGGCGGAGGTGTGAGCACATAGCCGCGCCCTTTGGGCTTATCCGGCTGGGTAAAAACACCGCTCACCTCATGACCCGCCTGTAAAAGCGCTGCCAGAGACGGCACGGCGAACTCCGGCGTTCCCATAAATACGATGCGCACAGGGCTCCACCTCCTTATTCTTCCTCGTCCGGATCTACCATACGGATGATGTTGTCATAAAAAAGCTCCCCGTCCAGATGACCGCATTCATGGCAGAAAGCGCAGGCTAAAATGTCCTCCCCGGAAACGGTGATGTCCTTGCCGTTGCGGTCCTTGGCCTTTACCGTCACCTTTTTCGGACGCAGGCGCACCGCCCGTTTTCCGGGGCACGACAGGCAGCCTTCCACCACCTCCTGCTCCCCTTCCCGTTCGACGATTTCAGGGTTTACAAGCTCAAGAAGCCCCTCTCCCACGTCGATGACCACCACCCGGCGCAGCACGCCCACCTGCACCGCAGCCAGGCCCACGCCGTCCTCTTTGTACATGGTTTCGGCCATGTCGTCGAGCAACACATGCAGCCGGTCGTCAAATTTGTCCACCGGGCGGGATTTCTTACGAAGAAAATGATCGGTATCGGTAATAATGCTGCGAATTGCCATTGCGTGTCCTCCTAACATCGGGAAACCTGGTTTGCCGATGGGGCAAACCGTTCTTTTGTCCGTTCTATCCTTGTGCGCCGAAACGGCGCTGCGTTCCTTACCTTATAGGATGCCCTCCGGATTCATGTCCGCATACGCGGTTACCTCGGAAAATCCCCGTTTTTTTCCGAAGGACACCAAAAGCCCCATCAGAAACCGGCGGAATTCCGCCGTGTCCCGGCATTTGAGCAGCAGCCGGTACCGGTATTTCCCCGCCACCTTGCACACCACTGCCGGCGCTGGGCCGAGCACCCGAAGCGGCAGCTTCGGGTAGTCGCGCTGGGCCACCTCTTTGAGCTCGTGCAAAAACTCCCGCGCCCCCGCCTGCACCTTTTCTTCCTCCCGGCCTACAAAGCCCACCAGGCAAAGGTCGCAGAAAGGCGGGTAAAGCATGGTTTTGCGGGAGGCGATCTCGCTTTTGTAAAAGGCGTCGTAGTCCTGCCGGGCGGCTAGGGCGATCACCGGATGGTCCGGCGTATAGGTCTGGATGACCGCGCGGCCCGCGTGTTTTCCCCGGCCCGAACGGCCCACCACCTGGGTAAAGAGAGCAAAAGCCCGCTCGTAGCTGCGGTAGTCGTCGGAAAAGAGAGATTGGTCGGCGGAGACAATCCCCACCAGGGTCACATTCTCAAAATCAAGGCCCTTGGCCACCATCTGGGTGCCGATCATAATGTCGTACTCGCCCTTGGCAAAGGAACCAAGCTTTCGTTCGTGGGAGTCCCGGGTCATGGTGGTGTCAGTGTCCAGCCGCAGGATACGCGCACCGGGCAGCCGGTCAATGAGCTCCTGCTCCACCCGCTGGGTGCCGAATCCGGAATAACGCACCTGGTCCTCCCCGCAGTGGCTGCACTTAGTGGTAAAGGGCTGCATATGGCCGCAATAGTGGCACATCATCTGTCCGTTCGCCGTGTGATAGGTCATGGAAATGCTGCAATTGGGGCAGGTGACCACCTCACCGCAGCTGCGGCAGGAGGCAAAGGTGTTATACCCCCGGCGGTTTAACAGCAGGATGGACTGCCGCCCCGCCTGTAGGTTTTCCTGAAGCTCCTCCACCAGCGGACCGCTCAACGCATTGCCGGTGCCTGGCGGCTCCAGGCGCATATCAATCACCGAGACGGCGGGGAGGTTTGCATCCCCGTACCGGGTTTCCAGCCGGTTGAGGGTATAGCGGCCGCGGCTCGCCTGATAAAAGCTTTCCAGAGATGGAGTGGCGGAAGACAGCAGCAGCAGCGCCTTGTGCCATTTCACGCGAAACTTCGCCACGTCCCTTGCGTGAAACCGCGGGGAGGACTCGGATTTGTAGGTGTGCTCCTGCTCCTCGTCCAGAATGATAAGCCCTAAGTCCTCACATGGGGCGAACACCGCCGAACGGGTCCCCACGATGACCTTGGCCTGGCCGTTTTTGATGCGCTTCCATTCGTCGAGCCGTTCACCTAAGGACAAACCGCTGTGAATCACCGCCACCTGCCCGCCGTACCGGCGGTAAAAGAGGCTCAAGGTCTGGGGTGTCAAAGAGATTTCCGGAACCATAACAAGCACCGCACGGCCCAGTTTGAGCACCTCGTCGGCCAAGCGCATAAACACCTGGGTTTTCCCCGATCCGGTTACCCCGTAAAGAAGGGAGACGCCGCCTCCCGCCTGGTACTGGGTCAGCAGCTGTTCAAAGGCCTTCTGCTGCTCGTCGGTCAGGCGGATAGACCCGGCGTCCTGGGCGGGGCGTTCCTTGACCGGGGCGCGGTAGGTTTCGTTTGCATAAAACTCCAGCACGCCCTTGCGCACTAGAGTATTCACCACCGAAACCCCGCAGGCGGCAAAGTAACAGACCTCCTTGACCGAGGCGCCGCCCGCCTGCGAAAGAAGGGTGACTACCTCCCGCTGTTTGGGCGTGAGCTTTCCTTCCAAAAGCGCCTGGGTTTCCTCGTCGGAAAGCGCCAGGCGCACCATTTTGACCGTCGCGTCCCCGATCCGGCGCACCGAATCGTCGCTGCGGGTCAAAAACCCTTTCTTTACTAACTGCTCGGGCAGGTCGCTTTCCGGGGAAAGGCCCATGATTTCCAAAAGCCGCTCCCGTTCCACATGGGCGCCGCTGTCCGCCAGGTGCTGGACGATACGGCGTTCCTCCGGGGCAAGCGTCTCCATCCGTTCCGGCGCCACGTCCGGCGCGATGGCGTAGCTCGCCACCAAACGCAGGCTCATTCCCGCCGGCAGCATGGCCTTGAGCGCGTCGAACTGAGGACAATAGGTCTTTTCCCTAAGCCACTTTCCCAGAGAAAGAAGCTCATTTGAAAGAAGCGGCGCCTTGTCAAGCACCGCTGCAATCGGTTTGATGGATTCCAATGCCGTTTCCTGCCGAACCGACAGCACGATTCCCTGCCGTTTGCGGTTGCCGCGCCCAAAGGGAACCAGCACCCGACAGCCCGGCAGGGCCGTTTCTTGCATGGACGGGGGAACCAGATAGTCATACCCCTTGTCAAAATAAATGGCCGTCTGCTCCACCGCGACCTGGGCTATCATCACCGCAGGCATATTCATACCTCCGCCTTATTGGAGCGTTTCGTCTTGAGAGTCTTTCTTCTCTTTGATGACGTATTCCCCGTGGGAGAATTCATCCACCGCAATGCTGACCGGCTTTTCGGTAAGAACGGTGCCGGCCGCCTCCGCCTCGTCGACGATTTCGCGGGCCCGTTTGGCTACCGCGATGACAAAGGAGTAACGGCTGCGGTTGTCGGAAAAAATATCATTGGGAGATGGTTTGAGCATCGTTAAGCACCTCTTCTATTATAGTACGCATGGCTTCCGTCTTAGCGTGTTCCGCCTTGAGAATGGCTTCAATCTGGTCGACCGCGTCTTCCAGCGCGTCGTTTACCACAATATACTGGTATTCCCCGGCGCAGCGGATTTCCTCTTTCCCGGTTTTCAGCCGCTGCCGGATCTTTTCCTCGCTTTCCGTTCCCCGTTCGTGCAAACGGCGGGAAAGCTCTCCAAAGGACGGAGGCATAATGAAGATGCCAACCGCGTCGGGCGCCTTTTCCTTCACCTGGCGGTAACCCTGGATATCAATCTCCAAAATCACGTCCATCCCCTCTTCCCGCCACTCCTTCACCGGTGCGGCAGGCGTGCCGTAACAGTCCCCGTTTCCGCAGCGGGCGTATTCCATGGCGCCCCCCTGCTCCACCGTCCGGTCGAACTGTTCCTTCGTAACAAAGTGGTAGGAAACTCCGTCCACCTCCCCTTCCCGGGGTACTCGGGTGGTCATGGACACCGATAGCCGAAGCTTCGGATCCCGTTCCAAAAGCCGCTTGACTACCGTTCCCTTCCCGCATCCGGATGGGCCGGACAGCACCAAGAGACATCCTTCATTCATTGTCCTCGATCTCCTCATCGTCGTCCTCGTCATGGTCGTTCACGCGGTTTGCCACCGTTTCCGGCTGCACGGCGGAAAGAATCACATGATCGCTGTCGGTGACGATTACCGCACGGGTACGCCGGCCATAGGTGGCGTCAATGAGAGTGCCCCGGTCCCGCGCGTCCTGAATGATGCGCTTAATGGGAGCAGATTCTGGACTGACAATCGCCACCAGACGGTTGGCCGATACCATATTGCCAAAGCCAATGTTAATCAATTTCATCGCTTACCGCTTTCCTTTTGCACAGCCGCGGATGTTCTTTCCCGTTCGCATGGGAACCTGCGGCTGGAGCCTATTCAATGTTCTGAATCTGTTCGCGGATTTTCTCGATCTCCGCCTTGATGTCCACCACCACCCGGGCGATTTCCACGTCCTGGGCCTTTGAACCGATGGTATTGGCTTCCCGGTTGATTTCCTGCACCAGAAAGTCGATCTTGCGGCCCACCGCTTCGCCGCTTTCGAGCATGCTGTGAAGCTGCTCGATGTGGCTGCGCAGACGGACGGTTTCTTCCGCTACCGCCGTTTTGTCCGCAAAAATAGCCGCCTCGGTCAACAGCCGCTGTTCATCCACCGTGCGGTCCTCCAGAAGCTCGCGGATGCGCTTTTCCAGCTTCTGCTCATAGGCGCGCACCGTTTGAGGAGAATGCTCCTCCACAAACGCCACCTTCTCTAAGATGGTTTGCGCCCGGGACTCCACGTCCTCCTTCATCCGCCGTCCTTCCCGTTCCCGCATGGCGATAAACTCGTCTCCCGCCTGCTGGGCCACCGACCGGACCGCCGCCCAAATCTGCTCCTCGTCCTCAGGAGCCTTATGCACGGTGAGCACGTCGGGATACCGGGAAATAAGAGACGCGGACACGTCGTTTCGCAGCTCGTACCGGTCGGCAAGCTCATTCAACGCCGCCAGGTAACCAGCCGCCAACGAATGGTTGACCACCACCTGGCAGGCGGTGGAATCCAGCGTTTCAATAGAAACATAGACATCCACTTTACCCCTGGCGATGCGGGTCTGGAAGTAAGCCTTGAGCTTTTCCTCCAGAAACCCATAAATGCGCGGAACCCGCGCGGAAAACTCATAATACCGGTGGTTGACCGACTTGATCTCCACCGTGATATCATGACCGTCGATGACCGCCTGCGCGCGGCCGTACCCTGTCATACTTCGGATCATGCATTTCACCACTTTAGTTCAATTCGCCTGTTTCTACAGAAAAGTTCCCTGCTTCTTTGGACGCAAAGCAGGGTTTCCTATCGTTTATTTTACCGTTTTTCGCCTACCCTGTCAACCGAATCTGCGAATTTTGCCGTTCTCCAGGCGGGTGAGCTTATCTTCGGAATTTATACAGGCTGCCTTTTGCGAAAAGCCGAAAGGCCCCCGGATACCTCCGGGGGCCTCGTTTTTCACTGCGATCAAACGGGATGGACCTTATTCTCCATATCCACATTCTTGTCGATGTGGTACTTTTCATTGCGCCGCTGCTCAAAGAACTTGACTGCCACCTGGCCGAACTGGGCATAGGACAGGACATCCTCCTCCTGCTCCACCCATTCGCTGCACTCGGCGCGCAGCTTGTCGAGCTCCGGCTCGAGCAGGTCGGCCGGACGGCAGGTGATCGGCTCTTCGTCGCCGATAATCTTCTTGCGGAACTGGGGATCAATCGGCACCGGGGTCGCGCCGTACTCGCCGCGCACGATGCCTTTGAATTCCTTCGTGACCATTTTATACCGCTCGCCGGTGATGACGTTGTAAACCGCCTGGGTGCCCACGATCTGGGAAGACGGAGTGACCAGCGGCGGATAGCCCGCGTCCGCGCGTACACGCGGCACTTCCTTGAGCACTTCCTCCAGCTTGTCCTCCTTGCCCGCCTGTTTGAGCTGGGAAACCAGGTTGGACAGCATGCCGCCGGGCACCTGATAAAGGAGAGCGTTTGCGTCCACGCCCAGCACCTTAGTATTCATAAGACCGCTCTTAAGGTACTTCTGGCGGAGGGTATCGAAATAAGCACGAATGCCGTCGAGCTTAACAAGATCAAGGCCGGTATCGTAAGGCGTGCCCTTGAGGGCCGCCACCATGGACTCGGTGGCCGGATGGGAGGTACCCATGGCCAGCGGGGACATGGCGGTGTCGATTACGTCCACGCCCGCCTCGATGCCCTTTAAGAGAACCATGGAGGCAAGGCCGGCGGTATAGTGGGAATGAAGCTGGATCGGGATCTTCACCGATTCCTTGAGCGCCTTGACCAGATCATAGGTGGCATAGGGCGTCAGAAGGCCGGCCATGTCCTTGATGCAGATGGAGTCCGCACCCCGCTCCTCCAGCTCCTTGGCGTATTTGACATAGTATTCGGTACTGAAAACCGGGCCGGTGGTGTAGGAAATGGCGGCTTGCAAATGAGCGCCTTCCTTCTTGGTGGCCTTGATGGCGGTTTCCAGGTTGCGCACATCGTTGAGCGCGTCGAAGATGCGAAGGATGTCGATGCCGTTTGCCACCGACTTCTGCACGAAATATTCCACCACGTCGTCCGCATAGTGGCGGTAACCGAGCATGTTCTGCCCGCGGAAGAGCATCTGCAGTTTGGTGTTGGGCGCCTTCTTGCGGATGATGCGAAGGCGTTCCCAAGGATCTTCGTTGAGAAAACGCAGGCATGCGTCAAAGGTGGCGCCGCCCCAGCATTCCAGCGAATGAAAGCCCACTGCGTCAAGCTGTTCGAGAACCGGAAGCATTTCTTCCGTCGTCATGCGGGTCGCGATCAGGGACTGATGCGCGTCGCGCAGGACGGTTTCTGTAATTCCAACCTTAGCCAAGTTGTTGCACCTCTTTCCCGAATGTTACTGGAGCGCGATCATGGGCTTGCCGGAGTCGACGCTTTCGCCCTTATTGACCATGACCGACGCCACGACGCCGTCGCGGGGAGCCATAATCTCATTTTCCATCTTCATCGCTTCCAGTACCAGCAGCACATCGCCGCTCTTGACCGAGTCGCCCGCCTTGACGTTGACGCTCAGAATGGTGCCGGGCATGGGGGCGGCGATGGTCTCGCTGCCGGAAGGCGCCGCTGCGGGAGCAGCCGGAGCTGCCGCCGGAGCCGCAGGAGCGGCGGGAG
>CAMLYM010000073.1 GCA_946491705.1 uncultured Clostridia bacterium
GGGGGGGCAGAAACGCCCGTGCAGCCCAAATCCCCGAAACCCAAACCCGTGAAGCAGGGTGCACCCGAAAAAAACCCCCTGGATCCGAATCCTTTCGTATCCAGGGGCTTTTTGATTGCCGCAGGAAACCGGCAAATCGGCAGAAAAAGTTCTCAGTCGAACCGGCGGGTAAACAGGTCGCTTTTTTCCAGCAGGCTTTCCACGGTATCAAAACCCAGCCGGTGCAGCAGCTCAATGACATAGGGGTTGTCAATGGGAGTCGGGTATGGAGCCTCGTCTCCGTAAACATTGACGTGTTCCCGGCCAAGCTCCCGGTCCAAGATGGCCTTGGGACCGCCCACACAGCCGCCCACACAGCCCATTCCCTCCAGGAAATTGGCCTTGACCTTGCCCTCCTTCAAATCGTTTAACATGGCCTTGCAGGAGGGAACGCCGTTTGCCTGCTGGGCTTTTACCGGAATGGGACGGCCGGGATTTAAGCGTTTGACGGTGGACTGCACCGCTTCGCTGACCCCGCCGGTACGCGCGTAAATACGCCCGGCCCTGGAGGAATGCTCCCGGTCGTCGTCGGGCAATGCTTCCGGACGGATGCCGGCGAAATCGAAAATCTGCCGGACCTCTTCAAAGGTGAGGACATAATCCACCGCGTCCTTCACGTCCGGCTCCCTGGCCTCCGCCTTTTTCGCCAGGCACGGGCCGATGAAAATGACCTTCGCTTCCGGTTCCAGCTGCTTGATGGTGCGCCCGCATGCCACCATGGGGGATACCGCCCCCGGAACATGGGGAAGCAGATTATGGTACACTTTGCGGATCATAGCAATCCAGATGGGGCAGCAGCAGCTGGTCAGCTGATAGTCTTCGTCGGTAAGAATATTCCGGTCGAACTCCAGCGCTTCCTTGAGGGTGAGAATGTCCGCAAACAGGGCGACCTCCACCATTCCGGCAAATCCCAGCTGTTTAAAGGCGGAGCGCAACTTTCCGGGCGTGACTTTCTCGGAGAATTGGCTGATAAAGGCGGGGGCGATGATGGCGTAAACCGGGGCCTCTCCGCTGTTCACCATGGCCAGAGCGGGCAGCACATCCTTGCTGGCGATCAGGTGCTTGGCCTTGCATCGGTCCACACAGGCGGCGCAGCCCACGCACAGGTCGGGCGTGGGAGTGGCGTTGCCGTGTTCATCGAGCTTTAGTGCGTCGAACAGGCATTTTCCCGCGCAGTTGGCCTTTTCCTCGTCCGAACAGCTGCATTCCCCGATCCGCCAGACCGGAGCATACTGATCCGGATGAAGCAGGCAGTCCAGCGGACGGGCGTCAAAGTCGCTTTTGCGGATTTTCTCCAGCTCTTCCTTGGTGGCGTTGTGAACCGCAGCGTTCATCAATCGCAGATAAATTTCGTTAAACGTCGGCATGGCAGACCGTCCTTTCCTGGGGCCGGCAAACACGGTTGCCCGTTTTGCCGCCTTTTCATTAGCATCACCAATTTTTCACTGTTTACTTATCTTAGCAGGACAAAGAGAAAAGCGCAAGGGCATTTTCCACTCCATTTCCGGAAAAAAGAAACACTGGAAACCATCCCGGTTTCCGCCCAAGCGAACCTGCGCCGCAATGGTTCGGCTGCCCCAGGTCTGCTTAGGATTTTAAAATTTCCTGAGATATGCTACAATATATAGGTTCTATTGGAAACACCGAGACAGCGGAGGAAAGCGATGCTTCAATTGATTTTAGGCCGCGCCGGCAGCGGGAAAACCGGCTGGCTGCGGGATACTATCGCCGCAAAAGCCCGCAGCGGCGAAGAATCCCTTATTTTACTTGTACCCGAGCAGGTTTCCTTTGAAAACGAGCGGGCGCTTTTGGGGCTTTTAGGTCCCGCCCTTGCCCGCCGGGTGGAGGTGCTCAGCTTTACCCGCCTGACCGACCGCATTCAGAGAGAAGCGGGAGGCGGCGCCGGCCGGCGGCTGCAGGACAGCGGCCGGTGCATGCTCATGACTGCGGCCCTCGAGCAGGTGAAGGACGAGCTGTCCTTTTACCGGCGCAGCATGGGAAGCCCGGACTTTATCAAGGCGGTGCTGCATCTGTCCGGCGAGTGCAAGCAAAACGCCATTTTGCCCACCGCCCTTAAAGCAATGGCCGATGAGATGGAGGAAAACTCGTTAAAGGAGAAAACCCGGGAGCTTTCCCTGATTCTCGGGTCCTACGAGGCGTTGGTGGCCTCCTCCTTTGTGGACCCTTTGGACGACTTAACCCGCCTTGCCTCCCTGCTGGCGGACTATCCTTTTTTTGCACAAAAGAAGGTGTTCTTGGATGGCTTTACCGGCTTTACCGGCCAGGAATGGGCCATTCTAAAGCGAATGCTCGCCCAGGCGGAGCAGGTAACCGTGACCCTTTGCGCCGATTCCCTGGACGAGAAGGGCGGGCCGGGGCTTTTCGCCCCGGTGGTAGAGACTGGACGGCGTCTCATAGGCCTTGCCAAGGAGCAGGGAAGCCGGGTGGCGGTCCCTGTCACGCTTACAAAGCCCCTGCGCTATCAAAGCGGGGCTCTGGCCAAGGTGGAACGGGAGCTTTTCCGCTTTACCCCGGGCGAAGAGGCGGAAGAGGAAGATGCCCTGTGGCTGTTTGAGGCGGCAAATCCCCAGGAGGAGGCCCAGTTCGTAGCCCGTACTGCCCGGTATTTAGCCCGGGTCAGAGGGTACCGATACCGGCAGATGGCGGTCATCGCGCGCACGGCCCAGCCCTATGTGGACGTGCTGGAAGCGGCCTTTTCGCAAAACGAGGTGCCGCTGTTTTTAGACCGACGAGAGCAAATCGACGCGAAGCCACTGACCGCCGCCGTGCTGACGGCGCTGGAAGCGGTCAGCAGGAACTTTGAGACCGACGCCCTCCTTCGCTACGCAAAGACCGGATTTGCAGGACTGTCTCTGGATGAAATCTCCCAGCTGGAAAACTATGTGCTTTTGTGGGGCATTGACCGGCGCCGCTGGCTCTCTGACTGGCAGGGAAACCCCCAGGGCTTTGCCGAGCAGTTTTCCGATGGGGCAAGGGAAGCCCTGTCTCAGATCAACCGCTCCCGTGCCCGTCTTATGGAACCGCTTCTTCATTTGGAGCAGGCGGCGCAGGACGCGGACGGGGAAGGCATGGCCAAAGCAGTCTACGGACTTTTGGAGGAAACGGGAGCCGCCTACCAGCTCAAAAGCCTGGTTACCCTCCTGCGGGAAGAGGGAAGAAACCAGCTGGCCGACGAACAGGCGGCCTTGTGGGAGCTTTTGATGGATATTCTCGACCAGGCAGCCCTGACCCTCAAGGGGACCCGCCTTTCGCTGCGGCGCTTCCTCGATACCCTGCGCCTGGTTTTTTCCACCTGTGACCTGGGGCTCATTCCCCAAGGGCTCGACGAGGTGCAGTTCGGTGCGGCTGACCGGGTCCGGCCCAATGAGCCCAAGGTGACTTTCCTTATGGGGGCAAACGACGGGGAATTCCCTCAAAACCGTTCCCCAGGCGGGCTTTTGACCGACTTTGACCGCAGCCGCCTGATTGCCATGGGGCTGCCTTTGTCCCAATCGGTGGAGCAGCAAGCCCAGGAGGAGCGGCTATTAGTGTACACGGCGGCAGCCAGCCCCTCCGAGCTGCTCATTGTCAGCTACAAGCGGCAAAACGCCGTGGGGGACGCCCTGCTCCCTTCCGTGCTGGTGGGAGAGCTTCGCCGCATGTTCCCCACGCTTGCCACCCAGGTATCCGAGCTGTCGCCGTCTTTGGCCCAGGCCGTGAGGCCGGCCTTTGAGCTGATGGCTTTGACCTTCCGGGAGCCCACCGTGCTCTCCGCATCTTTAAAGGCCCTCTTTGCAAACCGTCCCGGCTACCGCCGGCGGCTTTCCGCCTTAGAACGGGCCGCCGACCGCCGTCCCTTCGCCTTTGCCGGCCGGGACGCGGCCGCCCGGCTTTTCGGGAACAAAATGATCCTGTCCGCTACCAAAATCGAGAAATACCACCTGTGCCGGTTTGCCTATTTCTGCCGGTACGGGCTGCATGCGAAGCCGCGCAGGAAAGCGGAGTTCAACGCCCTCGAATACGGCACGGCCATTCACTTTTTGCTGGAGCGGCTGCTGCGCACCCATTCCCCGGCCGAGCTGGGCGAACAGCCTCCCGCCTCTCTGCAGCGGGAGATTGATGAGCTGCTGGAGGAATATGTGACCACCCGTCTGGGCGGCTGGGAGGACAAAACCCCACGCTTTCGCTATCTGTTCTCCCGCTTGTCCGCAACCGCCCGTGCCTTGGTGCTTCAATTGGCGGCGGAGCTTTGCCAGAGCGAGTTCGTCCCCACGGACTTTGAGCTTGCCATCGGGGAAGGAGGGGACCTCGCCCCCATGACCCTGCGCCTGCCCGGCGGCGGGGAGGTGCTGGTGGAAGGAAAGATCGACCGGCTTGACGTGATGCACAAAAACGGAAAAAGCTACGTGCGGGTGGTGGATTATAAGACCGGAACCAAGGTGTTTCAGCTTTCCGACGTGCTTTTTGGCCTGAATATGCAGATGCTTTTGTACCTCATCACCGTCTGGCAAAACGGGAAGGACCGGTATGGGGACGTGATTCCCGCGGGAATCCTTTACATGCCTTCGCAGGATGGCCCGGTGGAGGCCGGCCGGCACGCAAACGAAGCGGCGGTCAAAAAGGAGAAAGGCAAGCAGTTTAAGATGAACGGTCTGCTTTTGGACGATAAGCAGGTCATCGTGGGAATGGAGCCAGGGGCGGCGGGCCTCTTCATTCCCGCGAAGCTCAGTAAAAACGGGGAACTGGACAGCCGCTCGTCGGTGGCGTCCTTGTCCCAGTTTGGCCGGCTGGCCGCTAGGATGGAGGAGCTGCTCACCCGCATGGCTCAAACCCTGCGGGAGGGGGACGTGGCCGCCGTTCCCGCCGCCGGAGAGTACGACGCCTGCGCTTGGTGCGATTACAAGACCGTATGCGGCCACGAGAGGGGAGACCCGGTGCGCTGGATTGAGAAGATCGACCGGATACAAGTTCTCGAAGCGCTTGCGGAAAAGGAGGTGCAGCCATGAGCGAAGGGCGTACATGGACCAAGGAACAGGAACAGGCCATCAAGGCCCGGGACGGGACGCTGCTGGTGTCGGCGGCGGCCGGTTCGGGCAAGACGGCGGTACTGGTGCAGCGGGTTATCGAACGCATCACCGACCCGGGAAACCCTTGCGACATGGACCGGCTGCTCATTGTCACCTTTACCCGGGCCGCCGCCGCCGAAATGCGTGAGCGCATCGGGGCCCGGCTTTCCGAGCTTTTGCTGCAAAACCCCGCCGACCGCTATTTGCAGCGTCAGCAGCTTTTGCTGAGCCAGGCCCACATCAGCACCATCCACAGCTTCTGCGCGGACCTGGCCCGGGAAAACTTCAACCGTTTGGGCCTGTCCCCGGACTTTAAGATTGCCGAAGAAAGCGAGGTAGCCGTTCTTTCCGACCAGGCTATGGACGAGACGCTGGAGGAGCGCTACGAGGAGGGGAGCGACGGGTTTCTTCGCCTTGTGGAGCTGCTAAGCCCCAAGCGGGATGACCGGCCTTTGTGCGACATGGTGCGACGGCTTTACGAATTCGTCCGCTCCCATCCTTTCCCCGACCGGTGGATGAAAGAAAAGCTGGCGCTTTACCGCCCCGACGGCCCGGTGGGGCGTACCCCCTGGGGTGAAATTGTCGCTTCTTACACGAGAAGCGCCCTTGCCCACGGGGAACGGCGGCTTGCCTACGGCCTTGGACTTATGCAAAGCGAGCCGGAAAGCGAGGAACTGTACGCCCCCGTCTTTTCCGCCGCCAGGGAACGCCTGTGCGTCATCCAAGCGTTGCTGGAAAGCCGGGATCTGGACAAGATAGGGGAAGCCCTGCATTCCTTCGCCTTTGCCCGGCGCAAGCCGGTAAAAAAGGGGACGGTGCTCACCCTGGGGCCTCAGCTCGACGCAGTGAAAAAAGAGGTGCAGGAGCTTGTAAAACGCCTATGCGGGCTTTATGAGGCGGGGGAAGCGGAATGCCGGGAGGACTTGGATGCTCTCTACCCGCTGGTGGAAGCGCTGTTTGACACCGTCCGCCTTTTTTCCAGGCACCTCGATGAGAAGAAGGCGCAAAAGCACATGGTGGACTTCGGCGACCTGGAGCACCTGGCCATCCGTCTGCTGGTAAAAGAAGAAGAGACCGGCTTTGTCCGTACCCGGGAAGCAAAAGAGCTGGCCGCCCGGTTCGAAGAAGTGCTGGTAGACGAATACCAGGACACCAACGAAGCCCAGGACCTGATTTTCCGGGCGGTGTCCCAGGAGGAAGGAAACCTGTTCTTTGTCGGGGATGTGAAGCAAAGCATCTACCGGTTCCGCCAGGCCATGCCGGAGATTTTTCTGCGCCGGCGCAATTCCTTGCCCAGTTATCAGGACGGCAATTATCCCGCTAAAATTACCCTGGGCCGTAATTTCCGCAGCCGGGAAGGGGTGACCGACGCGGTCAACTTTGTCTTTCGCCAGCTTATGAGCGAGGAGCTGGGGGAGATGGCGTATGACGAAGCCGAGGAACTTCGCTGCGGCGCGGTTTATCCCCAAAGCGAAGAGCCGGATGCCGAGCTGATGGTGCTCGACCTGTCCGATCTTTCTAAGGAGGACGACCGGGGCGCCGCCCAGGCCCGGGCCATTGGGACGCGCATCCGGGAGCTGATGGACGGCGGGGCCACCGTGTTCGAGCACGGGCGGCTGCGGCCCATGCGCTACCGGGACATCTGCATTCTCCTGCGCAGCAAGGAAGGGCGTGCCGCCCGGTACGTCCAGGAGCTTTCCCTGCTGGGCATTCCTGCCTATACCGACGTGTCCGGCGGCTTTTTCGGCACGGTGGAAATCTCCTGTATGCTTTCCCTATTGCGGGTTCTCGATAACCCCGTGCAGGACGTGCCTCTTTTGTCGGTGATGCTTTCTCCGCTTTTCGGCTTTACCCCCGACGAGCTGGCGGACATCCGCATGGCTTCCAAGGGCGGCGCTCTTTACCACGCGGTGGTCGCCAAAGCCAGGGAGGACGGAAAATGCCGGGAATTCTTAGAATCCCTTTCCAGGCTGCGGCTGTCTGCAGCGGTGCTACCCGCCGCGCGTCTCTTAAACGAAATCTATGAGCAGACCGGGTACGCCGCTATGGTCCAGGCCATGCCGGGCGGGTCCCAGCGCAAGGCGAACCTGCTGCTTTTGACCGAGTACGCGAGAAAATACGAAAGTGTCGGCTATGGAGGATTGTCTGGCTTTCTTCGGTTCATCGACCGGCTCGAGCAGCGCAAGGACGACCTGGCTCCCGCGGCCACGTTGTCCGGTGCGGCGGATGTGGTGCGGATCATGAGCATCCACAGCTCCAAGGGGCTGGAATTCCCGGTGTGCATCGTGGCAGGCTTGGGCGGCCAGTTTAACAAAAGCGACGTGCGCGCTCCCGCTCTACTCCACCCCCAGCTGGGAGTGGGCCTCAAGCGGCGGGATGCGCTTGGCCGCCAGTTTACCACTCTGCCCCGGGAGGCGGTGGCGTTGGAGCTGGAACGGGCCACCCTGTCGGAGGAAATGCGGGTGCTGTATGTCGCCATGACCCGAGCCAAAGAGCGGCTCATTCTGGTGACGGAGCTGAAGGACCCTGCGGCTACGCTTCAGGCGGTGGCGGCGAACCTGCCCCCGTCCGGGCGGCTGGAGTCCTTTTTTCTGCGCCGTGCCAAGGGCTTTTTCGAATGGGTTCTGGCCTGCGCTTTACGTCACCCAGATGGAGGAGCGCTTCGCGCGCTTGCCGGGCGGGAGGACATCGAACCTCTGCCCGCTTCCTCGTCCTGGGCCATGTCCGTGGTTACTCCGCCGCCCTTAATCGGCGGAGAAGCGGGAGACGCCCAGCTTGACCTGCCCGTCCCCGACCCGGCGCTCATGGACCGCATCCAAACCCAGATCGACTGGGTGTATCCTTTCGAAGCGGTCAACCGCATTCCCGCCAAGGTAGCCGCGTCTGAGCTGGCGAAATCCGAGCAGACGGGAGCGTTTGTGGCCGTTTCCCGCCCGGCTTTCCTCAGCGGCGGCGGGCTTACCCCCACCGAGAAGGGCATTGCCCTGCACAGCTTCATGCAGTTTGCGGAATTTGACCGGGCGGCGGAGCACCCGGAAGAGGAACTGAGCCGGCTGCTTTTAAAAGGGTTTCTGACGAAGGAGCAGGCGGATTCCATCTGCATGGAGAAGGTGCGCCGCTTCTTTAAAAGCGGACTGTACAGGAGGGTGAAGGCCGCCCGGCAGGTTTATCGGGAAATCCGCTTTCACGTGGGCATCCCGGCCGGCCGGTTTGCCGGGGAAAATGTGGACGTGCGCGGGGAACTGGTGGTGCTTCAGGGAGTAGCAGACCTGGTGATTGAAGAGGAAAACGGGCTTGTGGTAGTCGATTACAAGACCGACGCCGCCCGGGATGGGGAACAGCTTTTGTTCCGCTATGCAAACCAGCTTCGCCTCTATGCCTACGCCATGGAACAGGTTTTCCATAAGCCGGTGAAAGAATGCGCTGTGTATGCATTTTCCTTGGATCATTCCTTTTCCCTGAAAGAGGAAAAAGCGAAACCGGGCCCTTTGTAAAAAGAAGTCCAATCGGTAAATATTGCAATTTATTCGGAGTATGCTATACTTGGGTATAACTAAAATTTGGGCAAACGCAGCGCCATGGCTCTCCAAACACAACGGGCTGTGGACGGAATAGGAGTGTCAGCATGAATCCATATGCAAAGCAGGGGCAGATCTACCATCCTTCCCAGCCGCCCTATGGAAGGGCGCCGGACCATTCGCTTTGGGCCACGGCGGAAAAGAAAAACTTATGGCACATGGGGAATGGAATCGGCCTGGCCATTCTGGGTATGCTGGCGGTGTCCGCCCTCATCGGGTTTGGTCTAGGCTTTTTCGGAAGTCTTTTTGGGTTTTATAACGCAAAAGGGGAATTTGTGGGCCCGGACGTGGCCGAGCAGCTGGTGACTCTGATCGGCTATATTCCTATGCTGATCGTTCCCTTTGTCATCTACGCCAAGGCCAAGCGGATCCGCCTGTCCGATGTGGCGGTTTTGTCGAAACCGCGCAAGGGGCTGATGGCCCCTGGCATCTTTGTGGGTCTGGGCTGCTGTATTCTGGGTAATATTTTGGTCATGATCCTGTCCATGCTGATGGCGATGCTGGGCATTGAGATCACCACGCCTGCCATGTCGGTTCCCACCACTTTGGCGGGCCAGGGAATTTATCTGCTGACGGTGGGGATTCTGCCTGCTTTTATTGAGGAGTTCGTTTTCCGCGGCATCGTCATGCAGCCTCTGCGCCGGTATGGGGACGGGTTTGCTGTCGTCATGTCCGCCATTGTTTTCGGCCTTGTGCATGGAAACCTGGTGCAGATTCCGTTTGCGATGGTGGTGGGTCTCATCATCGGCTTCTTTGTGGTAAAGTCCAACTCCTTGTGGGTGGGCATCGTCATCCATCTGATCAACAATACCGCCAGCGTAGTGCTGACCATGCTGCTTTCCGGCGTCAACGACGTGCTGGGGAATCTGGTGGTGCTGGCGTATTACGGCGTTCTGATTCTGCTTGCGATCGTATTTTTAGCCGTGCTTATCGACCGGCAGCGCTGGGTATTTCGGAAAAACCCGGTTCCATCTCCGCTGTCCCTGGGCAAGCGGGTGAGCGCCTTCCTATTTAACCCCGGCATGATTCTCGCCTTTCTGGCCATGGTGTATATGACCAGCTTTTACGTGAAGTTTGTGGGCCGATGGTAATGGAACAGGACATCCGGTTTATGAAGGAGGCCCTGCGCCAGGCGGCTCTGGCGGCCGGGGAAGGGGAGGTACCGGTTGGGGCTGTGATTACCAAGGGAGACGAAATCGTCGCTGTAGGGCGAAACCGGAGGGAAACCGGCAAGTCCGCCCTTGCCCATGCGGAGCTGGAAGCGATTGCAGAAGCCTGCCGCAGGCTAGGCGGCTGGCGGCTGTGGGAATGCACCTTGTACGTAACCTTAGAGCCCTGCCCCATGTGCGCGGGCGCCATCATCAACGCGCGCATCCCCCGGCTGGTATTCGGAGCGAAGGACGGGAAAGCGGGATCCGCCGGGTCGGTGGTGGATCTGTTTTCCCTGCCCTATAACCACCGTCCCGAGGTCGTTACCGGGGTGCTGGAAGAGGAATGCGCCGGGCTTCTGCAGGCGTTCTTTGCCGCCTTGCGGGAAAAAAGAAAGACGCAGCCCAAACGATGGAAAAAGCCGCAGGCATAAGACCGGCGGCTTTTTTGCAAATTCTGCTTCAAAACAAGGTCAAAAAGCCCGCGCGTATGATAAGGCAACAAGGGCAGAACCCCTTTTGCCTTGACAAAATCGGGATCATGGAGTAAGATGGAAAACAGTTGTAAAATAAGATATTCCGTATATCCGTCTCCGTAGCTCAGTTGGATAGAGCGTTCGCCTCCTAAGCGAAAGGCCGCGCGTTCGAATCGCGCCGGGGACGCCAGGCTGAGCCTGGACGCAATTCGCGTACCGGGCTCAGTTTTTAATTTTTCCTATTCATGCGCGTTTATGGCAGGGTATCTTTTTCTACTAAAAAGAACAAAGGTCGAAATTTGGAACTCGAAAATGAGACAATCCAGATTTCGACCTTTGTTCAGACATTGTCGCTGTCCGCTTCCGCCCTGTCTATGCCTTGGCTCAGGGCTCGGTTCACGGAGAACTCCCGTTGGACTCTTGCACCAATCCGGAAGAAAAAAGAAAGTGCTGCTGCGCGTATACGGGAAATACGGATCATGGCGGCCGCAGAGGACTGTATACCGTCAGCCAGTGGAATTTAGCGTAAGGGAGTGCGTTTTATGTACTATTCTACCACTTACCCATCCTTGCTGGGATTGCTCACCCTCGCTAGTGACGGAATGAACCTGGTGGGCCTTTGGGTGGAAGGCCAGAAATACTTCGGCGATCCCATCAAAGAGGCCATGGCCCAACGGGACGACCTGCCGGTGTTTTTTGCTGCAAAGAGCTGGCTGGACCGGTATTTTGCAGGGGAAAGACCTGCCGTCTCTGCGCTTCCTCTGCGTCCCATCGGCAGCGAGTTCCGCCGGGAAGTATGGAACATCCTATGCCAGATTCCCTATGGAGAGGTGACTACTTATGGTTTTATCGCCGAACGAATGGCGGCAAAGCGGGGCAGAAAAACCATGTCCAGCCAAGCGGTAGGCGGCGCCGTGGGACACAATCCCATTTCCATCCTCATTCCTTGTCACCGGGTGGTTGGCACCAATGGAAACCTGACTGGCTATGCCGGGGGAATCGGGAAAAAGATTATGCTGTTAAACCTGGAGGGTGTGGATACGTCACGGCTGTTTGTACCGACGAAGGGGACGGCCCTATAGGCAATCAGACCGAATTCAGGCAGGATGAGCGGTATCAATCGTACGCCGGAGAAGCGTTTCGGTATATGGTGCGTAAACGCCAGCCTTTCGTTTACGTATTTATGATCCGCGTTTGATTGCATTACCGGCAGATTTTTGCTATACTATTTTATTAAGTACAGTGGTGGTCCCTTTTGAGCTGGGGAACCGCTCGTTGTGCCTGAACGGTATGCATCAAAATCGGTAGAAAGAAAGTGGTACAAATAAAAAGAAAGCTTCCGTTTCCTCTTTTGCTTTCCGGCGTGCTCCAAAGTTTCCTTTTCAACATAGTGGTGGGGATTGTAGGGCTTTGTTTTCTTGTTTTCGGCTTTGTAGCAGATTGGATTGTCTTAACGATTGTTGGAGCGCTTGCCATTGCATTTTATATTCTAATCAGTGTCCGTAACCCCATCCGAACGCTTTCCAAGCTTTCGGAAGAAGCCGGTGAAACGGAGTTTGACAAGACTGTGGACGCTGTGCTTCACGGCGAAAAGAAGCCCGGCCTTTCTCTTTACAAAAGAGCCGTGTTTGCTTTGGAGGACACAATTCGGCAGAGAGATCCGGATTGGAAAGAGTAGAGCATGAGATATGTAAACAGGTCTCATATATGGTCAATATGAATAAG
>CAMLYM010000074.1 GCA_946491705.1 uncultured Clostridia bacterium
ACCGCATGGGGCAAAGAGGGTGTGGGGGGAAAAAAAACACCGAAAAGACCCCGGCCCGTCTGGACAAAGCACCGACAACGAGACAATCGTTGCCGGGCCTTTTGTGCCGAAAAACTCATATTTACAGAAAAAACAGGCTGGATGGCAGACGCAAGGAGGCGTGCCTGCGTCCCCAAAAACATCTCAAAATGGAATCTTATTGGCGTTTTGGGCTGGCGATACCAAGGAAAGGCGGCCTGTTTGGTATGTTTTTCCCGAATTGCGAAACACTATGGAACAAGGAACCCGGATTTCAAATGTCGAACCTGGGCGTACCGTTCCCCAAAGGAGAGAACCCCATGAAGAAAAACCGGATGAAGGAATACGTTCTGGACGCGGCTGCATTTGTGGGCGGCAGCGTACTGTTCGCCGTGGCCATCGACACCTTTTCGTCCCCCAATGCTATCGCGCCCGGCGGCGCTACCGGCCTTGCCACCATCGTCAACTACCTGACCACCCTGCCCATCGGTACCACCATCCTATTGATCAACCTGCCTTTGTTTTTGCTGGGCTGGAAGTTGCTGGGCTGGCGGTTTTTGGCCCGTACCGTGGTGGCCACCATCGTTTCTTCCGCCTTGATCGACGGGCTGGCGCCTTTTTTGCCCCAATACCAGGGAGACACGTTGTTGGCGGCTCTTTACGGCGGCTTTTTGTCCGGCTTGGGTCTGGGTCTTATTTATCTGCGGGGTGCCACCACCGGCGGCAGCGACTTGGGGGCGAAACTCCTTTCCCGGAAATTCCCCCATATTCCCATGGGGAAACTGATTATGGCGGTGGATTTGGTTATTGTTCTGGCGGCGACATTGGTGTACGGTACCATGGAAAGCGGTCTTTATGCGCTCATCATGATCTTCATCAGCAGCCGCCTGATTGACGGGGTGCTTTACGGAGCGGACACGGGGAAGATGATGCTCATTGTGTCCGACCAAAACGATGCCATCGCCAAACGCATCCTGGAAGACATCCAGCGCGGGGTCACGGTGCTCAAGGCGCAGGGGGCGTATACCGGGGAGGATAAGGAAGTGCTGTTGTGTGTGGTGCGCCGTCAGGAAGTGTTCCAGATCCGTGCTGTCATCAAACAGACCGACCCCGATGCGTTTATCGTAGTGTCCGACGTAGGGGAGATCATTGGGGAAGGCTTTAAGCACATCGATAAGCAATAATGAGTGTATCTGCTTTGGCCGGATGAAGGGCGGTGTTTCCTTGTTCCCTTTTGTATAAGAAAGAGGCTGGTTACCGTTTTGTTATCTTTCACATCCCAGGCGGTATAGGCCTGATTTGCGTCCATGCCCGCAGAGGCTCAGAACGTACGTCCTACTTGGATCCGTTGCGAAGGGACAGGAAAGAGAGCAATCAAAGGAAAACCCCCGCTGTTTCGATGACCCGTTTTCTGTCATCAAAACAGCGGGGGTTGCTTTATCGTGGGATTTGCAATCAGTCGTGCTGGACTAAGGATTTGTACAGCCGGATGTATTCGTTGGCTGACCTGCCCCAGCTGTTGTCACACTGCATGGCACGTTTAACTAGTATTTTCCAATTCTCCCGGTCGTAATACCCATGGATGGCGCGGCGAATGGCGCCGAGCATGTCGTGGGCGTTGTAACTTTTGAAGGTAAAGCCGTTGCCCTGCATGTCGCCCGAGTCGTGAATGCTGTCGCGAAGGCCGCCGGTTTCCCGCACGATGGGAACGGTGCCGTAGCGCAGGGAAATCATCTGGGAAAGGCCGCAGGGCTCGCTCTTTGACGGCATCAAAAACAGGTCGGACCCGGCGTAAATCTTGCGGGACAGCTCCGGGATAAAGCCGATGGCTACCGACAGCTTGCCCGGATACTTCTGCTGCATCTCTTTGAAGAAGCTTTCATAGGTCCAGTCCCCCGAGCCGAGCACCACCATCTGTATGTCCTCCGAGCCCAAAAGCTCGTCGAGGATATACTTTACCAGGTCAAGCCCCTTATGGGCAACCAAACGGGTGACCATACTGAGGATCGGAATGTCCGCATTGGTGGGAAGCCCCATCCGCTCCTGGAGCATGCGCTTGTTTTCCGCCTTGCCGGACAGGTCGTCGGCGGTAAAGTTGGCATAGATTTGGTTGTCGGTGGCGGGGTTATAGTTGTCCACGTCGATGCCGTTTAGGATACCGGACAGCTTAAAGGAATTTTTCGCCAGGATGGGGTCGAGCCCATGGGAGAACCAGGGATCGAGGATTTCCTGGGCGTAAGAGGGACTCACGGTGGTAACCGCGTCGGCCGTTTCGATGGCTCCCTTCATAAAGTTGACGCACTTGTCGTATTCCACAATATGCGCCGCATTCTTCGGCAGGCCGCACACGTCCTCCAAAAGCTCCATGCCATACTTGCCCTGGTACTGGATGTTGTGAATGGTAAAGACGGTTTTGATCCCGGCGAACTCGGGAAGATTCTGATAGAACAGCTTATAGTAAATAGGGGTCAGCGCCGTCTGCCAGTCGTTGGCGTGAATCACGTCCGGCTTAAAGTCAATTGCGGGGATAATTTCAATGGCGGCACGGGACAGAAATGCAAACCGCTCCGCATCGTCGTAATGCCCGTACAGCCCCTGGCGCTTAAAGTAATATTGATTGTCCAGCAGGTAGTAGATGACCCCGCCGTACTTGGCTTCAAAAATGCCGCAGTACTGGCGCCGCCAGGCCACCGGTACCGAGATGCTGGTCAGAAACTTCATATTATCCTTGAGATGTTGGGGGATTTCTTCGTATAAGGGCATGACGATCCGGCATCCCACCAGCCGGGCGCGGATGGCCTGGGGCAGGGAACCCGCCACATCGCCCAGGCCCCCTGATGCTGCAAAGGGCAGCGCTTCACTTGTCACAAACAACACTTTCATCTCTGCTTCGGCTCCCTTCCTACTTGACGATTGCCGCCGTGCGGCCCGGTCATACCACGGCCTCCTTGCCGATGAACACCGGATAAGTCTCAAATCCCATCAGAGTGCGTCCTCCCTTGAGGATGACATCCTTGTCGGTGATGACATAGGCAATCTGGGAATTGACTCCCAGAACCGAATTCTGGCCGATGATGCAGTTTTTCACCTTGCAGCCCTTGCCTACATGCACCCCGCGGAACAAAATGGAGTTCTCCACTTCACCCTCGATGACGCAGCCGTCGGCAATCAGGCTGTTTTTCACCGACGAGCCCAGGCCATACCGGGTGGGCATATCGTCGCGGACCTTAGTGTAGATCGGCCGGCTGCGCTCGAAAAGCTCGGCGCGTACCTCCGGCTTGAGCAGGTCCATGTTAGCGGAAAAGTAGCTGGCGATGGAATCGACGACGCTGGCATGTTCCTTTACCCGGTAGCCATAGATGCGGTTCTTGAGTACCCGCGACTGGATCACATCCCGCACAAAGCTGGTAGCACTTTTGCTGCGGGCGGAGGAAATAGCCATCTTCAGGAAATCCCTGCGCATCAGGTAAATGTTCAGCCCGAAACAGCAGTCCTCCGTGCGCTGGGGATCAATTTCGATATTGGTAACCCGGTTTGTCTCGTCTAAGTCCATCACGATCACGTCGTTGCGCCGCTCCGGCTTGACGCCGTATTTGTAAGCAATGGTAATGTCCGCCCCGGAAGCCATATGGGCTTCCATCATGGCGTCAATGTCGAAATTGAGGACCAGGTCGCAGTCGGAAAGAAGCACGTATTCCTCATTGGAATGGTTGAGGAACGGCATGATGCCTTCCAGAGCCTGGATCCGGTCGCTGTAAACATCGTTGCCCTGGCCGAAGGGCGGGAGTATGTAAAGACCCTGGCGCTTTCTCGACAGGTTCCACGCCTTGCCGGAGCCCAGATGGTCCATCAGTGACTGGTAGTTTGACTTGGTGATGACGCCAACCTTGGTGATGCCGGAGTTTACCATGTTCGACAGGGCGAAGTCGATAAGCCGGTACCGTCCGCCGAAGGGAATGGATCCAAGAGTGCGCACCGCGGTCAGTTCCTTGAGAAATTCGTCGTGCATGTTGGAAAACACGATTCCTAACACATTGTTGCCTCTCATTTCACCGCCCCCTTCACGTCTTTCTCCACCATGGCCTTGGCCGGAACCCTGGCGCCTGCGCCGATGACCAGATCCGCCCCGGCAACCGCTACGCCCCAGGCGTCCAGGTTCTCCGCTTCCTCCGGCCGCTCGCCGAAGACCGCGTTTTCCTCCACCACCGTGTCTTCCCCGATGATGGCGTACTGAACCACTGCGCCTTTCTTAATCTTCGCGCCCGGCATAATAATGGAGTCGCGTACCACCGCGCCCTCTTCAATCACCGTATCCGCGAACAAAACCGAAAAATCCACCGTGCCCAGCACGTTGGCGCCTTCGGTAATGAGGGAATTCTGCACCAGGGCGTTTTCCCCGATGTAGTGGGGCGGCAGCACCGGCGTGCGTGCGTAAATGCGCCAGGCCGGATCGCCAAGGTCTAAGTCCACTTTGGGATTCAAAAGGTCCATATTGGCCTCCCAGAGACTGTCGATGGTACCTACGTCCTTCCAGTAGCCCTCGAACCGGTAAGCAAACATCCGCTGCCCGTCCGCCAGCATGGCCGGCAGTACGTTTTTGCCGAAGTCGTTTGAGGATTTCTTATCCGCTTCGTCCGCCTCCAGATACCGGCGCAGCTTTTCCCAGTTGAAGACATAGATACCCATGGAAGCCAGGTTGCTTTTGGGAACCTTGGGCTTCTCGTCAAACTCGTAAATGGAATTGTCTGGGTTGGTGTTGAGAATGCCGAAGCGGGAAGCCTCCTCCATCGGGACCTCCAGCACTGCGATGGTGCAGTCGGCGTTGTTTTTCTGATGCTCGGCGATCATCTTCGAATAGTCCATTTTATAGATGTGGTCGCCGGACAGGACCAGCACGTAATCGGGATCGTACCGCTCGATAAAGGGAATGTTTTGATAAATGGCGTTGGCCGTGCCCTTGTACCAGTCGGCGCCCCGGCTGCGCTGGTAGGGGGGCAGCACATGCACGCCGCCGTGCATGGTATCCAGGTCCCAGGGCTGGCCGGTTCCGATGTATTCATTGAGCACCATGGGCTGGTACTGGGTGAGGACCCCCACCGTCTCAATCCCGGAATTGACGCAGTTGGAAAGAGGAAAGTCGATGATCCGGTATTTGCCGCCGTAGGGCACCGCAGGCTTTGCCAAATTCTTGGTCAGAACGCCCAGACGGCTGCCCTGCCCGCCCGCCAGCAGCATTGCCACACATTCCTGCTTGCGAAACATAGGATTAATCCTCCTTTATGGCCTTTTTTACAAGAGTAGGAACAGCCGCCTTCTTGGGAAGGGTCGCCTGTTTGACCGGTTTAACCGGCTTTTTGAGCTTGCGGGTGCAGCGCAGGTAAAGAACCGACATAGGCGGCAGCACCAGCTTAATGGATTGCTCAAAGCCGTGCATGGGAGTCTCCAAATCCGCCTGGATGACGGTTGGGTTATGCATCCCGGAGCCTCCGAACTTTTTGTCGTCGGAATTGAACACCTCGGCGTATTCCCCGTAATAGGGGGCGCCGATGCGGTAATTGTCATGGGCGATGTTGAGGAAGTTGCACACTACGATCAGCTCACCGCCGTCCTTGTCCATCCGCCGGAAGCTGATGACCGAATTGCGGTTGTCGTCGTTGGAAATCCAGGAGAAGCCCTCCCAGGAATAATCAATCTGCCACAGCTGGGGATGGGCCCGGTAAAATTCGTTGAGGGACTTGGAGTAGCGCTGCAGCTGCTTGTGCGCGGGATAATCGAGCAGCATCCAGTCCAGCCCCGTCTGGTAATTCCATTCGTTAAACTGGCCGAACTCCTGCCCCATAAACAAAAGCTTCTTGCCCGGGTGGGCCATCATAAAGGCCAGAAACGCCCGCACGCCCGCGAACTTCTGCTCGTATTCCCCCGGCATCTTCCCGATGAGGGAGCATTTGCCGTGGACCACCTCGTCGTGAGAGACGGGCAGCACATAGTTTTCCGAGAACGCGTAGAAGAAGGAGAAGGTCAGCGCGTCGTGGTTATGCCGGCGGAAATACGGGTCGGTGGACATGTAGCGCAGCATGTCGTTCATCCAGCCCATGTTCCACTTGAAGTTGAACCCCAGGCCCCCCATATAGGTGGGCTTGGAAACCAGCGGCCAGGCCGTCGATTCCTCCGCGATCATCATCACGTCGGGGAATTGGGCGAACACCGCTTCGTTTAGGTGTTTTAAGAAATCAACCGCCTCCAGGTTTTCCTTGCCGCCGTATTTGTTGGCGATCCATTCCCCGTCCCGGCGGTTATAGTCCAGATAAAGCATGGAGGCCACCGCGTCCACCCGGATGCCGTCGATGTGGTACTTGTCCAGCCAGAACATGGCCGAGGAGGTCAGAAAAGAAACCACCTCGTTTCGCCCATAGTCGAACACGCAGGTTCCCCACTCCTTGTGCTCACCCTTCCGCGGGTCGGCGTATTCGTAGCAGTGGGTGCCGTCGAACCGGAACAGGCCGTGCCCGTCCCTTGGAAAATGGGCCGGAACCCAGTCCATAATCACCCCGATGCCCGCCTGGTGGAACCGGTCTATGAATTTCATCAGGTCTTTTGGAGTGCCATAGCGGGAGGTAGGGGCGAAATACCCGGTCACCTGATAGCCCCAAGAGCCGTCATAGGGATACTCGGTCAAAGGCAGCAGCTCGATGTGGGTATATCCCATTTCCAGCACGTATTCAATGAGCTCGTCGGCCAGCTTCTCGTAAGAAAAGGGCTTTCCGTCCGGGTACTGCTTCCAGGAACCCGCGTGTACCTCATAGATGTTGACCGGGCTTTCGTAGATGTTGGTTTTTGCTTTTTTTGCGAGCCAAGCCCCGTCTTTCCACTGGTACCCTTCCAGGTCGTAAAGGCGGGAAGCATTGTCCGGCGCCGTTTCCGTGTGAAACCCGTACGGGTCGGTTTTCAAAACCACCTCTTCGTCCTGGGTTTCCACCGCGTACTTGTAAAGATCAAATTGCTTGACCCCGGCGACGACCGCTTCCCAAACCCCGCCGTCGGAAATGCGGCGCATGGGATTGGCCTGGGTGTCCCAATCGTTAAAGGTGCCTACCACGCTGAGCGAAACCGCATTGGGAGCCCAGGTGCGAAACACCGCTTTTGTCTCTTTTCCATCCCGGAACAGGTGCGCGCCTAAGAATTCGTAGGCTTTCGTATGTTTCCCCTGGTGGAACAAGGCTAAGGGCGCCGAACAATCGAGCAAATGGTTCTCTGGCATTGAATATCCCTCCGTTTCCATGTTACCATGCATTTATTTTACCAACTTTTTTTCCAGTTTTCAAGGGGTTTATGGTAATATTCGCATAACTCATGTGGAAAATCACTGAAAAGTTCTGTGCGATATATACAAATAGGCGGGAGATGGCTGTTATAATTGGCGGTTTTGACAACTGGTAAAAATTAGCACAGAACACAATTATAGCATAAAAATGCATTGGTGCAATGCTTTTTTTGCTTTTGATTCCGGAAACTTTTCAGCCAATTGGAAAAATCAAAAAGCGGCTTATACCCCCGAAAATTTCTTCCGGGCGGTACAAGCCGCCAAACATCTTTATTTGGACGATGTTTTTTTGTGGTATCCCATGCGGTTTTCCGCGTTCTGGATCAGGTTCATGAGAGAAGAAGCGAACAAAGGATAATCCTTAAGCAGCTGCTCGGGCGTCATGGCAAGCAGAGCAGGGTCGGAAAGACCTTCAAACCCGCATAGATTGAGCCCTCCGGCAATACACTTAGCGTTTGCCTCCGCCAGCTGCATCTGAGCCGACGCCGAACCGCGGGCAAGCTGAGGCGGGACAGCGAAGGTCGACTGCGGGTTTTTGGGATTGGCCCCGTAGAGCACTCGGAGCATCCGGTACACCGACAGCATGAAGAAGGCGGATACCTCCGTGGTCAGCCCCTTGTTGTTGCAGGTTTGCAGCTTGTCGTACACAATGTTCAGCGAATTGGCAATCAGTTTTTTGTTGAGCGTGGGAAGGACGCTGCCGCGGAACACGTTTTCCTTTCCCGCCGCATCCGGTTCCGGAATATCCTCCACCGTAATCTGCGCCCCGTTGCGGTCCGGCGTGCGTCCCAGCAAATAGTCGCACGATACCTGGTAATAATCCGCTGCCCGGACTAAGAAATCCAGCCCGCATTCGCGGATTCCCTTTTCATAGTGTGAAAGCAAAGCCTGGGAAATTCCCAGCCCCTGCGAGGCGGCCTTCTGGCTGATGCCGCGTTCCTTACGAAGCAAGGTCATGATTCTGGGAAAGCTGCTATTCATTTGCAAACCCCCATCGTAGGCACAACGAACCCATTGCCGCCTGTGTTTTCGAAAAGTAGCCCCTAAAGATACATCCTACATTATAATGGGTACGGCGGGTTTTGTAAAGCAGAATGAGGCCGGATTTTGTTGTAATTTCTCACAATTCCGGGTTTTCTACCAAACGGGGAGGATTATTTTTGTGTAACATTATAAATTCAATACAGGCCACAGATCGAAAGGTCAGCAAGAATCTTTCAAAAAAACGCCGCAAGCGGTTTCCCACTTGCGGCGTTTTGGCTGCGGAAGAAGGATTCGAACCCTCACAAACAGAGTCAGAGTCTGCCGTGCTACCATTACACAATTCCGCATCAGTTTTAAGACAGCATGGATAATTATAGACATCCCTCGGTCGTTTGTCAAGGGATTTGTTGCATTTTTTCCGGGTTTTCGGAAAATACTTGTGGTGTCGATTGCGGCGGGAAGAAAAGCCTGCTATAATAACAAACGAAAGCCTGTGGAAAAAGCAGACAGGCGGAAGGGATGGGAATACCATGATTCTATCGTACCAGGACAAAGCGCCCGAGATTTCTCCAGATGCTTATATCGCGGAGACGGCCCAGATCATCGGCGATGTGGTCATCGGGGAGGACACGTACATCGGGCATAACTGTGTCATCCGGGGAGACTGCCGGCGTATTGTGGTGGGAAACCGTACCAATCTGCAGGATGGCTGCATCCTTCACTGCGGCCATGAAGAGGACCTGGTGATCGGCGATGGAGTCACGGTGGGCCACGGCGCCATTCTCCACTCCTGCACCATCAAGGACGGAGCCCTCATTGGGATGGGCAGCATTGTTTTGGACGGGGCGGTCATCGGAAAGGAAGCCATGATCGGCGCGGGCGCTTTGGTGACCGGGCATAAGCAGATCCCGGACGGCTTTGTGGCGCTGGGAAGCCCGGCCCAGCCGGTACGGGCTTTGACCGAGGAGGAAAAACAGGGAATGCGGGCGAACGCCGAGGAATACGTTCGCTTTGCGGACGAATATAAGGTTATGCAGCAGATGGACCTGTAAGGCGGGTTCCTTCACGCAGCGTGGACAAAAGAGACGTTCGAACCGCGGCCGGCGGCAAACAGGAATGCCGCGTCGCCGCAGAAGCGGCGTTTGGACGCTTCCTTTGCGAAAACACAGCAAAAAGGCGGGGATCGTTTTGGTATACGCAGGGATCCTGGCGGGCGGCCGGGGAGAGCGGATGGGGCATACCCAGCGTCCCAAACAGTTTCTGCCCATCGGCGGCCGCCCCATTCTGATTCACACGGTGGAGCGGTTTTTGCATGCCGGCTGCATCGACCGGGTGCTGGTGGCGGTGCCCGCCAAATGGATGGAGTATACGAAGGTACTGCTGGAAAAGTACCTGCCCGAAGCCGCTGTTTCGGTGGTGGAGGGGGGAGAGGACCGCAACGGCTCCCTTCTGCGGGTGTGCGGCTATATAGAGAAGACCTTTGGCATCAAAGAGGAGGACGTCCTTGTTTCCCACGATGCGGTGCGTCCCTTTGTAAGCGCACGGATTCTGGAGGAGAACGTGCGCTTTGCCAGAGAGGTGGGGGCGGCTAACACCATGCTTCCCGCCATCGACACCATCGCCACCGGGGAAGGGGAGTTTCTCGACACCATTCCGCCTAGGGAGCTTATGTACCAGGTACAGACGCCCCAGAGCTTTCGCATGGCGGCCTTTATCGAGGTATGCCGTTCCCTGACCGAGCGGGAAGCGAAAACCCTCACCGACGCGTCCAAGATTTACCGGCTCAAAGGGCTGCCGGTGAAAATCGTCGTGGGCGAGCAGCAGAACTTTAAAATCACCACCCCGTATGACTTGGCGGTGGCGGATTTCCTGTGCAAAAACCAGCCGGCCGCCGACGAAGGGTAAGCCGGTTTCACTAAGCGATACGCGCGTATAACATTCCCGTCACCCGCATAATCATGTATGGGTGATGGGAATGTTTTTGATTGTCAAGCGAAAATGGATTGCAATCGTGGTGGTGGCGGTTTTGCTGGGGGTCATCTGTGTGGCGGGGTCCATCGCCGCCGCTTCCCGGGAGGAGCTTTATCAGACGGTGGCCCAGGAAAACGGCGACACCCAGAAATACATCAAATGGGTGGACTTTAACCTGACGGCTTCCATTATGAGCAAGGCGCTGTCCTACGACCTGGACAGCTATGGGAAGGAGCCCCATCTCAATTGGATTGAACTGCTGGCATATACGTCGGCGAAAAACTACGGCAACCTCCCCAAATCCGCCTCCAAAGACCTGGATGCGGTGGCACAGCGTTTACTAGACGGAGAAAAGATCGAAGATATTACAAATGGGATGCAATATTATTCCTATTATCTGGAGGCCTATACGGCCATTTTGGACGGGTTTGTAGGGGAATACAGCATCGAAATCGACGACCCGCAGCAGGAGGGACAGAAAACGGTGGTGCAGCGGTACGGCCTGAAGGCCTATTCTCCCATTGCCGGCGGCTATTCTTTCTCCCATTACAACGATTTCGGCGCCTCCCGGTCCTACGGGTATAAGCGCAAGCATCTGGGCAACGATCTAATGGGCAGCGTGGGAACGCCCATTATCGCGGTGGAAAGCGGCGTGGTGGAGGCTCTGGGGTGGAACCAGTACGGCGGCTGGCGGGTAGGAATCCGTTCCCTGGACGGGAAACGGTACTATTATTATGCGCATCTGCGCCGGGACCATCCGTTTCATTATACCATCGGGGAAGGGGACCGGGTGAACGCCGGGGATGTGATCGGATACCTGGGGATGACCGGATACAGCTCGAAAGAAAACGTCAACAACATCAACACCCCTCATCTGCATTTCGGCCTCCAGCTCATTTTTGACGAAAGCCAGAAGGATGGGGACAATCAGATTTGGATCGACGTCTATGAGATCATTGAGCTGCTGCAGAAAAACAAGAGCGCCGTCCAGTACAACGAGGAAACCAAGGATTACGACCGGGTGTACGATTTGATGGAGCCGGATTAAACCTTCCAAGTTTTTTGAACAATTCGCCGTTTCCTTTTATTGAATTCGGATAAATAATTCGATAAACTGATACTTGTATCGGGGGATGAATGGAGGGTATGGAAGTGAAACGGTTCTATTTTGGCATCCTCGGCTGGGGCGTTTTTTTGACGCTTGCCTCCTTAGGCGGGCTGCTGGTCCCGCGTCCATCCCTTCTGAACGGCCTTTTGAATCCTTGGGCGGTGTCGACGGTCATGCTGGCGGTGGGAGGACTGATGATTTTGGATTTCTTTCTTTCCCATTTTTCCAAAAAAGAGCGGTTCGGCCTGACCTTGCTGACTCTGCTTGCGAATCTCGCGTATTATCTGTGTTCGGCCATTGTGACGGCAGGAACCGGGTTTCACAGCATCTATGCCGCCGTGCGGTTCGGGCTGGGAATCCTTTTGTCCGCCGCCTTCGGATGGGCGACCTGGTACTTCTGCCGGCATAAAAACCGTCACACGGTTATACAGGAATAGCAAAACCGGGCGCGGCGTTTTGGCGTTGCGCTCGGTTTTTGAATGGAAAAGAGGGGAAAAGCCGCATCCTACGTAAATGTGC
>CAMLYM010000075.1 GCA_946491705.1 uncultured Clostridia bacterium
GCGCCACCTTGCCAAGGTGGAGGTAGCGAGTTCGAGCCTCGTAGTCCGCTCCAAAAAAACCACCCCGGCCGTTTTGTCCGGGGTGGTTTTCGTTTATCCGCCAAATTCCAGCTCATGTAAAACGGCGTTTCCCTCTTTGTCTGGCAAAGGCCATCGGAAACGCCGTCTTTTCGAACATCAAAAAGGGGCTGTGCGCAACTCGTTGCGCACAGCCCCTTTTTTTCGGCCCGCTTTATTCGATTTCCTGTGCGCCGGCCTCCGCCGCTTCCCGGACTGGTTTTCTCTCATCCTGCACCAGCGATTTATTCGCCCACTTGCCCGAGCGGTACCGCAGAAAAGAAATGGTCAGGCCCACGCCCCAGCCCATGGGGATGGACCACCAGATGGAACTCGCTCCCATGAGACTTGCAAACGCATAGGCGCAGGTCACCCGGCAGACGAAGTTGCACAGGGTGCTGGTCATAAAGGCCTTCACGTCCCCCGACCCTCTGAGCAGGCCGTTGGTGCTGAACATGCCGCCCATAAGGATGTAGAACACGGACACCACCCGCAGGTACTCCACGCCTACGTCGATGACGCCCTGGCTCAGGTTCGCATCCACAAACAGGCTCATAAAGTTGGCGCCGAACAGATAAAGGCATCCGGTGATCACAAGGGCGATGACCGCCGTCATCACCAGCGCCGCCCGGTATCCCTTGCGGACCCGCTCCGGCTTACCGGCGCCGATGTTCTGAGCGGTAAAGCTGGAAACGGCGTTGGAAATGTTGAGCATGGGCAGCATGGCGATGGAGTCGATCTTGGTGGCGGCGGTGTACCCCGCGACCACGACACTACCGAAGCTGTTG
Source organism: uncultured Clostridia bacterium (assembly GCA_946491705.1). Classification (GTDB taxonomy): domain Bacteria; phylum Bacillota; class Clostridia; order Oscillospirales; family Acutalibacteraceae; genus Solibaculum_A; species Solibaculum_A intestinale. The sequence goes on from CAMLYM010000075.1 coordinate 846, forward strand.
ACCAGCGCCTGGACAAAGAGCATGCCCATGGAAACGATGGACTGCTGAATCATGGAGGGCACCGCAATGCGAAGCATCCGGGTAAGCATGTGCACGTCATACAGGCGGTGAGAATCCGTGGTTTCCATCCGGCGAAGCCGGCGCAGCAGAAAAATCAAGGACAGCACGGAGGACAACCCCTGGGCGATCAAAGTCGCCCAGGCGACCCCTGCCACCCCCATCTGGAACTGGATGACAAAGAGCAGGTCCAGCCCGATGTTGACCACCGACGCGATGGCCAAAAACACCAGCGGCGACTTGGAGTCGCCCAGGGCGTTGAAGATGGCGGTCAGGGTGTTGTACAAAAACAAAAAGCCCGCGCCTAAAAAATAAATGTTCAGATAGGCGGCGGAATCGGCAAAGATGTTCTCCGGCGTGCCCAGCAGGTGCAGGATGGGCGTGCTGATGAGCAGGCCTACGGCCATGAGCACCAGCCCCAGCCCGCCGATGGAGAACAGGGAGGTATAAATGGCCGTCTTCATTTCCCCGTACCGCCTCGCTCCGAAGAGCTGGGAGATGACCACCGAACAGCCTGTACTCGCCCCAATGGCGATGGCCACAAACAGGAAGGTAATCGGGTAGGACGCGCCTACGGCCGCCAGGGCGTCTGCGCCCACAAAGTTCCCCACTACCACCGAGTCTACAATATTATAAAGCTGCTGAAACAGGTTGCCGAGAATCATCGGCATCGCGAAGAAAAACAGGATTCTTGACGGCGAGCCCACCGTCATGTCCTTTACCATAAGCCTTCTCTCCCTTTCCTGCCCTTCCAAAGGCAAGAAGGACAGTTGGCGGCGAAGGCAGAACCCTTCGCTCCCAACTGTCCTACCCGGTTCACCTGGCCGGGACCGTTCTTTCCTTGGCTTTCCGCCCGGCCCGCGCCGCAGGCGGATGGAAAACCTTTGTTATTCTTATTGTAACACGCTCGCTTCAAATGTCAACCGGATTGCCTTTTTGGCGGATCCATCTCTTTTTAGGATAAAATAAGCCACATTCCGCAGTGTTTTTTCTTCTTCGGCGTTCTTTCCCCTTCGCTTCTCTTGTTTTCCTTGCGGGCATTGCTTGTGAAAAAGCGATGCTTGGCAGAAAGAACGCCGCCCGAAGCCAGAACCATGGGTTGACAAGGAGAGCGCAAGAAGCTACACTAAAACTGTGGATATTCCGTTCCCCCTGCGGGAACCGCGATCCATAGAACACGTTCAGACAAAGGAGTTAGAACCAATGGCACTTCGTGAAATCGTATTATACGACGACCCGGTACTGCGCAAGAAAAGCCGCCCGGTCGCCGAGGTCAACGATAAAATCCGTCAATTGCTCGACGATATGGCCCAAACCATGTACCATTCTCAGATCGGCGCCGGGCTGGCCGCTCCCCAGGTAGGCATTCTCAAGCGGCTGGTAGTCATCGACATGGGGGACGGTTTGATCAAGCTGGTTAACCCCGAAATCGTGGAAGCCGAGGGGGAGCAGGAGGTCATCGAAGGCTGTCTGAGCTTTCCAAACCGCTGGGGCAAGCTCAAGCGCCCTTACCGGGTGAAGGTGAGCGCCCTCAACGAAAAGGGCGAACCGGTTACCTTCCACGTAGCCGGGGAAAAGGCGAAATGCTTCTGCCATGAAGTCGACCATTTGGATGGCATTTTGTTCGTCGATAAGGTGACCGAATTCGTGGAGCTGTAAAAATTGCATTCAAAAGGCCGGACGGCATCATGCCGCCCGGCCTCTTTTTTTATCCCGCTACGGTGTCCTCTGCTTCCGGCTGCCCTAAGCGTAGCGCCGCGTAATGGCGGATGAGCTCCCGTTCGCAGAAGGGAACCCGTTGCCCATGAATCAGCTGATAGTCCTCATGCCCTTTGCCGGCAAAGAGAAGGATGTCCCCTTCCTCGGCCATGTCCACCGCGTACTTGACGGCCGCCGCCCGGTCGGGGATGGTCACGTACCGCCCCTTGGCCTCCCCCATCCCCTTCTCCATGTCGGACAGGATGGACATAGGATCTTCGTTGCCGGGGTTGTCGCTGGTGAGGATGCAGTAGTCGCACAAGCGGGCCGCCGTCTGGGCCATAGCCGCCCGGCGCAACTGGGACCGGTCCCCCACCGACCCGAACAGGCAGATGAGCCGTTTGGGGTGATATTCCCGCAGGGTCTCCAGGATGGCGTGCATACTCACCTCGTTGTGGGCAAAGTCCAGCACCACGGTGCAAAAAGGCAGCGCGTCCACCAGCTCCACCCGCCCGGGGATGGCCGCCTTCGAAAGCGCCCGGGCCGCCGTGGGCAGGGATATCCCCAGGTGCTGGCCCACCGCCACGGCCACCAGCGCGTTGTACACCGAGAACCGCCCCGGCTGGTTTAACCGGAAACCCTGGGTGCCCAGCGGGGTTTCGCCCGCAAAGTCCACCCCCAGAAAGCCCGGCTCCCGGACGAGCCGGATGTCCCGCCCCCGGTAGGCGCAGCCCTCTGAAAGGCCGTAGCCGATGAGCTCACAGGTGGCGGAAGCTGTGATTTCCTTTACATGGGGGTCGTCGAAGTTCACAAGCCCCAGGTCGCACTGCCTGAAAAGCTGGGCCTTCCAATGCATGTAGTCGGCAAAGTCCTTGTGTTCGGTGGGGCCGATGTGGTCGGGGGACAGGTTGGTAAACACCCCGATCTGAAACTGGATGCCGGCCACACGCCCGGTCATCAGCCCCTGGCTGGACACCTCCATGCACACACACTCGCATCCGGCCTTCACCATCTCCCGGAAGGTCTTCTGGATTTCGTAGGACTCAGGGGTGGTGTTGACAGTCTTATAATGGATTTCCCCGAAATGCACCCCGTTGGTGCCGATGATGCCGGTCTTGACCCCGCCCGCCTCCAGCACGCTCTTGATGAGGTGGGTAACGGTGGTCTTGCCCTTGGTGCCGGTGACGCCGATGACGGTCAGCTCCTTGGCCGGGTCCCCGAACAGGTTGCGGGACATGACGGCCAGAGCCGCCCGGCTGTTTTTTACCAGGGCCACCGCCGCGTCTTCGGGCAGGGACAGGGGCCGCTCGGCCACGAATAGGCGGCAGCCCCGGTCATAGGCGGCCTTGGCGTAGGCGTGGCCGTCCGCCGCCGCGCCGGGCAGGCAGACGAACACGTCCCCGGGCTCGGCGATGCGCGAGTCGTACACCAGGTCCTGGGCAACTAGGTCGGAAGAAAGGTCGCCGGCGTAGCCGGTGCCCTGTAACAGTTCGCAAAACAGCATGGGGCAACACTCCTATCGGGGAATTCCCTTGTAGTTTTAGTATACCGCGCGCAGGCGGCGAAGAGGGGTCGCATTCGGTCGAAGGCGGGAATGATGCAAATATTCTGAAACTTCACATCCGCTCCCGCTTGTCCGACAGGCCCAAAAGGTAATCGGTAGAAACGGAAAAGAATCGTGCCAGCAGAATCAGCTTTTCGATGGAGGTGGAACGCTGGCCGCCCTCGATGGTGCTGATGGCCTTATGAGAAAGGCCCACCACCTGGCCCAACTCCTTCTGGCTCATGTCCTTCTCCTGGCGCAGCTGCCGAACTCTTTCTCCAAATAAAATTTCTTCCGTCACACAATTTCCTCCTTGACATTTACCTCAAAGTAGATTATACTATTCGTGCAATCTACTTTGAGGTAAGCACATGCTCCTATAACGAATTTGTATTATAGCAGATAAAAGCGATTTTTCTCCTTAAAATGTACTTTTCCAAAGCTCTTTTGTTGTTCCTTTCTTTTGCGCTGCCGAAAGAAAGGAACACGAAATCAGGTTGAAATCTCGGACGGCAGGGACCGACTGCGACAAAGCTGAAAACGGATTTTTTGCAAAACCCGGTATAAGAAAGGCTGGCAAATCATAGGGCTGGCTTTTTCCCTTGAAACCCTCTTTTCAAATGGCCTTTTAGAGTGCCCCTTTCTTTTGCTCCGCCAAAAGAAAGAGGCGAAAGAAAAGGCGGCGGGAGGGGGAAAAAGACGCTAGAATCCGGGACACAAGTTTTTCCCCCTTGAAAATCCCCCTCTCATCGGAGGAGGGCAAGGGGAAGAAAACAAGATTTGGTGAAATACAGTCACAGAATCCCGTCAACCGGCAACTTCGGTTGTGACTCCCTTTCACAAGCCCGGCCGAGCGGACAGAGGGATTCTTAAGGGAGAAAAACCTTGCCCCCGAACTTTACGCCGTTTTTCTCCCTTAAGTTGCCCTTTCTTTGGTTCGTTTCTTTCGGCAACGCGAAAGAAATGAACACGAAATCAGGTTGAAATCGGACGGCAGGGACCGACTGCGACAAAGCTGAAAACGGATTTTTTGCAAAACCCGGTATAAGAAAGGCTGGCAAATCATAGGGCTGGCTTTTTCCCTTGAAACCCTCTTTTCAAATGGCCTTTTAGAGTGCCCCTTTCTTTTGCTCCGCCAAAAGAAAGGGGCGAAAGAAAAGGCGGCGGGAGGGGGAAAAAGACGCTAGGGACGGGGACACTTGTTTTTCCCCCTTGAAAATCCCCCTCTTATAGGAGGAGGGCAGGGGGATAATACGGCAGTTATTGTGAAATATAATCACAAAGCCCAGCGCATATTTGTGAAAGATCAGAATATTCTGATCTTTCACATTCTCTCCCGCTTGTCCGACAAACCCAAAAGGTAATCGGCGGAGACGCCATAGAACTCCGCGATTCTGGCGAGCATTTCAAGGGAGGGCTGGCGCTCGCCATTTTCCCAACGGCAAACTGCCTGTTTTGTTACCTCCATCGCAATGCCGAAGCGTTCCATCGTAAGATTTTGTTCTTTTCGCAACGTGTAGAGCCGCTCACAAAATTTTTTAGGTGAAAACACGGAATACCCCCTTGACTGTTGTCACATTGTCAACTATAATAAGAGTTGTCAATATGACTACTTTTAAAATCTCACATAGTTTTACAAATTCATATATAATATCCTTCATTATATCATAAATCAGGGGGAATTCCTATGAAAAACATTCTCGAGGACCTGTTCGAAGGGGACTTGGCGGGACGAAAGGAAACCTTTTCCGACGACCCCGCTTACCAGGAAGCCATCGACTGGGTGGTGCGCACCGAGGACGCCCTGCGCGCCGCCCTTCCCGCGCCCAAGCTTTCCTTGGCCGCCGCTTTTGCCGACGCGCAAATGGAGCTCACGTGTCTCACCGAGCGGCGGGCTTTTGTGACCGGCGTGAGACTCGGCGTGCGGCTTCTACGGGCCATGGAGGAGGACCCCTGGGCCATCGCCGAACCCAAAAACGCCTGCGGGTAGAATCCGCAGGCGTTTTTCCATTCTGTTAACCCTTTTTCCCCACCGAACGCAGCTTTTTCATGGCCGACCGGGCAGCAGGCAGCCCCTTGTCAAACAGCTTGTATTTGACAGGGCTCACCACCAGGTCGAACTCCCCGATAAACTCCAGCACTTCCGGGGCGAACTTCTGCTTGAATTCCGACAGCGCGTCGTCCAGCGTTCCTTCCACGCCGCCCAGGTTTAAATAGTCCACCCGGTCCTCCATGCAGTCGAGCATGACCTGGTAAAGCATTCCGTTGGGCGTGGAAAGGTTGGGGAGCAGGCTTAAGTCCGACCCGCCGTAGAGATACTCCGCCACCCGGATGCCCTCCCCCTTGGGCGGCATCACGAACAGCCCGCCGCACAGGGAAACCACGTCCCCCCGTTCCTTTCGAGCCTCCTGGGCTTGGTCTCGATTGCGGGTGTTGCTTTCCACGTTCTGCCCCTTGTCGATGCAGCCCTGGGTGTAGGCGATGAACTGAGGCAGGTTCACTTTGCCGTAGTACACCACCGTGTCTTCCCCAAACGCGTCCCGGATGGAACGAAAATAGTCCGCGCTGCGCAAAAGCACGTTCTGGCGCTTTTCGGTGCAGCCGATGAGGCGGGCAAACTCGCTCAAATCGTCCTCCGGCCCGGCCTTTTCGAAGAATACGCCCCGGTTTTTGTGGTAATTGCCGATGTAGCTGCGGGCCCCTTTTTTGAAGGACTTGAGGAGGGCCTTGGGGTCTAAGGGATTGTGCTCCTCGTCGGTCAGGCGCACTGCCATATTGAACCGGGGGTTAAAATAATCGTGCAGGCTTTTGCCGAAGCCCTTGTGGACAAAGCCGGCGGCTTGCAGGTTTGACAAGACCGCCTGGGGGTCCGTCCCCCACCGGTCGGAGTTTAACACAAAGGGGTCCAGCTTCACCGCGAAGGCGCCCTGGCTTTTTGCGTAGTCCTTCATCCCCATGGCAAACTGCGCCACCGCTTCCCGGTCCTCATAGTCGAGCAGGAAGCCCCGGGGGGAATAGCAGAGCTTTAAGCCCATAGGCATGGTCCTTGTAAGGATGAGGGCGGCGGCGATGACCGTGCCGTCCCGGTACAGGCCGCAGAAGGCGTGGCCCCAGTTGCTTTTCACCGTTTCCCAGCCGGGGCGCTGGGTCAGAGGGACCAGGGAGGCTTTCTGCAAAAAGGCCTCGTATTCCTTCCGGGGCAGGTTTGTGACAAACCGGTATGCCATGATTTACCCCTCCTGGTGGTCTTTTTGTTTGGCGCGGCTGAGCTTGCGGGAGGTGCGGCGCACCTTCTGCATCACCTTGCGCATGGCAGGCAGGTACTTGGTGAACAGGTGGTACTGCACAGGGCGGACCACCAGGTCGAACTCCCCGATGAGCTCGAGCATTTCCGGGGAAAATTTCTGCTTGAATTCGTAGAGGGGCGTGTCCATACTGCCTTCCACGCCGCCTAAGTTGCAGTAATCGTACCCGGCCTCGATAAAGTCGCACATGGCGGCGTAGAGCATGCCGTTGGAGGTGGAGAGCCGGGGGAACAAGGACAGGTCGTTGCCCGCATAGAGGTATTCGGCGAACCGGTACCCCTCTCCCTTGGGCGGCAGCAGGAAGAGGCCGCCGCACAGGGTGACGATTTGCCCCCGCTCTTCCTTGGCCTTCTTCGCTTCCTCCAGATTGGCGGTGTTCTTCTCCACGTTCTGGCCCTTGTCAATGGCGGCCTGGGTAAAGGCGATGTATTTGTCCAAATCGAGCCGGCCGTAATAGACGTCCATCTTGTCGCCGAACGCCTTCTTAATGCCCCTAAAATATTCCGCGTTTCGCAGCACCACGTTTTGGCGCTCCTCGGTGCAGGCCACCATACGGGCAAACTCGCTCAAATCGTCCTCCGGCCCAGCCTTTTCAAAGAACACGCCCCGGTTTTTCTGATAGTTTCCGATGGTGGCGCGGGCGTCCTTGCGAAAGCTCTTTAAGAGGGCCTTGGGGTCTAAGGGCTGGCGGTTTTCATCGGTCAGGCGCACCGCCATCTGAAAGCGGGGCATGAAGTAGTCGTACAGCGTGACGCCGAAGCCCTGGTGCAGGAACCCTTCCGCCTTGAGGTTTTCAAAAATAGGGGCGGGGTCCACGCCCCAGTGGTCGTTGTTGAGGATAAACGGGTCGATCTTGATGCAGAAGGCCTTCTGGCTTTTGGCGTATTCCCGGGCGCCTTCGGTGAAGCGGTGGAGCACCTCTTTGTCGGTATAGTCGAGCAAAAAGCCGCGGGTGGCGTAGATAATTTGAAAGCCCATGGGCAGGTCCCTGGTCAGAAGCTGGGACGCGGCCACCAGCTTATCGTCCCGGTACAGGCCGCATAGGGCCGGGCGCCAAAAGCTCTTCGCCACGCCCCATTCCGGGCGCTGGCCGTAGGGCACCATGGGTACGTGCATCAGAAACTCGTCGTATTCTTCCTTGGGAACCTTGGTGGAAAATCGGTAGTTCATCATTGCCTCCCTATACGATTCCGGCCGAAACCGGCCGGTTCTTTTCACACTTGGGCAGACTTTGCCGCGGATATTTCTATATTCTTCTTTATTATACCGGCTGCCAAACGGGAACGCAATGGATGTTCTCCGACAAATTCGCTCCATTTCTCCCGTCTTTTTGTTTTGATTGCAGTCAAACGCCTGTTTTCGACCGGTTGGCTCTTTGGGGGAAGTTGCTGCGATTCCCTTGACCCAACCGCCTTTTTTGGGGTAGAATATGGCTGACAGGAGCGATTCCCTTTGCCCGGATATCCGCGGGCAAATTCATTGAAATTTGGAGGTCGTCAACATGAAAATAGGCGTCAGAGCGCACGACTACGGCTGCCATACGCCCAAGGAGCTGGCCCGGATTCTAAAGGAAGCCGGGTTTGAATGCCTGCAGCTGGCCCTCAACAAGGCCCTGACCGGTATGCAGCCGGCGCCCGGGCAGTTAAATCCCGGCCTTTGCTACGACATCCGCCGCGCCTTCGAGCGGGAGGATTTGCAGATCGCGGTGGTGGGGTGCTACATTGAGCCGTCCCTTTCCGATCCCGAGGAGCGGGAGCGTCAGCTGGCCCGGTATTTGGAGTGCCTCGCTTACTGCCGGCAGCTGGGCAGCTTTGTCGTCGCCACCGAAACCACCTGCTATTCGGGCAGCCTGGAAGGGCGGATGAAGCAGTTCGACATTCTGACCGACAGCGTCTGCCGTCTGGCCGAGCAGGCGGAAAAGTTCGGCGTCTTCGCGGCAGTGGAGCCGGTGCATGTGCACACCATGAATTCCCCGGAGCTGACCTATGAGCTCATCCGCCGGGTGGCCTCCCCCAACCTGAAGATCATCTACGATCCGGTCAATCTCCTCACCCCCGAGAACATCTCCCGGCAGGAACAGGTGATGGACGCCTGCTTCGACGCCTTCGGAGACCGGATCGTGGGCATTCACGCCAAGGACGTGGTGATTGAGGACGGGCAGTTTAAACCTATTGTAATTGGAGAGGGGATTGTCAACGTTCAGTATTATCTCAACTGGCTGGCCATCCACAAGCCGGGCATCTCCGTGCTGCGCGAAGAGGCCAACCCTGCCACCGGCCATAAGGACATTGCGAACCTGCGCCGGATGATCGACCTGGCGGAGGCAAACGCGCCGGTTAAACTCTAATCGTTAGTCTACCCCGTTTTACACACGGGCACACAAAACGCCGCCTCAGAAAGGTTCTTTTCCGGCGGCGTTTTTTGCTGCGGGCAAAAGGGAGCATTTTATTCGCGGTTGCGGCCTGCCGCAGCCGCGAAACCACCGGCCGCAGGCACGTTTTTTTCTCTCTTTCCTCCCATACGCACGTTGCTTTTTTCCTTTATCTCCTGCCCTTTTTCTCCTTATGGATGTTTCCTCACAATTAGTACACAAATTTGATACAAAAAAGAAATCGAAATTTTCGGTTTCTGCCATTGTTAAAAAAATAATTATGCGGTATACTGACGACAGTGGTTTGATAATTAAATAACAATACCAAACATACAGGAGGTAACCACAGTCATGGCAAACAGAATCATTCTCAACGAAACGTCCTATTTCGGCGCGGGCGCCATCTCCGTCATCGCGGACGAGGCGAAGAAGCGCGGCTACAAGAAGGCCCTCGTTGTGACCGACAAGAGCCTGATGAAGTTTGAAGTCGCCACCAAGGTGCTCAAGGTGCTCGACGACGCCGGTCTTGCCTATGAAGTGTTCGACGACTGTAAGCCCAACCCCACCATCCAGAACGTACAGGATGGCGTGGCTGCCTGCAAAAAGGCGGGCGCGGATTATCTGGTCGCCATCGGCGGCGGTTCCTCCATGGACACTGCCAAGGCCATCGGCATCATCATGAATAACCCGGAGCATGCCGACGTCAGAAGCCTGGAAGGCGCAGTTGACACCAAGAACAAGTGCATGCCGATCATCGCTGTCCCCACCACCGCCGGTACTGCCGCGGAGGTCACCATCAACTACGTCATCACCGACGTGGAGAAGAGCCGCAAGTTCGTCTGCGTCGACCCGCATGACATTCCGCTGGTCGCCGTCATTGATTCGGATATGATGTCCAGCATGCCCAAGGGCCTGACGGCCGCCACCGGTATGGACGCGCTGACCCACGCCATCGAAGGTTACATCACCAAGGGCGCCTGGGAAATGACCGACATGTTCCACCTCAAGGCCATCGAGCTGATCTCCCGCTCGCTGCGCAAGGCCTGCGAGAACGACCCGCAGGGCAGAGAAGACATGGCTCTGGGCCAGTACATCGCCGGCATGGGCTTCTCCAATGTGGGTCTTGGCATCGTTCACTCCATGGCGCACCCGCTGGGCGCTGTGTATGACACCCCTCACGGCGTAGCCAACGCCATCATCCTGCCCACTGTTATGGAGTATAACGCCGAAGCGACCGGTGAGAAGTACCGCGACATCGCTAAGGCTATGGGCGTTCCCGGAACGGAGAACATGACTCAGGAAGAGTACCGCAAGGCCGCCATCGACGCGGTCAAGAAGCTCTCTGAGGATGTGGGAATTCCGAAGAAGGTTTCCGAGGTCGGCGTGAAGGAAGAGGACATCCCGATGCTCGCGCAGCAGGCTATGGACGATGCCTGCCGTCCCGGCAACCCGAAGGATCCGACCAAGGAAGACATTATCGCGCTTTATAAATCCATGATGTAATCATCGGTTTTGTTGCTCATCAAAAAGCAAGGACCTGGAGTCCAAATGGACTCCAGCTCCTTTTTGTTTGCTACTGCAGAATTACAGGCCGTTAATGAATCCAATCTCGTGCTTGTGCAGGGCGGTGACTACCTTGCGGATGCGCATTTTGACTTCGTCGCCGGTCTTCGGCGTCTGGATATACTGGATAATCCGTTCCTTCCCTTCCCGGGGCAGCTTTCCGAACTCGGACATGGCGTCCATGTCCAGGGCCAGCTCCATCCCCAGCCCCAGGGGCATATCCGGTGTATTGTCCGGGTGGCGGGTTCCTTCTCCTACAAAGGGGTTTTGCTCCATACCGATTCCTCCTTTTTTAAGACGGGATTAGTATTTGTGCATACGCCCGCAGCTATGCATTCTCTGGGCAAATATTAAAAAATCTTGAGGTTATTCAGCATATTTATTCAGGGGGGACATAGAATTAGGTAACCAGATTACCTGTTTTTTCTATTACGTCAATTCAGGTAAAAATGCAGCAGATTTTCATCAAAAATCGTCGATTTTCGTCTTTTTTTCCTTGACTTTTGTTTCAGAAAAGTGTATGATTTTATT
>CAMLYM010000076.1 GCA_946491705.1 uncultured Clostridia bacterium
CCGCCCGCGCGATTGCGGAAATCCGCGAGAAGGTGGGGGACAAACGGGTGCTTTGCGCGTTGTCCGGCGGGGTGGATTCCTCAGTAGCCGCCGTTATGGTACATAAGGCGGTGGGCAAGCAGCTCACCTGTATTTTCGTCGATCACGGCCTTCTCCGCAAAAACGAAGGGGACGAGGTGGAGCAGGTCTTCCGGGAGCAGTTCGATATCAACCTCATCCGTGTGGACGCCAAGGACCGCTTCCTTAATAAGCTCAAGGGGGTCAGCGATCCGGAGCGCAAGCGCAAGATCATCGGCGAGGAATTTATCCGCGTCTTTGAAGAGGAAGCGAAAAAGGTCGGCCAGGTGGAATACCTTGTGCAGGGCACCATCTATCCCGACGTGATCGAGAGCGGCGCCGGTTCCGCCGCCAACATCAAAAGCCACCACAATGTGGGCGGCCTGCCCAAGGATATTGGGTTCAAAGGCCTCATCGAGCCGCTGCGCGACCTGTTTAAGGACGAGGTGCGCCGGGCGGGTATCGAGCTTGGCATTCCGGAGTTTCTGGTCTGGCGTCAGCCTTTCCCGGGTCCCGGCCTTGCCATTCGCATCATTGGGGACATTACCGAGGACAAGCTCGCCATCTTAAAGGACGCGGACGCCATTTTCCGCCAGGAGGTGGCCGATGCAGGGCTTGACAGGTCCATCAACCAGTATTTCGCGGTCCTGACCAACATGCGAAGCGTGGGAGTCATGGGGGACGAGCGGACATATGATTACACCGTCGCTCTGCGGGGCGTCACCACCACCGATTTCATGACGGCCGACTGGGCGAAAATTCCTTACGAGGTGCTTGGAAAGATCAGCTCCCGCATCATCAACGAGGTGCCTCATGTCAACCGCATCGTTTATGATATCACCTCAAAGCCGCCGGCTACCATTGAGTGGGAATAACAGCCGGCATGTCTCGGGCGGAGAACCGCCTGAAATGTTCGATCGAAACAGGAATGTGCTTTCAATACATGGAGGGTATTTGACATGCCGACTAAATACGTATTCGTCACCGGAGGCGTGGTATCCGGTCTGGGAAAAGGAATCACCGCCGCGTCCTTGGGCCGCCTGCTCAAGGCCCGGGGCTACAAGGTGACCATGCAGAAGTTTGACCCTTACTTAAACGTGGACCCGGGGACTATGAATCCTTTCCAGCACGGCGAGGTGTTCGTCACCGACGACGGCGCGGAAACTGACCTGGACCTGGGCCATTACGAGCGGTTTATCGACGAAAGCCTGACCCAGAACAGCAACGTTACCTCCGGCCGGGTGTACTGGTCGGTGCTCCACAAGGAGCGAAACGGCGCCTATAACGGCGGCACTGTGCAGGTGATTCCCCATATCACCAACGAAATCAAGAGCCGCATCGCCTTGGGGAAGGATTCTTATGACTTTGCTCTCATTGAAGTGGGCGGCACGGTGGGCGACATCGAAAGCCAGCCGTTTTTAGAGGCCTTCCGCCAGTTTGCCGCCGACATCGGCCGAAATAACTGCATTTTTATCCACGTCACTCTGGTGCCCTACTTAAACGCTTCCCGCGAGCAGAAGACCAAGCCCACCCAGCACAGCGTCAAGGAACTTTTGGGCCTCGGCATCCAGCCGGATGTGATCGTCTGCCGGTCGGAGAAGCCGGTGGGCCGGGACCTGCGCAATAAAATCGCCCTGTTCTGCAACGTGCGAAACGACTGCGTCATTGAGAACCTGGACCTGCCCACCCTTTATGAGGTTCCGCTGGCCTTGGAAAAGGAGCATCTGCCTCAGATCGTGCTGCGGCATTTCGGCATGGAATGTCCCGAACCTGACCTGACCGGCTGGACAAAGATGGTCGATACCCTCAAGAGCCTGCCGAAAACCGTGAACATCGCCCTGGTGGGTAAATATGTGGGCCTGCACGACGCGTACCTGTCGGTTGCCGAAGCCCTCAAGCACGGCGGCATTGGCAATAACACCGACGTAAACATCCATTGGGTGGATTCGGAGGAACTGACCGAGGAGAACATCGCCGAACGCATGAAGGATATGGACGGTATCCTGATCCCCGGCGGGTTTGGTACCCGCGGCATCGAAGGAAAGATCGTGGCCGCCCGGTATGCCAGGGAACATAAAGTGCCTTACTTCGGCATTTGTTTAGGTATGCAGATCGCCATCATAGAATTCGGCCGCCATGTCCTCGGGTATGAGGACGCGAACAGCGCCGAGATCGACGCGGCTACCCTTCACCCCTTCATCGACCTGATGCCCGAGCAGAAGGAAGTGGAGCAGCTGGGCGGCACTATGCGCCTGGGCAAGTACCCCTGTCATATCCAGGAGGGATCTAAGGCGTACGAGGCCTACGGCACGCAGGATGTGGAGGAACGCCACCGCCACCGCTACGAGGTCAACAACGTCTACCGCGACGAGCTCGAGCAGTCGGGTATGCTGCTGTGCGGCATTTCGCCGGACAAGCGGATTGTGGAGATGGTAGAGATTCCGGACCATCCGTGGTTTGTGGGCTGCCAGTTCCATCCGGAATTCAAGTCCCGTCCAAACCGTCCTCACCCGCTCTTTTCCGGTTTTGTGGGCGCGGCGGTGAAGTACAGCGAAAGCAAATAACGAGAGTTTGACAGGGCGGGAACCGATCCCGCCCTGTTTTGGTATCGAAGAGAAAGACTTTTCCAGGCAGAGTATGGGTCTGCGGTTCTGGTCGAGGAATGCAAACCGGATCTTGCGGTACAAGGAATCCATCCAGGTACCAATCCATATAACGGAGAGTGAACAACCGATATGATCGCTTTGATTGACTACGGCGCTGGCAACTTAAAAAGCGTGCAGAAGGCCTTTGCCCATCTGGGAGAGCCGGTGACGCTGACGGCGGACAAGGATGTCATCCTGACGGCGGACGCGGCGATTCTGCCCGGTGTGGGCGCGTTCGGGGACGCCATGAAGTCCCTGGAGGAACGGGGGCTGCCCCAGGTCATCCGCAGTTTTGTGGAAACCGGGCGGCCCTTTCTGGGCATCTGCCTGGGGCTTCATCTTCTTTTTGAGGAAAGCGAGGAAACCCCAGGCGTACAAGGCCTTGGAATTCTAAAGGGGACGGTGCGCCGGTTCCCGGAGGAAATCGGCCTGAAAATTCCCCATATTGGGTTTAACTCGGTGACGTACCGGAAGGACAGCCGGCTGTTTGCCGGGCTGCCGGAGGAGCCCTACTATTACTTTGTCCACTCCTACTACTGCTTTGCCGAGGATCGGTCGGTGAGCGCAGCTATGGCCGACTATGGCATCCGCTTTGACGCGGCGGTGGAGAGAGGCAATTTGTTTGCCGCCCAGTTCCATCCGGAAAAGAGCGGACGGACGGGCCTTGGCACACTGGAAAACTTCATCTGCGCAGTCAGAACCAGCAAGGAGAGGTAAAGCGATGCATGCAAAACGGATCATTCCCTGTCTCGACGTGCACAACGGCCGGGTAGTCAAGGGGGTCAACTTTGTAAACCTCAGGGACGCCGGCGATCCGGTGGAGATCGGCGCCGCCTACGACAAGGCGGGCGCAGATGAGCTGGTGTTTCTGGACATTACCGCTTCTTCCGATGCGCGCAGCATTGTGCTGGATATGGTAGCGAGGGTGGCGGATACGGTGTTTATTCCCTTTACTGTTGGAGGCGGCATCCGTACGGTGGACGATTTCAAGGAGATACTGCGGGAAGGCGCGGACAAAATTTCCATCAATTCCTCCGCCGTTCAGCGTCCCGCGCTTATCCGGGAGGCGGCGGACAAGTTCGGCAGCCAGTGCGTGGTGGTGGCCATTGACGGCAAGCGCAGAGCGGACGGTTCCGGATTCGAGGTCTACATCAACGGAGGCCGCACGCCCACCGGCATTGATGTGGTGGAATGGGCGGTGCGCGCCAACGAGCTAGGGGCGGGAGAGATTCTCCTAACCGGCATGGACACCGACGGCACCAAGGCTGGGTACGACATTCCCATGACCAAGGCAGTGTCCTCCCAGGTGGACATTCCAGTAATCGCCTCCGGTGGTGCCGGCGCCTACGAGCATTTTTACGACGTGCTTACCGAGGGTAAGGCGGACGCGGTGCTGGCGGCTTCCCTGTTTCACTATAAGGAAATGGAAATTGCCGACTTAAAGGAGTATCTTGCAAAGCGGGGCATCCCAGTGCGGCCGGTGGAGCAGGAAACAAAAGAAATGTGAATTTTTCTTGGAGTTTGTTGACTTGTACCCCTCCCGGTAGTACCATGAAGATAGGGAAGGGGCGGTTTCTCTTCCTGGGAGTACCTGCTTTTCGTTGGAATGCACCATCCGAATGGGAAGGAGCGTGAGTCGAATGGCGAATTTATGGGAATTTACATTGCGTACGGGAGAACAAGGCTGTTACAACATCACCCAGAGCGTGAAGGACGCCATTAAGGAAAGCGGTGTGGAAAGCGGAATTGCGGTGGTTTTCTGTCCTCACACGACCGCCGGGATCACCATAACCGAGAACCACGATCCCGATGTCTGCGAAGATGTGTTGCTGGGATTTGACCGGGCGTTCCCGGACACGCCGGATTTTAAGCACACGCAGGGGAATTCCTTTGCCCATCTCCGTTCCAGTGCGATGGGATGTTCGGTCACGATCATTGTGGACGAGGGCTGGCCTCTCCTGGGCGTTTGGCAAGCGATCTATTTCTGTGAGTTCGACGGGCCGCGCACCCGGGAATACTACGTCAAGGTCCTTGGCGATCAGATGCAGGTACCCTTTGACGACGATGACCTGGACGAAGAAGAGACAGCCGGGCTCGAAGAGGAGCCGCTGGCATAACATACAACAAAACCGCACCCACTTTTTTAGCGGGTGCGGTTTTGTTGCCATAGAGCAATCCGATAAAAAAGGCGCTCCGGAATACTCCGGAGCTCCTTTGGTTGTTATTAAATGTTCTTATTTCGCGTTCTTTTCCTTCAGAGCGGCCTGCGCGGCAGCCAGACGCGCGATCGGCACACGGAAGGGAGAGCAGGACACGTAATTAAGACCGATGTTATGGCAGAACTCCACCGAGCTCGGATCACCGCCGTGCTCGCCACAGATGCCAAGCTTGATGTTCGGACGGGTTTCGCGGCCCAACTTAGCCGCCAGCTTAATCAGCTGGCCCACGCCCTTCTGATCGAGTCTCGCAAAGGGATCCGACTCGTAGATCTTCGCGTCATAGTAGGCGTCCAGGAACTTGCCCGCATCGTCACGGCTGAAGCCGAAAGTCATCTGGGTCAGATCGTTGGTGCCGAAGGAGAAGAACTCGGCTTCCTTGGCGATTTCATCGGCCGTAACCGCAGCGCGCGGAATCTCGATCATGGTACCCACATGGTACTCCATCTCCAGGCCGGAGTCGGCGATCAGCTTGTCCGCTACGCCGGTGACGATGTCCTTGACGTACTTGAGCTCCTTGACCTCACCCACCAGCGGGATCATGATCTCAGGCACAATGTGGTATTCCGGATGCTTTTTGGTCACGTTGATGGCGGCGGAAATGACCGCCTCGGTCTGCATTTCGGCGATTTCCGGATAAGAGACCGCCAGACGGCAGCCGCGGTGACCCATCATGGGATTGAACTCATGCAGCGAAGCGATGACTTGCTTGAGCTCGTCCACCGTGATTTTCAGTTCACCCGCCAGCTCCTCGATGTCTTCTTCCTTGGTGGGGAGGAACTCATGCAGCGGGGGATCCAGGTACCGGATGGTAACCGGACGGCTTTCCATGACCTCGTAGAGGGCCTCAAAGTCGCCCTGCTGATAGGGGAGAAGTTTAGCGAGAGCCGCCTTGCGGGCCTCGACGGTCTTCGCGACGATCATTTCGCGGATAGCCTTGATTCGGTCGCCCTCGAAGAACATGTGCTCGGTGCGGCAAAGGCCGATGCCCTCTGCGCCGAACTTGACCGCCTGGGCCGCGTCGCGGGGGGTGTCCGCATTGGTGCGGACCTTGAGCACGCGCACCGCGTCCGCCCACGCCATGAACCGGCCGAAATCACCGGAAATGGTGGCTTCCACCGTGGGAATGGCTTCGGCGTAGATGTTGCCGGTGGAGCCGTCGATGGAAATATAGTCGCCTTCCTTGATGGTCTTGCCGGCCACCTCGAAGTATTTCTCTTCTTCATGCATCTTGATGTCGCCGCAGCCGGAGACGCAGCAGGTGCCCATGCCGCGGGCCACGACCGCCGCGTGGGAGGTCATGCCGCCGCGTACGGTCAGGATGCCCTGGGCCGCCGCCATGCCTTCGATGTCCTCCGGAGAGGTCTCCAGGCGCACGAGAACAACCTTCTCGCCCTTGTCCGCCCATTCCTTGGCGTCCTCGGCGGTAAACACCACCTTGCCGGTGGCGGCGCCGGGAGAAGCCGCCAGACCGCTGGCGATGGGCTTTGCGGCCTTGATGGCCGCAGCGTCAAACTGCGGGTGCAGCAGAGAATCGAGCTGCTTGGGCTCCACGCGCATGACCGCTTCTTCCTTGGTGATCATTCCTTCGTCCACCAGGTCCACGGCGATCTTCAGGGCCGCGGCGGCGGTGCGCTTGCCGTTTCTGGTCTGCAGCATGTAGAGCTTGCCGTTTTCAATGGTAAACTCCATGTCCTGCATGTCGCGGTAATGGGTTTCCAGACGGTTGGCGATTTCAGCAAACTGATCGTAAACTTCCGGCATGATTTCCTTGAGCTTTTCAATCTTCTGGGGAGTGCGGATGCCGGCCACCACGTCTTCGCCCTGGGCGTTGATGAGGTATTCGCCGAACAGCTTCGCTTCACCGGTGGCGGGGTCACGGGTAAAGGCCACGCCGGTGCCGGAACGGTCGCCGGAGTTGCCGAAGACCATCATCTGCACGTTGACGGCGGTGCCCCAGCTGTAGGGGATGTCGTTCATGCGGCGGTAAACGTTGGCGCGGGGATTATCCCAGCTGCGGAACACCGCGCGCACCGCTTCCATAAGCTGCTCGCGGGGTTCGGACGGAAAATCCACGCCCTTGTTTTCTTTATAAAATTCCTTGAAGCGCACGACCATTTTCTTCATGTCGTCCGCGTCGAACTCGGTATCCAGCTGAATGCCCTTTTCTTCCTTCATCTCGTCGATGATGCGCTCGAAGGAGGACTTGGGCAGCTCCATGACCACGTCGGAGAACATCTGGATGAAGCGGCGGTAGGAGTCGTAAGCAAAACGGGGGTTGTTGGTGATTTTGGCGAGACCCTCCACCACCACATCGTTGAGGCCCAGGTTGAGGATGGTGTCCATCATGCCGGGCATGGAAGCGCGGGCGCCCGAACGTACGGAGACGAGCAACGGATTTTCCGGGTCGCCGAACTTCTTGCCGGCGAGCGCTTCCATCTTCGCAAGGCTCTCGGTAATCTGCTCCTGAATTTCCGGCGCGATGGTGCGGCCGTCTTCGTAATAGCGGGTGCAGGCCTCCGTGGAAACGGTGAAGCCATGGGGAACGGGCATGCCGAGATTGGTCATTTCGGCAAGGTTGGCGCCTTTGCCTCCGAGCAGCTCGCGCAGGGAGCTTTTTCCCTCGGAGAAAAGGAACACATACTTGTGGCTCATCAAAATCTACCTCCTGAATTTGTAACGTGATCCCGGATTCTTTCCGACGAAACAATCTGGGAGTCAACACTTCTAAAAGTATCCAAGCTATTATAGCAAAGTTCGTGCAGGTTTTCCACACTTTTTTCAGAAAAAAACGAAATCTATTGGCATTTCTTTCGAATTTCTCATTTGAGGATGTGAAAAACCTGTGATTTTAACGAGAAGGACGATTCTGGAGGTAAGCGAGCAGCCGGTCGTAGGAGGCATTGAGAATCAGTTCTTCTGGAAACCCGATTTCCTCGAGCATTTCTCCGGCGCCGCCAGGCTGGCCTACGTGCAGGTGAAAATGGGCGTCCGAATCCACGCACACCGGCACCTCGTACCGCCGGCACAGCTCGGCCACCTTGCGGCAGTTGCCCGCCGACTCGGGGCGTACCCGGAAGGTGTTGGCATTGATTTCGATGAGCTTGTGTTTTTCAGCGCAGGCCTTCACGACCGCCTCGTAATCGCAGACGTACCGCGGCGTGCCGATGTGCCCAAGCAGGTCCACCAGCGGGTTGTCGATGACCTTCAGCCACGCCTCGGTCACGTCCGCGGGGGAATCCATGACGGCGGTGGACTTGTGCATGGACGCCACCACCCAGTCGAGCTGCTTTAGAATCCGCTCCGGCATATCCAGAGTGCCGCCCTTTTGCACGTTCGCTTCTACCCCCATCAGCAGGCGCACGCCGAAGAGTTCCCGGGGGAGCGACTTCATGATCTCAAAGTGCCAGATGTGGGGGGAATCCTCCAGCGCGATCCCGTGGTCGGTAATGGCCACGGCGGAAAGCCCGATGTCGGCCGCATGCCGGGCGATTTCGGTTATGGTGGAGTAGGCGTGGGTGGAGGCGATGGTGTGAACATGTAAATCTGCGGCAAGCTTCATAAAATAGATCTTCCTTTCTGCATGGTCATACGGTTCTTTCGATTCCTCCGAAATTTTCAAGGAGGCGGTTCTTCTTTTGGATACAATCACAAATCCCTTATATGGCACGCAATCCCCGGCCGCTGATTTGTCCTGCGGCCGGGGATTGCGTTTTTCAGAGTACCGGTTAAAATTCGTTCCATTCGGGGTTTGCCTCGGTGGGCGCCCCGAAATCCGCCGCCATCCCGAGCTTGGAAAGCAGCTCGTGGGCGGCGTTGTAGCCCATTTTTTTCTGGCGGTTGTTCATGGCGGCCACCTCGATGATAATGGCCAGATTCCGTCCGGGTTTTACCGGAATGGTGAGCATAGGCACCCGAATGCCGAGGATCTCGGTCTGCTCGCTGTCCATTCCCATCCGGTCGTAGACCTTCGAGCTGTCCCACTGCTCCATCTGAATAACCATGTCGATTTTCTCGGTTACCTTAACCGCACCCATACCGAAGATGCGGCGGGCGTTGATGATGCCTACACCCCGCAGTTCAATAAAATGGCGGATATTTTCCGGAGAAGAGCCTACCAGCGACCGGCTGGATACCCGGCGGATTTCCACCGCGTCGTCCGCAATCAGCCGGTGGCCCCGCTTGACCAGCTCAATGGCGGTTTCGCTCTTGCCCACGCCGCTTTCCCCTAAGAGAAGGATGCCTTCGCCGTACACCTCTACCAGTACCCCGTGGCGGGTGATGCGGGGCGCGAGCTGGACGTTTAAATAGGAAATGAGACTGGCGATGAAGGCGGAGGTTCCGTCTGCCGTGCGGCAGACCGGTACGCCGTACCGGGGCGCTAAGGACAGAATTTCCGGGAACGGCTCCAGCCCCCGGGTCAGAATCACAATGGGCGGCTTGCGGGAAAGAAGCGTTTCGATGAGGGATACCCGTTTTTTCTCCTCCAGCTGGTCAAGAAACGCAAATTCGCTTTTTCCAATGACCTGGATGCGGGTGTTGTCAAAATATTCGTAAAAGCCGGTAAGCTGCAGGCCGGGACGGTTGATGTCGCTGGAGGTGACAAGCAGCTCCTGCGGGTCGCCCGGCAGATACAGCGTCTCCAAAGAGAATTCTTTGATGATCTTATTGAGATTGACCGAAAAGGTGCCAGCCAAATGCATCATCCTCTTTTCCATTTGGTTTGTAGGGACGAACCTATTATACCGCATTCTTTCGGTTCTGCCAATAGTTCGTGAAAATTCGGCGGAGCGGAGGGAAAAGACAAGTTTTTCTTTGAATGCGCGGCAAACTATGGTACAATAAAACATACAGAGTGAAACAAACGCTGCAACCGGTTCGTAGGGACTGGATCAGATCGGGCGTCAAAAGGAAAGGCCGGGGAACGCTTCTGTTTTCGTTTCGCCGGAGCCTAAAACGCGCAATAGGGAGGAACTATGAGAATTGCATTGTTTGCGGAGACCTATCTGCCATATATCAACGGCGTGGTCACCCACGTGAAAGTGCTCAAAGATGGGCTGACGGCATTGGGGCATCAGGTAATGATCGTGACCACCGACCCCAAGGCCAAGAAGCATTACCTCAAGGACGGGGTTCTCCACTGTCCGGCCCACAGCTTTAAGAAGAAGGAACTGTACGGCTACAGCGTTTCGAGCCTATACAGCCGAGTGCGTATGAAATATTTGAAGGCGTTTCATCCCGATGTGCTGCATATGCACCAGGAATTCAGCATGGGAATCTTCGCGGCTTTTGCCGCCAAGCGTCTGAAAAAGCCGCTGGTATACACGCTGCACACCATGTATGACGAGTATATCTTCTACATTGCGCCCGACCTGTTTGTGCCGGCCATGCGCAGCGTGTCCCACGGGTACGCCCACATCTTGGCCAGGCAGGCGGACGCCATTACCAGCCCCTCCGCCAAGGCCAAGGACTTTTTGGAAAAATGTCACGTGAAAAAGCCGGTGGAAATTATCCCCAACAGCATTGATTACGAGGAGTTTGACCCGGACCGGTTCCCGCCCGAACAGATTGCGGGCATCCGTGAGAAGCTCGGCATCCCCGAAGAGGCCACGGCAGGCGTTTTCGTGGGCCGTTTGGGACGGGAGAAGAGCGTGCACCTGCTTCTCGACTATTGGGCGGAGTATTTCAAAAAAGACGATGCACTTCGTCTGGTCATCATCGGTGACGGGCCGGAGCAGGAGCCTCTTAAAAAGCAGGCAAACGAGCTGGGCATCGGGGACCGGGTGACCTTTACCGGAAGCATCCCTCATGAGCAGGTCCCGCCCTATTTTATGGCGTGTGACTTTTTTATCACCGCGTCCATCACCGAGATGATGTCCATTTCCATGCTCGAAGGGATGGCCTCCGGCCTGCCTGCGGTGCTGCGGTTCGACCCGCTCAACGCCGGCCAGGTCCAGGAAGGGGTCAACGGTTTTACCTATCGAAACCCGGAGCAGATGGCCGAAATTGTCCGTAAGCTGGCGGGCATGTCCTTAGAGGAAAAGCGGGAGATGCGCGCGCAGGTGCGCGAAAGCGTCAAGGACAAGGGTGCTAAAGACCTGGCGAACTACATGCTGGGCGTCTATTCCAGGGTCACAGGAATCCCGGTGTAACCTCGGCTGCCCGCTGTATCGTTTTGTATCCCGCAAAGGAACAGCCAGTTCATTGCCGTGCCGCCTGCTTATTTAGGCGAAGACGCCGCAACGCAGAGATGCGGTATGTTACGCGGCTGCTGACGTCCTGTTTCCCATTGGAATCGAAGAAGGCCCCTGCGCGAAAGCCATTTGCTTTCGCGCAGGGGCCTTTTGTTTTGCGAATCCCGTCTTTTTCCGCCTTACCGTGAGGATGTCCAGTACCGGGCTGGGTCCCCAAAAACCGCCGACTTGTGGAAGGCCACCTGGGGGAACCGGGCGGCCAGCCGACTACACAGCGGCTCCACCACCACGTCTTCCGTGGAAAAGTGCCCTGCGTCCACCAGGGTCATACCCGCCTCCATCGCCTCCAGAAGCTGATGGTGCTTTACGTCCCCCGTTACCAGCGCGTCCGCGCCCACGGCGGCGGCTTTCGCAACGGCGTCTCCGCCAGCG
>CAMLYM010000077.1 GCA_946491705.1 uncultured Clostridia bacterium
TGCGGGAAAAAAACGGGCTCAGCCTTCTGGAAATCGAGCTGCTGACCGGGCGTACCCACCAAATCCGCGCCCACATGGCCTCTATCGGCCACCCCCTTTTGGGGGACGGCAAGTACGGCACCAACGCGCTCAACAAGGGGACCGGCTATCATAAGCAGGCGCTTTACTCGTATAAGCTGACCTTTGCATTTGATAAAGACGCGGGGCCGCTGCAATATTTGGATAAAAAGACGTTTGAAGTGAAAGACGTATGGTTTTTACGGGAGTTTGAAGAATAGGATGTCCTTTCGGCATACCCGTAAGCTACGGCATCGTCGCCTATCCGAAAGGAAAACCCGCCAAAGAGTTTTACAGAAAGCGGATACAAGAAAAACAGAGGGAAGCATCTACACCTGGGCTATCAATCATCGGAAGAGGAGCAGTTGTATGTTTATCGCGGATTTGCATATCCATTCCAAATATTCCCGCGCCACCAGCAAAGAGTGCGTGGCGGAATATCTGGACCTGTGGTCCCGCCGCAAGGGGATCGACCTGCTGGGCACCGGGGACTTTACCCATCCCGCCTGGCGGGAGGATTTAAAGGAAAAGCTGATGCCTGCCGAGGAGGGATTCTATACTCTCAAGGACGAATACCGCTTGCCGGACGAGGGGATGGGTGGCAGCCGGCGCCCCCGTTTCGTGGTTTCCGGGGAAATTAGCTCCATTTACAAGAAGAACGGGCGGGTGCGCAAGGTGCATAACCTGATTCTGCTGCCCGGGCTTGAGGAGGCGGAAGCCTTATCCAAGCGTCTGGAAGCCATCGGCAACATCCACTCGGACGGCCGTCCCATCCTGGGTCTGGACAGCCGGGACCTGCTGGAGATCACTCTGGAGGTTAGCCCCCGGGCCATCTTTATCCCCGCCCATATCTGGACGCCGCATTTTTCCCTGTTCGGCGCCTTTTCCGGCTTCGATACCATCGAGGAGTGCTTTGAGGATTTGACGCCCCACATCCATGCCCTGGAAACCGGTCTGTCCTCCGACCCGCCTATGAACTGGCGTCTCTCCGCCCTGGACCGGTTTACACTCGTTTCCAATTCGGATGCCCATTCGCCCGCGAAGCTGGGACGGGAGGCGAACCTTTTCACCACCGAGCTCTCCTATTCCGCTGTGAAACGGGCGCTGGAGGAGCCGGAGTCGGGCGGCTTCGGAGGGACCATCGAGTTCTTCCCGGAGGAAGGAAAGTACCATTTGGACGGGCACCGGGCCTGCAAACTGTGCCTGTCTCCTTCGCAAACCATGCACACGGATGGAAAATGCCCGGTCTGCGGGCGAAAGCTCACCATCGGGGTGCTTCACCGGGTAGAGGAGCTGGCCGACCGGCCGGAAGGGTTCATACCGAAGCGGCCGGCAAAGTTTGAAAGCCTGGTTCCCCTTCCCGAAACCATCGCCGCATCCCTGGGTTTTTCTCCCATCAGCAAAAAGACGGCTGCTCGGTATGAAGCCCTTCTGCGGGAGCTTGGTCCCGAATTCTACCTGCTGCGGGAAGCGCCTCTGGCCGATATTGAACGGGTGGCGGGGCCCTGCGTGGCGGAGGGAATCCGTCGGGTTCGGGCCGGGCAGGTGGAGCTTACCCCGGGCTACGACGGGGAATACGGGAAAATCCATCTCCTTACCCCGGAGGAAATCGGCAGGCTGTCGGGCCAGATGTGCTTTTTCAAAGAAGAGGCCGCGCGCCCAAAGAAGCCGGCGGAAATCAAGATGACTTTGCCGATAAAACCGGAACCGGCCGAAGAATCCCCAAAGCCGAGGAAAACAGAGCCGCAAACAAAAGATCCCCTCGCTGGCCTCAACGACCAGCAGCGGGCTGCGGTGACCGAAGAGGCAAAAGCGGTTGCTGTGATCGCGGGGCCGGGTACCGGGAAAACCAAGACCCTGGTTTCCCGCATCCTTTATCTCATCCAAGAGAAAGGGGTAAAGCCTTCCCAGATTACCGCCGTTACCTTTACCAACAAGGCCGCCGCGGAGATGCGCGGGCGCCTGGCAAAGGAGCTGGGCGGCAAACGGCGGCTCAAGGGTATGACCATCGGCACCTTCCATTCCATCTGCCTGTCCCTGCTTTGCGAACAGAAGGGGGATGTGACGGTGATTGAAGAAGGGGAAGCCCTGTCTCTTGCGAAGGAAGTGACCGATTCTCTGCCCGGCCGGCTCTCGCCCAGGCGTCTGCTGCGGGAGGTATCCAAGGTCAAAAACGGGATGGCTCCCCGGAAAGACCAGCCTGAGCAGCTGGCGCAGGCGATCACTTTGTACAACGAAAGGCTGCGCGCCTACGGGGTGTTGGACTTTGATGACCTGCTCCTTTGCACCAGGGACGTGTTTTCGGCTTTGGACAAGCAGGCCCGCCGTCCGTTTACCCATCTGTTGGTGGACGAGTTTCAGGACATCAACGAAATTCAATACCAGTTGATCGAAGAATTTGCCAAGGACAGCGAAAGCGTCTTTCTCATCGGGGACCCGGATCAGGCCATCTATGGCTTTCGCGGGTCGGACGCCCATTGCTTTTCCCGATTTCTTAAGGAATATCCGGATACCCGCGTCATCCGCTTAACGAGCAATTACCGTTCCACGCCCCAGATTCTCGCCTGCGCTTTGCCGGTGCTCCCGGCTTTGGAGGAGGGAGAGCCGCCCAGGACACTAGAGGCCAGGCGGGCCGAAGGAGAGCGGGTGCGTTATGTTACCGCCCCGGACGAAAAGTCCCAAGCCATCTATGTAGCCAAGGAAATTGGACGGATGGTGGGCGGGATGGTCATGCTCGAAACCGATGCGGGAATAAAAGAGCGGGGCCAGACCCTGGGCTTTTCGGACATTGCGGTGCTCTACCGCACCCATCGGCAGGCGGCGTTGCTGGAAACCTGCCTGCGAAAGGAGGGCATCCCTTATATCGTAACCGGGCGGGACCCCGGCTTGCTTTCCGACCAGGGAAGGGGCGTGATCGGCTTTTTCCGGTTTTTGCAAAACCCCAGGGACCTTATTTCCCTGCGCGCTTGTCTGCGCGAACTGTTCGATTGCCCGCCCGACCTTGCCGCTTCTCTTTTGCAGGAGCTTTCTCAAACCGGGCGGACGCTGGAGGAATTGGAACCGGAGAAAAAGGCGGACAAGGCGGTCGAAAAGGTCCTGGCCCTGCGGGAAGATTTCGCTCCCCGCTTTTCAAAGGCGAAACCTCAGGCGCTGGTACGTGAATTCTTGCTGGCGTGCGCCATTGTG
This sequence comes from uncultured Clostridia bacterium, assembly GCA_946491705.1. GTDB lineage: Bacteria > Bacillota > Clostridia > Oscillospirales > Acutalibacteraceae > Solibaculum_A > Solibaculum_A intestinale. The sequence continues at coordinate 3,244 of CAMLYM010000077.1, forward strand.
GAAACAGAGGAACTCGAACACCTCTGCGCGGCGGCCGCCTTTTTTGATGACATGCCTTCTTTCTTAAACGCCTTGGTGTTCGGCCAGGAAGGGGATTTGTCCCGCGGTTTCGGGCGTGCCTATGCTTCCGATGCGGTGCGGTTGATGACCTTTCACGGCGCGAAAGGCTTGGAATTCCCGGTGACTTTTCTTTATGACGTGAGCAAAGGGGTCCTGCCCTTAGATGCGCCCGGGAGGACTGCTGACGAAGAAGAGGAACGTCGGCTTTTTTACGTGGGAATGACCCGCGCTCAGGACGAGCTGATTCTTCTTTCCGCCAAAGAGCCGTCTCCCTTTCTTGCAGATATACCAGCTTCTCAACTGGTGACCGGCTGTACCTTTCTTCCAAAGCCGCCCGCCCAAGGCAAGCAAATGAGCTTGTTCGACCTATAATACAGGCAAGCAAAAAGAGCCGCCAAGTGGCGGCTCTTTTTAATCGGACAAAACCGGATCCATAGGCCTTTCCCTATCAATTCTGTTTCCTTCTCCTATTATACAGATGGAAAGCAATATGGTATACTAGTGTGGAATACCAAGCCGAAATCGGCTCAATTAGATGGGAGGTTTTTTCATGAAGGTAGTCATCATCGGCGGCGTAGCAGGCGGCGCGTCTGCGGCGGCCCGGCTTCGCAGGCTTGACGAGCAGGCCCAGATTGTCCTGCTCGAACGGGGGGAATACATTTCCTTTGCAAACTGCGGCCTGCCTTATTACATCGGCGGGGAAATCCGGGACCCGTCCGCCCTGACTTTGCAGACCCCGGAAAGCTTTCACGCCCGCTTTCATATCGACGTGCGGGTAAACAGCGAGGCAGTGGCCATCGACCCGGCAGCGAAAACCGTTCAGGTGCGAAATGCTGCTACCGGCGAAACCTACCAGGAAACCTATGACAAGCTGATTTTATCGCCGGGCGCCAGGCCGGTGGTTCCTCCCATCGAAGGGCTTCCGAACGGCCGGATTTTTACCCTGCGCACCATTCCCGATACCCTGGAGATTAAAGCTTATATCCAAAAGCGTCGTCCTAAGACCTCGGTGGTCATCGGCGGCGGTTACATCGGGGTGGAAATGGCGGAAAACCTGACCAAAGAAGGCGTTTCGGTCACCATCGTGGAGCGGATCGACCATCTCATCGGCCCTCTGGACTATGATATGGCCTGCGACGTTCACCGCTATCTGCGCGAGCAGGGCATCCGTGTTTTGCTCAAAGAAGAGCTCAAAGCGGTGCGGGAAGAGGGAGAGACCCTCATTTTGACCCTGACTGGCGGCGAGATCGAAGCGGACATGGCTATTCTATCGGTGGGAGTAACGCCAGACACCGATCTTGCCAAAAAAGCGGGGATCGCCGTCAATCAAAGAGGATGCATTGTGGTCAATGAACAGATGCAGACCTCCTTTAAGGACATTTACGCGGTAGGCGATGCGGTGCAGATCACCGATTTCGTCACCGAAAAAAAGGGATACGTTCCCTTGGCCGGCCCGGCCAACCGCCAGGGCCGTATCGCCGCCGACCATATCTGCAATCGGGAAAGCGCCTATCACGGTACCCAGGGATCTTCCATCCTTAAGGTATTCGACATGACAGTGGCCTGTACGGGACTCAACGAGCACACGGCCCGTACTCTCGGCATTCCGTATGAAAAAGTATTTACCTATTCGCCCTCTCACGCGGGCTATTATCCGGGCGGGAAGAACATGTCCATCAAGACCTTGTACGCTCCCCGTACGGGGCGGATACTAGGCGCGCAGATCGTGGGCTTCGACGGGGTCGACAAACGCTGTGACGTTCTGGCCACCGCCATTCGCTCCAAGCTCACCGCCTTTGACTTAACCGAGCTGGAGCTTTGTTACGCCCCGCCGTTCTCTTCGGCCAAGGACCCGGTGAACATGGTGGGCTTCGTCATTGAAAACACCCTTGCGGGCCTGGTTAAGAACTTCCATTGGCACGACGTGGCAAGCCTTCCCCGGGACGGCAGCGTGACTCTCCTGGACGTGCGCACCCAAGCCGAGCGTGCGAAGGGCCATATTGAGGGCTTTGTCCACATTCCTCTCGACGAGCTGCGGGACCGCCTGAGCGAGGTGCCTGCCGGCAAGCCGGTGTTCGTCCACTGCCATAGCGGCCTGCGCAGTTACCTGGCCTGCCGGATTCTTTCTGGGAACGGGTACGACTGCTATAACCTTTCCGGCGGCTACCGGCTGTACGAATCGGTGACCAAGGACCGTGCAGTGGAGGACTATCCCTGCTACGAACGGCCTATCCAGCCGCTCGGCACTGTTCGATAAAGGCCAGAAAAGGCGCGGACAAAAATTTGTTTTTGTGATAAATGAGGCTGAACATCCGGGTAAGCGACACGTTTCGCAACTCGACGATGTGCAGCCTCTTTTGCGCCGCTTCCTCTTCCACCAACCGCTTGGAGATGACCGACAGCCCCTGTCCACCGATCACGGCGTTTTTGATGGCCGCTGAACTGTGGCATACCCACTTTTCCTCGATCTGCACGCCCTGTTCGGCTAAAAACTGCTCAAAAAGCTCCCGCGTGCCGCTGCCCCGTTCCCGCAGGATGAAGGCCTGTCCGGCAAGATCGGCCGCTTCCACCTGTTCTTTGTCGGCAAAAGGATGCTGCATGCCGCATACCAGCGCCACCTCGTCCTCCATCATGGGCACCGCTACCAAGTCGGGATGCTTGATTTGCCCTTCCACCAGCCCCAGGTCCAGCTCGCTTTTGAGGATTTTTTCCTCAATGACGCTGGTATTGTCCACGAAAGCGTGTACCCGCAGCTCTGGATGGGACGCTTCAAACCGGTTGATGATGCCGGTCAGCAAGCAGATGCCAACCGTAATGGTCGCGCCAATGTGTAAAGAGAGATGCTGGGAGGAATACTGCATCTGACGCTCCATTTCCTCGAAAAGCGGGACGATGTGCCGCGCATAGGTAAGCAGCCGCTCGCCCGCCTCAGTCAGATACAGCCGGCGTGACAACCGTTCGAACAGCAACACTCCATAGGCCCGTTCCAGTTCCCCGATGGTCTGGCTGACGGTAGGTTGGGCAATGTATAGCTTCTGGGCAGCTAGACTCATTTTTCCCGTGTCCGCCACCGTCAGAAATACTTTTAAGTGCCGTATGGTCAATAATATCATTCCTTTTCATAGGGAAATACCTATATAATATATTCGAGCATACTATTTTACGAACGCAATTGCAAGTGGTATACTGAAAAAAAACGCAGAGGAGCGCGAAAAAAATGGGTGTTACAGCCGAACAAAAGAAACAGGTAAAAGGACAGGGGTTTCTCCACAACCGGGGAACCGACGAGTTTTCCGCCCGCATCATCACGGAAAACGGCGTGTTAAACGCTGCCCAGCTTAAAAACATCAGCGAGGTAGCCGAGCAGTTTGGAAACGGCAAGGTGACCTTCACCACCCGATTGACGGTGGAAATTCCCGGTATTGCCTATGAGGATATCGAGAAGGTCAAGGCATATGTGGCCAAGGAGCAGCTGGAAACCGGCGGCACCGGGGCGAAGGTGCGCCCGGTGGTGGCCTGCAAGGGGACCACTTGTGTGTTTGGCCTGATCGACACCCAGGGTCTTGCCAAAGAAATCCACGACCGTTTTTACAAAGGCTATGGATCGGTGGCGCTGCCTCATAAATTTAAAATTGCCGTGGGCGGATGTCCCAATAACTGCGTCAAGCCCGATCTAAACGACGTGGGAATCGTAGGGCAGCGGGTGCCGGCCATCAATAAGAGCCTGTGCCGTGGATGCAAGAAATGCCGTCCAGAGGCCGCATGTCCCATGGACGCAATGAAGGTCAGGGACGGAGTCATCCATCGGGACAAGTCGGTGTGCAACAACTGCGGCCGTTGCATTACCACCTGTCCCTTCGGCGTCATGCCGGACGGGACGATAGGCTACAAGGTTTACATCGGCGGCCGATGGGGGAAAAAGACCCGCCATGGCGATATGCTCAAAGAGCTCTTCACTAAGGAAGAAGCGCTCGACGTGGTGGAGAAAGCCATCCTGCTCTTTAAGGACAAAGGAAAACCAGGCGAGCGGTTTGGTTCCATGGTGGAGCGCATTGGCCTTGAGAAGGTGGAGAAAGCGCTCCTGTCCGATCACCTGCTCAAGCATAAAAATGAAATTCTGGGATTGTCCATCGAAGGAGTTTGCCGCTGATGAAACGAATCGTAACCCTGCTGATCGCCCTTTCGCTGCTTTGCCTGTCCCTTTCCGGCTGCGGGCCTGCCAAGGATGCCGCATCGGTTTCTTCCTCTTTAAGCGAAGAGCAGAAGGCGCATTATACCTTTACCGACGACCTGGGCAATACGGTCGTTCTCAAAGAAGCGCCGAAGCGGGTGGTGTCTCTGATGGGGTCTTATGCGGAAACCTGGATGCTGGCAGGAGGAACTCTTGCCGGCGTAACCGAGGACGTAATCAGTGAACGGGGAATGGAAGTACCGGAAGGGACCAAGATCATCGGGACCGTCAAAAATCCCAACGCGGAAGAGATCCTCAATCTGTCGCCCGATTTTATCCTTCTTTCCACCGACATCGAGTCGCATGTAAAACTGGCCGATACTCTGAAAAATGCCGGAATTCCCCATGCCTATTTTCAGGTGGAGTATTTTGAGGACTACCTCAATATGCTGAAAGTTTGCACCGATATCACCGGCCGGGACGACCTGTACGAGCAAAATGGGGTCCAGATAAAGCAGCAGATCGACGAAGTCCGCAAACAGGTGCGTCTGGCAGAGGGGAATGCTCCCACCGTGCTGCCCATCCGGGCGTTGAGCACTGCCGCCAAGGCACTTCCGAGCGACAATATGGTTTGCAAAATGCTCGAGGACCTGGGTGCGGACAACATCGCCACCCGGCACGCCTCCTTGCTGGAAGAACTGAGCATGGAAGAGATTATCGAAGAGGACCCGGATTTCATTTTTGTCATTACTATGGGGGATTCCCAGAAGGCCATCGACGCTCTTAAAAGCGGAATTGAGGCCAATCCCGCCTGGAACAGCCTTTCCGCTGTGAAAAATGGCCGGTATCTGGTGCTTCCGAAAGACCTGTTCCACTATAAGCCCAACGCGAAATGGGGCGAAAGCTATGCGTATCTGGCGCGCATCCTCTATCCGGATGCCGTTTCCTAAGGAGAGCGGGCGGTTTCGCCTGCTGATCGTTGCAGGGACGGCGGCGCTGCTTTTGGTCCTGGCAGCGGTCAGCCTTTGCAGCGGTTCGGCCTCCATTCCGTTGGACGAAGTAATCCGCGCCCTTTTTTCCCGGGACCAAACGGAGAAATTCTATCAGATTGTCCAGTTCGTTCGCCTGCCCCGCACGCTGGCTGCCGTTTTGGCCGGAGGAGCTCTGGCGGTAGCGGGAGCGATTTTGCAGGCGGTGCTGGGAAATGCGCTGGCAAGCCCGAATATCATCGGCGTCAATGCCGGTGCGGGGCTTTTCACCATTCTGCTGGCTGCTTTTTTCCCCCAGCTCATTTGGTTTACGCCCCTTGCCGCTTTTTTGGGCGCGCTGGCGGCGGCTCTGCTCGTCTATCTGCTGGCTCAGAAAACCGGTGCCTCCCGCATGACCATTCTGCTCTCCGGCATCGCCGTTTCCAGCTTTCTTGGAGCCATCACCGATGGAGTCATCACCTTGGTGCCGGATACCCAGGCCGGGCGGTTTGCGTTTTTGATCGGCGGCTTTTCCGGCGTATCCATGGACAGCTTGAAGCTTGCCTCCCTGTGCATCCTGATCGGGATTGGAGCGGCCCTTTTATTCAGCTACGACTTAAACGTCCTCACCCTTGGCGAGGAGACCGCCAGCACCTTAGGAATGCGGGCGGGGCTGACGCGGATGGTGTTTTTAATTCTGGCGGCTCTTCTGGCGGGGAGCGCCATCAGCTTTGCGGGGCTTTTGGGCTTCGTGGGCCTGATCGTTCCCCATGCAGCCCGGTTTTTTGTCGGGCAGGATCACCGGTATCTGCTGCCGCTGTGCGCATTGCTGGGCGGGGCGTTTACCCTGCTGTGCGATCTGCTCGCACGGGTGCTGTTTGCGCCCTTTGAGCTGCCGGTGGGGATCGTGCTCTCCTTTTTGGGCGCGCCTTTCTTTTTGTATCTGCTGTTTAAACAGAAACGGGGGCGGCTGCATGATTGAGTTGAGAGAGGTCGGTGCCGGCTATCCCGGCAAGGAGATTTTGCATGGGGTGAGCGTTGCGTTTTCCAAAGGGAAGGTGACGGGAATCATCGGCCCGAACGGCTGCGGGAAAACCACCCTTCTAAAAACCGCCGCCCGGCTTTTAAAGCCTTTGTCCGGTGAAGTCCTGCTGGAAGGAAGGCTGGTTTCGGCGTTTGCACCCAAGGAATTTGCCCGCCGGGTGGCCGTGTTACCCCAGTCCAGAGCAATACCCTCGATTAGCGTGGCAAACTTTGTGATGCACGGCCGGTTTCCTTATCTGGGATTTCCCAGAACCCCGGTCAAAGCCGATTGGGAAAAGGTGGACGAGGCTCTCGAGCGGATCGGTATAGCGGTATACCGCCACCGCAGCCTTTCGGAACTCTCCGGCGGAGAGCGGCAGAAGGTGTACCTGGCTATGCTGCTGGCCCAGGACGCTGAAGTTCTGCTGCTCGACGAGCCCACCACCTATCTGGACATCAACCATCAGCTGGAGCTGCTCGGCTTGGTGCGAAAGCTTAACGAAACCGGCAAGACGGTAGTTATGGTCATGCACGACCTTTCTCAGGCCCTGCGCTTTTCCGACCGGATTGTGCTGATGCAGGAAGGGGAGATTGCTGCTCAGGGCCCGGCCGGGGACGTGTACGAAAGCGGAAAAATCCATGAGGTTTTCCATGTCCGTTCTCAGCGTATACAAAGCGAGGGGCAGACTCATTATCTGTTTTATTAAACGGGGCTGTGGGCCGCATATCATTTTTGTTTTTTCACATACTAACCATGAACGCTGAAAAGGAGCTGATTGGTTATGTTCAAACACGAGAAGCAGATGCTGCATGAAATCAAGGTGGACGGCCCCAATCCCAATTACGGGGCGCTGCTGCAAGAGCAGCTGGGCGGTCCGCAGGGAGAACTGAAGGCCGCCATGCAGTATCTTTCCCAAAGCATGCGCATCAAGGACCCGGAGATTAAAGACTTGTTTCTGGACATCGCCGCGGAGGAGCTGAGCCATATGGAGATGGTGGCCAACACCGTCAATCTCTTAAACGGCCATCACCTGGACGCGGAAAACGCGACGGTGGGAAACGTGGAGGCCCATGTGCTTACCGGGCTTACCCCCATGCTCGCGAACGCCTCCGGGTATCTCTGGACCTCTGCCTATGTCAATGAAACCGGCGACCTGGCCGCCGACCTGCTTTCGGACATTGCTTCCGAGCAGCGGGCGAAGGTGGTATATCAGTACCTTTACCGCCAGATCAACGACAAAGGCGTGCGGGAAACCATTGATTTCCTGCTGAACCGGGAAGAGGCCCACAACGCCATGTTCCGGGAAGCCTTCAACCGCATTCAGGACAGCGGTTCCCAGCAGAATTTCGGCGCAACTGCCGATTCGCGCATCTATTTCGACCTGTCGAAGCCGGGCGGCCAGTCCTTTGACCCAAGCAAGTCCACCCAGCCGCCAAGCTTTAATATGCCCCAGTAAAAAACCATTAGAAAAGAGGCCACCGGTACATCCGGATGCCTCTTTTTTGTTTGCAGCAATGGATTTGATAGCGGTTCATCAAGAAAAAAGAGCGCTGTATAGCAGCGCTCTTAAAAAAATTGATTTTAGTTGCCTGTATTGCAAATCATTTGTAAAAGGGAAAGAAGCACATTTTCAAACTTTTTGTTTTTTTGATCCTCTAATTTAAAGTTTAGGATGGTATCTTTTTCTACGCCCAATGCTTGTGCATAATCCTTTAATAATCGGTCAGAGGGAAATCTTTCGCCATTCTCAATGGCATTGATATATGCAGGAGTGACCGAAAGTTCCTGTGCCAGATCTTTCACCTTGATATCCCGTGCAATACGCAACAAGCGAAAAATATTCAATTTGTTGTCTTGTGTATCTGTGTTTTTCGATTTCAAACCTTCACTCCCTTCATGAATTTTAAAACAGTGGAAAATCCTCCGACCATTTCCTGTCACTTGGGGAAATAT
>CAMLYM010000078.1 GCA_946491705.1 uncultured Clostridia bacterium
TGATTCGGTCCCCTGCCTGACCGGGGAATAATCGCATTTGTTTGACAAAGGCCCCTGGAATCCAGTTGGATTCCAGGCGCCTTGTTGATTATTTTGTTCCGGATAATAAAAGCGCGGGGACTACCGACGGCGTAAGCTTCCGGTCTTTGGTGCAAGGAAAACCCCGGCGCCGTTGAGAGCGGCTCGATTGCTTTTGCCTTGAACCGTATTGCTCCTCGCCTGAAAAACTGGATAGAGTTTCGGCTTCCTACCATATTGCAGCGCCGTTTTTTCTAAGGCCATAAGCCCGCCCGGCGAGCTCCTTATTCCTCCTGCTCGCGCAGGTAGGAGATGTACTCCATGCAATACTCGTCGTTGCCTGCGACCACGTCGGCCGCAAGCAAAGCCAAACGGGTTTTGGGAGAAGTTACGTCCAGGATGGCGCTGTCAAGCCCTAAAAACACGCCGGCGGACAGGGCGGCGATGTTGATATTTACCCGGCCGGGCAGGCCAAAGGAAACGTTAGAAAGGCCGCACACGCTTTTGACCGCCGGGAACCGCTTTTTGAGCTCCCCGATGACCTGCAGGGCCAGGGCCGGGCTTTCGCTGTCGAAAGCGGCGGCCTCCATCATAATATCCACGTAAATCTGCTCGTCCTGGATGCCGAAGGAACGAAGCTTTTCCACCAAAAGGCTGATGTTGTGCATTCTCCCGTCCAGGCTGGCCCGATCCCCGTCGCCGCCCACGGGCATCCCCACCACCCCGGCGCCCGATTCGGCGATGAGGGGGGCGATTTCCTCTATGCGGTCGGTAATGGTGACAGAGTTGACGATGAGCTTGCGCCCCTTACAGGCAGCCATGGCTTCTTTCATCACAGCGGTGGAAGGGGAGTCAATCATGATCCCGCAGTCGCTGTGTTCCATAGCCAGGCCGATGACCCAGAGCATGGTTTCCAATTCCTTGTCCGCGCACAGGGCAGTATTGATGTCCAGATAGTCGGCGCCGGCCTCCTCCTGTTTTTCAATCAACGCCACCACCCCATCTCGGTCGCGCTCTGCGAACATGTTCTGGGTGGAAGGGATGGAACTGTTGAGTTTTTCTCCAATGCGAATCATAGGGTTTCTTTCCTCCCTGTTTCAAAATTTCGGATTTCCCGGGCCAGACGCGCAGTCAGGTCGATCCGCTTTAACGGGGTCATGAGATAGAAGCCGTCGCAGCAGTCGAATACATGGCGGATAACCTCCATGCTAAAGCGGACGGACAAATCCGCCGCCTCTTCCCTGCTCTTTCCTTGCAAGGCGGTAAGCAGATCCCCTGGTACACAAATGCCGGACACTTCATTGTTGAGAAACAGCGCGTTCTTATACCCCGCCACCGGCATAATCCCGGCCAGCAGCTTACAGGAAAGGGCGTTCCTGGCCTTCCTTAGGTTTTCCTCCGCCTGCCGGGTGAAAATCGGCTGGGTCAGCAGGAACTGGGCGCCGCATTCCACTTTTTTCTCCGCTCGTTTAAGCTCCGCGTCAAACCGCTCGGCATTGACGTTGAGAGCGCCTCCCACCGCATAGGGAGAAGCGGCCAGCACGTCCGACGACAGGCTTTTGATATAGGAGATCAAGCGATAGGAATTGAAGGTGAACACGCCCTTGCTCACACCGTTTTCCAGCGGGATGATGGGATCGCCGGTAATGGCGAGAACATTGCGGATTCCTTCCATAGCACCGCCCAGCAGGGTCCCTTTGACGGCGATGTGATTGCGGTCCCGGCAGGAAAGATGCGGAAGTACGTCGATACCAGTCTCCCGCTTGATGCGGGCGGCCACCAGGAAGCTGTCCGCCCGGGTGCGGGCAAGCGGGGAGTCGGCCACGGTAATCACGTCGGCTCCGGCTTCCTTCGCGGTTTTTGAGAAGGACAGCACCCGCTCGATGTCCAGATCCTCCGGAGGATCAATCTCCACCGCCACCGCCTTGCGCCCTGTCTCCATCCCGTTCAGAAAAGGGCTTGGCCCCTGCCGCCGTGCTTGCTGCAATGACGGTGTGGGCGGTGCCGCCTCTTGGGAGGGCTTTCCTTCCACCGCATGCACCGCCATGGCGATGTGGGCGGGAGTGGTGCCGCAGCAGCCGCCCAGAATCGGTACGCCGAGGCTTGCGATGTCGCAAAGCTTGGCGGCGAAGTAGGCGGGGTTGTCCTCATACACGGTACGCCCGCCCACGTTGGCGGGGTAGCCGGAGTTTGGCATGGCCAGCAGGCGAAGGCCGGTCCGGTCCATCTGGGACAGAAGGCGGTAGACGTGGGATGGGCCGCACACGCAGTTCAAGCCCACTGCTTCGATTCCTTCCACCTGGGCCGCCCGGCGCAAAAGGTCCCTGTAATCAAAGCCCTTCTGGGTATACCCGTCGGAAAAGGCGGCGAAGGAAACAAAGATCCGCGCACCTGGGACCTCCTGCCGGATGAGCGCCACGGCAGGCAGAAGATCGTCCAGCTGGGCAAGGGTTTCAAAGAGGAAGTTTTGTGCCCCACAGGCGCAAAACTCCCGCGCCACTTCCAAGTATTCCTCTTCCGCCGTCTCCTCCGCCTGGATGGAGCCAATGTCGGCAAACACAGCCTTCTCCTCTCCGGCTGCCTCTTTGGCCAGACGGTAACCCGCGCGCAGCACCTGCCGCCAGTTCTCCGAAAAGGAGGGACGCACGGCGAAGGTATTGGTTTTAATCCCGTCCGCTCCTGCCTGCAAATACTCCCGGTGAATGCGCAAAACCGTCTCGGGCTCGAAGAGGTTTGCCTCTTCGCACCGTTCACATTGACCGCCCGCCTGGCGGTAATAGGTACCGAAGGCCCCGTCCAGAAAAAACCGTTCCACCGCATGCACTCCTTTCGCAGAAATTGAAAAGAGTATAGCATATTTCCGAAAGGATTACAAATAGAGCGTTTTCTGTAGATAGGAGGCGCGCCACACCTGCATGGTTTGGCGAAGGGATCTCTTGCCGCCCGGTTTCAACGATCGGCCTTGTTCGAAGTTGATTTCTTTTCCTCTATCCGATGGCTTGCAGCGGCAGGGCACGAAACATATTGATAAAACAAGAAACCCGGTGCGGCAAATTGCCGCACCGGGTTTCTTTTCAGGATCAATTACAGAATCGAGAAGGTTACCACGACGCCCGCGAAAACGATAGACACCATGGAAAGAAGCTTAATCAGAATGTTGATGGATGGGCCGGAGGTATCCTTGAAGGGATCACCCACAGTATCGCCCACGACCGCCGCTTTGTGGCAGTCGGAGCCTTTGCCGCCCAGCTTGCCGCTTTCGATGTACTTCTTCGCGTTGTCCCACGCGCCGCCGGAGTTTGCCATCATGATGGCCAGCAGGAAGCCGCAGACGGTGGCGCCCGCCAGCATACCAACCACGCCGTTGACGCCCAAAATCAGGCCCACCACAATGGGGGCGATGATGGCGATGAGGGCCGGGGCGATCATCTCACGCAGAGAGGACTTGGTGCACAGGTCGACGCAGGCGGCGTAATCGGCATCCGCCTTGCCTTCCATCAGCCCCTTGATCTCCTTAAACTGACGACGGACCTCCATGACGATGGACTGGGCCGCACGGCCCACCGACTTCATGGTGAGGGCGGCAAACAGGAAAGGAAGCATACCGCCGATGAACAGGCCGATGAGTACAGCCGGGTTTTTGATGCTCAGGTCAAAAACAAAGTTGGGATTGATTTCCTCGATATGATCGGTGTAGGCCACGATGAGGGCCAGCGCCGTCAGCGCCGCGGAGCCAATGGCAAAGCCCTTGCCGGTAGCCGCGGTGGTGTTTCCAAGAGAATCGAGGGCATCCGTACGGCGGCGGACCTCTGGATCCAGACCGGCCATTTCCGCGATGCCGCCCGCATTGTCCGCAACCGGGCCGTAAGCGTCGGTAGCCAGGGTAATGCCCAAAGTGGAAAGCATACCCACGGCGGAAATCGCGATGCCGTAGAGGCCCAGGCCCGGGTCGCTGGCGCCGCCGGAAATGAAGTAAGAAACCAGAACCGATGCGCCCACGATGACGACCGGGACAAAGGTGGACTTCATACCCAGAGACAGGCCGCCGATGATGATGGTGGCCGAACCGGTCTTGGAGGTTTCCGCCAGGTCCTTGGTAGGCTTATAGCTGTCGGAGGTAAAGTACTCGGTAAAGAAGCCGATGCCAACACCCGCGAGGAGGCCGGAAACCACCGCGCCGTAGATGCCGATGTAGTCCTGCCCGAGCATGAACCACACCAGCGGGAAGGCGATGATGGCGATCAGGATGGCTGCCAGATTGGTCCCCCGGCGCAACGCCGACAGGAGAGATTTCTGACTGGCGTTTTCCTTGGTTTTGACAAAAAAGGAGCCGATGATGGAGGCGATGACGCCGATGGCTGCCATAGCCATGGGAATGGTGACTGCCTGGTCACCGGAAACCGCCTCAATGTGCGAGAAAGCGGAGACGCCCAGAGCAGACGCGGAAATGATGGAGCCCACGTAGGACTCGTACAGGTCGGCTCCCATGCCGGCCACGTCGCCCACGTTGTCGCCCACGTTGTCGGCGATGACAGCGGGGTTTCTCGGGTCATCCTCCGGGATGCCCGCTTCCACTTTGCCGACCAGGTCTGCCCCCACGTCGGCGGCCTTCGTAAAGATACCGCCGCCCACACGGGCAAAGAGGGCCATGCTGGAAGCGCCCATACCGAAGGTCAGCATGGCGGAGGTCACCTGCTCAATGGGAAGCGAGAAGCCATACTTAAGCAGATAGTACCAGATGGACAGGTCGAGAAGGCCCAGGCCCACCACGATGAAGCCCATAACCGAACCGGCCGAGAACGCAACCCGCAGGCCGCGGTTGAGGCCTTCCTTGGCCGCGTTGGCGGTACGGGCGTTGGCCGCAGTGGCGATCTTCATACCGATAAAGCCGGAAAGGCCGGAGAAGAAGCCGCCGGTGATAAAGGCGAAGGGTACGAACGGTGTGATAAAGTCGGTAGAGAAGCCGAGAACCAGGAGAATCAGGAACATAGCGGCAAAAAAGATACCGACGATCATATACTGCCGCTTCAGGTACGCGTTGGCGCCCTTGCGAATGTTCATCGCAATGCCCGCCATTTTGTCCGAGCCTTCGGAGAACTTGAGCACCCGCGCCGCCATCATGACGGCAAACAGGATCGCCAGCACCGCTCCTACCGGCGTCAGGAACATGAGATCCATAACATTTGCAACCCCTTTAACAGAAAGAATGCCTCTGAATGATGGAATCCAGAGGTTATGTTCCATATCCGTCCGCGGCGGCCGGGCCGAACCGGCCGCCGCAAACGAATGAATGGTCAAGTGCAACTTGCGCCTGGCATTTTTATGCAGGTAAGCCCGGCTTATTCCTCGGTCACAAAGCAGTCAGACAGGGAATTGACCACGCCTTTAAGGCCCGGCATGGGCATTTCGCGGATTTTGATGACCCGCTCTAGGTTCATCACGTCCGCCATGGGAATGACTTTGGGATTTCCAAGAACTTTCGCCACCAGGATGGACTTGCCCATAGCTTCCATCATCTCCAAGAACTCCAGCGCCCGATACACGCCTTCACAGCTGCACATCAGCGCGCCGTGGTTCTCCATTAAGAAACCGTTGGACTTTTCAATGACCGCGTCGAACTTCTGGGCCAGCTCCTCGCTGAGAGGTTCGGCGTAGGGAACCATAATCATCGGGCCTACCTCAATGGCGGGCTCGGGCAGGAAGGGCTTCGCCATCCAGTCTCCCCCGGCAATGGCAAAGCCGGTCAGGATGGGCGGATGGGCGTGTACAATGCCCTTGATGTCGGGACGGTGGGCAAAAATGCGGGTGTGGAACGGCCACTCGCCGGTGGGGCGGCGCCCCTCGGACGCATAAAGGACCTCACCCTTGAGGTTGACCGCGCAGATATCGTCAAACTGAATGGAACCCTTGGCCACCTTGGTGGGAGTGATGAGGATCACGTCCTCGGCCACCCGGTAAGAAAGGTTGCCGCCCTGGCTGGTGACAAACCCAATCTGGGCCAGCCGGTTGCTGGCGCGCACCAGTTCTTCGATTTGCGCTTTGTAGGTTTCCTGTAAGGAATGCATACGATTCACATGCCTTTCTGAGCAAGTATTTGTTTCCCCGCAGAAACGGCGGGAGCTGTCCAATCTTCCCACAATCTGCAGATTTTGAAACAAGGGATAGTATTTTGATTATAACATTGTGAGTAGATTTTTACAATTAAATTTTTCAAAAAGACAAAAAAATTGTGAAATCGCCGGTTTTCTAGTGGATCATTCAGAAAAAAGATACAAAAATTCGAAATATGCGGCGAATCCGTTGACATTTCCACAGCAATGTATATAATATTAAACATGAAGGTAAATTTAATTTCCTTTCCGCTGTATTCGACCGGGCCAAATCCGCCCCAAAGCAGAAGACAGCGGCCGCTGATTTCATCGAAAACCGGGACAAAAGAGGTCGTCGAAATTCATGCACAGAAACGGCCGCCCGGCCATACTGTCCGTACCGTGTGTGCAGCGGTACAAGGAAAGGGGTACATACCATGAACGCAACCTTATCCGGAAAGAAGATCGCCAAAATCGTGCTGATTATCGTCGCCGCACTGCTGGTTCTTCTTGTCATCCTGTCCAGCTTTACGGTGGTGCCGGTGGGACATCGCGGTGTTCTGACCACCTTCGGCGCCATCCAGACGGGCACCTTGCAGGAAGGGGTAAATTTTAAGATTCCCTTTGTGCAGAACGTGCAGAATGTGGACGTACGGGTGCGCAAGATGGAGACTGACGCCAGTTCCGCCAGCAAGGACTTACAGGAAATTTCCAGCACCATCGCGGTCAACTACCGCATTGACGCGGGGGCGGCCGACCAGCTGATTAAAAATGTGGGAACTGCCTACGAAAGCACCATCATCAGCCCCGCCATTGCCGAGTGCGTCAAGGCGGTCACCTCCCAGTATACCGCAGAGGAACTCATCACCAAACGCACCGCGGTTTCCGCCCAGATGAAGGACGATCTGGCCACCAAGCTTAAGGACAAATACATCCTGGTGGACAGTTTTAATATCATCGACTTCGGTTTCTCCGATCAGTTTAACAAAGCCATCGAAGAAAAGCAGATTGCCGAGCAAAACGCCTTGAAGGCCAAGTACGACTTAGAGCGCATCAAGACCGAGGCGGAGCAGCAGATTACCCAGGCGCAGGCGGAGGCGGAAGCCCTGCGGTTAAAGAGCAAGGAAGTCACCAGGGACCTGATCTATTTAGAGTATATTCAGAAGTGGGACGGTAAAATGCCCACTTACTACGGCGGCGGTGATTTTCTCTTCACTCTGCCCGGGGACGACACCGCCAGCACGCCGGCTCAATAACCTGCCAGTTTAAAGAAAGTATAAAGTTTTGCAGCGGAAAATTGCTTTTGCAGGCATCTGGTGCTATGCTGGTAGCATACCAATGGAAAAGGGGGGCATGGACATGTGGAAAAAGCTGATCGCACCGGTGGTGATTGTGGTTCTTTTATTAGCCTATCTGCTTACTATCGGCGGCTGGTTCCTTTTTTCACCTGATCCGGTGCTGCCTTTCTGGGTACGGGTAGCGGGGATCCTGCTGCCCACCGGTGCCAGCGCTGCGCTGGTGGCGGTGCTGATTGAACGATTTATTGAATTAAAGAGGGGGCAAGAGGATGATATTACTAAATATTGATTACCTGCCGGGCAAGGAATTCGAGGTGCTGGGCATGGTAAAGGGAAGCATCGTCCAATCGAAGAACATCGGACGGGATATGCTCAGCGGATTCAAGACCATCGTAGGCGGCGAGATCAAGGCTTATTCGGAAATGATGAACGAAGCTCGGTCCATCGCCACCCAGCGCATGGCGGAGGAAGCCCAGTCCCTGGGCGCCGACGCGGTGCTCAATATCCGCTACGCGTCCTCTGCAATCATGCAGGGAGCGGCGGAGGTCATGGCGTACGGCACGGCGGTAAAGATCAAGTAAACGTATACGCAAAAGACCGGCGGGGATTTTTTCAAATCCTCGGCCGGTCTTTTTTCATGCCACTTTCTCCGCAGTTTCCTTTTGCATCGGGCGGCCTTTATCCTGAGTCACGTTCGTAAGAGATGATGGCGTCTACGTCGCAGTCCAAGATAAAGCACAGCGTATCCAGTGTTTTCGTGGTGATGGTTCCGCCATGCTTCATCCGGTATAACGTGTTGGAGGAAAAGCCTTGCTTGAAAATCAGATAATACTCCGTCAGGTTCTTTTCTTTGAGCGTTTGGTAAAAAGGCTGATAGCTAATCATAGAACAGCACCTCTCTCCTGGCATTGGCAAACGGGGCAACACACGCCCAACGCTGCGGAAGTGCGACAGAAAACGCCAGTATAACCGGCTTGATCCCTTTGTCAGAAGGGTGCGGCTCTGATTGGGAGAATTTGCCCTTCCATCTGGGCCGCTCTGCTCTTTTCGTTCGAGGCGGCTGTCTGTGCTTCTTCTCCTGCCTGCGGCTGTGCCGCCTTACTTCGGATAAAAACGCCCCGTTCGGGGAATTCTTATCATTGATACCATTTGAAAGAGGCGGGGAAAACGGCATGAAAAACAACCATCGAGAACACTGGAACTCGCGCAGTTCCTTTATTTTTGCCGCCATTGGTTCAGCGGTGGGTCTGGGCAATCTTTGGCGCTTTCCCGGCCAGGCGTTTCAAAACGGCGGCGGCACCTTTCTGGTGGCCTATCTGGTGGCCATCCTGACGGCGGGCGTCCCTCTTCTGACTTTGGAACTGGCCATCGGCCGCAAGTTCCAGGCGGCGGCGCCCTCGGCTATGGGCCGGATGAACAAGCGCTTCGAATGGATCGGCTGGCTGGGCGTAATCGCAAGCTTTATCGTGGTGACCTACTATATGGTCATTTTAGGCTGGGCGTCCGATTTTTTCGTCAATTCCTTCTCCCTGAAGTGGCTGGGAGACGTGGATTACTTTACAAACAACGTGTTGCAGCAGACCGCCTCTCCCGGCGAGCTGGGGTCCTTTAACCCTCTGCTCTGCCTGCTGGTGGCGGTGCTGTGGGTAATCGTTTGGTTCTGCCTGCGCAAGGGGATCAAGACGGTGGGGCTGATCGCGAAAATCACGGTCATTACGCCCCTCGCCCTGCTGGCGGCCCTGCTCATCCACGGCCTGACCCTGCCGGGCGCCATGGACGGCATCCGCTACTACATCACTCCCGACTGGAACAAGCTTTGGGATGTAAACCTTTGGGCGGCCGCTTATGGACAAGTCTTCGTGAGCATGAGCATCCTCATGTCGGTCATGATCGTATACGGAAGCTTTCTGGGAAAGAAAAGCAATCTCATCGGCGACGCGCTCATCATCGGCGGCGGCGACGCGGCCATCAGCTTTTTTTCCGGCTTTGTGATCTTTACCACCCTGGGCTATCTTTCCACCATCACCGGCACGCCCATCGGGGACATGGAATACCAGGGAATCATGCTGGTGTTCGTCACCTATCCGCAGGCCATCGCCGCGTTTCCGGGCGGACAGGTGGTGACGGTTCTTTTCTCGCTGTGCTTTTTCCTGATGCTGCTGACCCTGGGCATCGACTCGGCCTTCAGCATGGTGGAAACGGTGACCCATTCGTTGACGGACAAGTTCGGCCTCAGCCCTAAGCGCACCCTGATCGGCGTGTGCCTGGCCGGAGGCGTGATCTCCCTGTTCTTCACAAGCGGGGCGGGCCTTTACTGGCTGGACATCATCGACCACCACATCAACAACTTTCTGCTTCTGCTCATCGGCATCGCCGAGTGCATCGCGGTGGGATGGATGTTCGGTACGGCGCCCATCCGCGAGCACCTGAACCTTTACGCGAAACCAAAATTCGGCCGTTGGTGGGACGTGATGATCCGCTATTTCTGCCCGGCCATCTTCATCCTCATCGGGATTTCCTTTGTCATTTCCAATATTGTATCGCCCTATATGGGCTTTGATTATCAATATCTGATCATCGGCGGGTGGCTGGCAGTGGCGCTGGCCCTGGCGGCCGGCATCGGCTTGCAGCAGGCTAAAGGCAAACCTCTGCCCGCCGCGGACAAGGGGGAAGACTAATTTGTTTTCTCCCAATGCCGTCTATTACGAAGAAGCAGCCCTTTCCTACCCGCTGGGCCGGGAGCTTTACGACCGTTACCAAGCTGCGGGCGTGCCCTGCATTCCCATCGAGAACCACAATAACATCCCCGAAATGCGCCGGCAGCCCAACGCCGCTTTTCCAAAGATGAAGCGGGCCCTCATTCTCGGCATCCGCAAAACCCACCGGTATGTGGAAAACCACAAGACCTCGGATTACCTGGTGCCTTACACCTCGTCGGGGTGCACGGCCATGTGTCTATACTGCTATCTGGTCTGCCATTACAACAAGTGCGCCTACCTGCGGGTCTTCGTCAACCGGGAACAGATGCTCGGCCGGCTCATAAAAACCGCCGACCGGGCCGACCGGCCTCTTACCTTCGAAATCGGCAGCAATTCCGACCTAATCCTGGAAAACACCATTACCGGCAACCTGCCCTTTACCATCGAGGGGTTCCAGAGGGCCAAACAGGGGTTTCTGACTTTTCCGACCAAGTTCGACATGGTGGACGGCATTCTGGGCCTCAACCACGGAGGGCGGGTAACGGTGCGCATGAGCGTGAACCCTTCCGCCCTCATCCGCCGGGTGGAGCTGGGGACCTCTCCCCTCCCAGGCCGGGCGGCGGCCTTAAACAAGCTCAAGGCGGCGGGATACCCGGTGGGGATTCTGGTGGCGCCGGTGATGCTGGTGGAGGGCTGGGAGGCTCTGTACCGAGAAATGTTCGAACAACTGGCGGACACCTTAAGCGAAGAGGTGAAGAAAACCGCCTTTTTCGAGGTGATCTTCATGACTTACAGTTACGTCCACCGGGCCATCAACCAGGAAGCCTTCCCAAAGGCCCCGGACTTATTTGACCCAAGTCTCATGACCGGGCGGGGCAAGGGAAAATACGCCTATCAAACTGCGGTGCGGGAGGAAGCGGGCAGGGCAATCGTTTCGCTCCTGCGCCGGTATTTCCCGGGAAATCGAGTGTGGTATGTGGTGTAATTTCCGATAGGTGAATTATACTCACAATATTGATATTTGTAAATGCTTTTTGGTTACTATGTCGTGTTTTTCACCATTTACAACTGCTTTTTTGCAGAAAAAGGCAGGGCTATGAACCGGGTTCATAGCCCTGCCCCTAAATGGATGTCG
>CAMLYM010000079.1 GCA_946491705.1 uncultured Clostridia bacterium
TTAGAGTGGGAGGGAAAAAAAGGAAATGGAACGGTGTGCTCAGCAGGAAAAGCGAATATCGCTCCTTTTCTTATCTAGGCAGCCTCCGTTTTCAAAACGTTCACAAAGGAATACGGAAAAACGCCGGTATCTTTTAAGTAACTTTTAAGTAAAGGGCGTATTCTGATTTCAAACAAAGGGAGGGTTCTTTGGGAATGCCCTTTTGGTTGAAAGGAAGGGAAATTTTGATGAACAGCTACCAAGACGTGTTTGCCCGCTATGAAAAAAAATATCTGCTCGACGGGGCGGTTTACCAGCCCTTTGTCACACAGCTTGCGCACCATATAAAAGAGGACGACTACGGAAAAACCACCATCTGCAACCTCTACTACGACACGCCCGACTACCGGCTCATCCGCGCCTCTCTGGAAAAACCGGTTTACAAAGAAAAGCTGCGGCTGCGCAGCTATGGAATCCCCCAGCTGGACAGCCAGGTGTTCGTAGAGCTCAAAAAGAAATACAAAGGCGTCGTCTATAAGCGGCGCGTCGCCATGCCGCTGACCGAGGCCATGCGTTTTCTGAAAAGGGAGCGCCGGAGTGGGCAGGCCTCCCAGATCGAACGGGAAATCAACTGGGCGCTGGGGTTTTATCCTGGCCTCTGCCCCGCCATGTATCTGTCCTACGACCGGGTCGCCGCCTATGGGACCGAGGACCCCAACCTGCGCATCACCTTCGACAGCCGGATTCTCTGGCGGGAAAGCGATCTGGACTTGTGCTCGGGCAGCTTTGGGCGTCCCCTTCTCGCCCCAGGGCAGCAACTGATGGAAATCAAAATCCCGGGCGCCATGCCCTTATGGCTTTCCCATCTGCTCGACGCGTATGAAATCCGCCCTTTGTCCTTTTCTAAATACGGGCGCGGGTATCTGACGGCCTTGCACGACACACAAGAACAAAGAGGAGTGGTTTTTTGTGCTTAACGATCTGTTTTCCAGCGTCCTTTCCACCAGTACTGCCTCCAGCTTTTCGGTGGAAGGCTTTTTTATCTGCACGGCGGCGTCTCTGGTGCTGGGGGTGAGTATCGCCGTCCTTTACATGTTTCGAAGCACCTACAGCAAAAGCTTTGTGGTCACTTTAGCCCTGCTTCCGGCCATAGTGCAGCTGGTCATCATGCTGGTAAACGGCAACCTGGGCACCGGCGTGGCGGTAATGGGCGCCTTCAGTCTGGTGCGCTTTCGGTCGGTTCCGGGGTCTGCCAAAGAAATTGCCAGCATCTTTTTAGCCATGGCGGTGGGGCTTGCCACCGGAATGGGATATCTGGCAGCGGCGGCGGTGTTCGTAGTGATCCTCGGATGCGCCAATCTGGTTTTCTCCCTGACTTCCTTCGGAGACGCGGCTAAGGGAGCGAAGGAGCTTCGCATTACCATTCCGGAAAGCCTCGATTACAACGACGTATTCGACGATCTCTTCCAGCAGTATACCGCTTCATGCAAGCTGACCGAAGTGCGCACCTGCAACATGGGGAGCCTTTTTAAACTGACCTACCAGATCGTGCTTCGGGACCCGAAGTCGGAAAAAGAGCTGATCGACGCGCTGCGCTGCCGCAACGGGAACCTGGAAATCTTCTGCGGGCATCCTGCCTTTGGAAAGGAGGAGCTTTGATGAAAAGGTTGTTTTTGATGCTATTTCTCGCCGCCCTCCTGCTTATGTTCTCCGGCTGCAGCCTTTCTGATTCTGCGCCAAGTCCCTCATCCTCCTCTAAGAGCGCGGCAAGTTCCACCCAGGCCGCCAACACGGCAACGTCTACCTCCGCCGAAGGGATCGACATCGAGTTTTCCTCCCGGGACCTGGACGTGGGCTATGAGGAAAACGCCGCCACGAAAATCGCCCTGGACGGAGCGGAGGTTTCTTTGTCCGGCGCGGGCGCCTCTTACGCGGACGGGGTGGTAACCATTTTTGCCGAAGGAACCTATTTGGTCAGCGGAACCCTGACCGACGGGCAGCTCGTGGTAGACGCAGCGGACACCGATAAAATCCAGCTTGTGCTGGGAGGCGCGTCCATCACCTGCAAAGACCATGCGGCCCTCTTTGTCAAACAGGCCGACAAGGTGTTCGTCACTCTGGCACAGGGAACCGAGAACTTTCTGCAAAGCGGCGCTGTCTATACGCTGGAGGAGGAAGACAGCAATGTGGACGGGGTAGTGTTCAGCCGGGCGGACCTGACCTTTAACGGGAATGGGAAGCTGACCATCAACGCCGCTTACAAGCACGCAGTGGTGTCCAAGGACGACCTGGTGATCACCGGCGGTACCTATGAGATTACCGCAGCAAAGGGCGGCCTTTACGGCAAGGACTGCGTCAAAATCGCCGACGGCACCTTCCTTCTGGAAACCGGCACCGACGGCATCCAGGCAAGCAACGCCGAGGAAGAAGGCCGGGGTTATGTCTATATCGCGGGCGGCGGTTTTACCATCACCGCGGGCACCGACGCCATTCAGGCCGAAACGGTGCTGCGCATTGACGGGGGCGACTTTGCCCTGATTACCGGCGGCGGCAGCCAAAACGCCAGCATCGACTCCCAAGGCAACGCAAATGACACCTGGGGCCGATGGGGTCCGGGCGGAATGGGGGCCGCGGCTACTCCGTCCTCCGATTCCACCGACTCTTCCGACAGCGCCAAAGGGCTCAAAGCCGGGTCCGAACTTGTGATCTCCGGCGGCGGCTTCGACATAGATTCCTCCGACGACGCCCTGCACTGCAACGGTACCATGCATCTCCATAACGGCACCTACCTGATTCAAAC
This sequence comes from uncultured Clostridia bacterium, assembly GCA_946491705.1. Classification (GTDB taxonomy): domain Bacteria; phylum Bacillota; class Clostridia; order Oscillospirales; family Acutalibacteraceae; genus Solibaculum_A; species Solibaculum_A intestinale. Next base: position 2,780 of record CAMLYM010000079.1, read on the forward strand.
CGGAGACGACGGCGTTCACGCAGACGGCGCGCTTACCATCGACGGCGGCTTTATCACCATCGAGAAGAGCTACGAAGGCTTGGAGGGCCTGAGCGTTACCATAAGCGGCGGGGATATCCAGGTGACCGCCAGCGACGACGGCGTCAACGCCTCCGGCGGAAGCGACACCGCCATGCCCGGCCGGCCCGGACAAAACACCTTCAAAAGCGCCGCCGATTCCGATATGTTCATCCGCATCACCGGCGGCACCCTCACCGTCAACGCCTCCGGCGACGGTCTGGATTCCAACGGAAACCTTTACATGGAAGGAGGCACGGTCTACGTCAGCGGTTCTTCCAGCGACGGCAACAGCGCTCTCGACTACGATGGTTCGGCCCAAGTCACCGGCGGCACCATCATCGCGGCCGGGATGAGCGGAATGGCCCAGGGATTCTCGACTTCTTCGGCCCAGTGCTCCGTCCTGTACAGCTTCTCCTCCACCCTCCCCGCCGGTACCGCCGTTACCCTGACGGACAGCCAGGGAAACACACTAGCGGCCTACTCGCCCGCTAAATCCTACCAGTGCGTTGCGATCAGCTGCCCGCAGATGATCCAGGGAGAAACCTATACCCTGTCGGCAGGCAACCAGTCTCAGTCCATCACCCTGTCGGCAATGGTGACCACCCAGGGGAACTCCGGCATGGGCGGCGGAGGTATGGGTGGCCAGCAGCCCGGCGTCGGACGCTGGTAACCGCTTCCTTTCTAAAAAGGATCGGACATTCATATGTCCCCCCTTTCGATGGGCAAAGGCGGCATAGACCCTAAGATTCTCTGCCGCCTTTGCTTTTGCAGCAAAAAGAAAAAAGTGTCTTTTCCGCTTCGGCTTCCTATAGCGGGATGCCGTCCAGCGAATTACGCAATACGGACTTTTTCCTCTCTGGCCTTGGAAGCAAACTGGTTCGGATTGCTTTTACCGGGAGCTTCCCGTACGGCATGTACGCGTATGAAGCGGATCTTTTCAGATACAGAAAAAACGCAAAAACAAAGCCTGGGATTCTGATTTTTCAGAATCCCGGGCCGTTTTTGCCGGTTACAGGGAAAGCCCGTCCATTGTGGGGCAAACATCAGCCAGCAGGGAAGTCAATTGCTCGCATCCGGCTGTGCGGGTCAGCGTGCGATGGTAAGGGAAACGTCATAGCCGTCGCTCCACGCGCCTCCGGGCAGCTTCGCACGGATGGACAGGGTCCGCTTACCGGGCGTGCCCAGCGGTACGCTGATGGTCCAGACCTTCTGATTGCCTTGCTCGACCACAGTGTTAACCGTGGTAAGACCGGCGCCGGATTCGTTGAAGAAGGCCAGACGTTCCACATCGCCTTCAGTCACGACTTCATAGGTAATCGGTGTGTTTACCTTCGCAACGTCAAACTTCGGCGTAACCTTGACAAACCGGAACGAATCGGGATCGCCGGAGATGGTCTTTTCCACTTTCACGTTCAGCTGCTTGGAAGACATCACAAAGCTGCCGTCCGCAAGGGTGGTTCCGATGGAGAGGGTACGCTCGCCGGCAGTGCCCAGAGAAGTGGTCAGAGTCCAGGTGCGAAGTCCGTTTGCCTCGACCATGCTTCTGTTCGTGCTGACCAGGCCGTTGCCCGCCTCGTTATACAGGTCAATCCAATCCACCGTCAGATCGGTCACGATGGTAGCGGTGAAAGGTTCGTCGGGCGAAACGGGATTGGGCGTTGCAGAGGCTTCCGCCACCGCACTGTATTCCACCGTGTAGGTATTGGGTTTCACAAGCTCCATATTGAGGATCTGATCCCGGACGTCTTCGCCCAGATAGAAGCTCAGGTGATTAGGCTGGTTGTAAGCGCCCATCTGGCCGGCGCACTGCATACGGTAGGCGCTGTCGTGCATTAGGGTATAAATCATGTAGTCGGTGGGAGTGGTGGTGGAGTAGATGCGGATGGCGGTATTGTCGGAGGTTCTCATAATGATTTCCTCACGCCAGTCACCCAGCACGTCCGCCGTCAGGCCGGGAACGCCCTTGGAGCCGTTGCCGTGGGTGGTTCCGGTCATACTCAGCAGGGTGGTGTTGCCGGTAATGGCGGGCTTACCGTCCACTTCGCCGACAACCGGCTTGGTCACGTTGGTCTTATCGAGATTTTCGGTGAGCAGGTCGCCGTCCCAATAGACGGTAAAGTTCGTGGGCATGCCGCCCTGGGATTCATACGCCACCGAGCCGTCAACGGCGGAATAGACCGGATAGCCGGAGGCCCAATACTCAAAGCCCGGGTTCGGGTCGATGTTGGCGATGACGCCGCGGCCCACGTCGCCGGTGTTGGTATCGTTACCGGAGAGGCACTCGCCGGTAGCCGCATCCAGGAAGGAAACGGAGTTGGTGCGGTCCTGCAGCTCTTCGTGGGGCATCATCAGCTGGAGGCCGTCCACGCCGGGCAGGAAGGCGCCCACGTGCAGGGCGTCGCCGTGGGCCAGATTCGGGCGGCCGAAGAGACCGTCAGCAGACCAAAGAACCGTACCGTCCTGGTCGAGGCAATAGGCGCCGCCGATGAACTCGTCAAAACCGTCGTTGTCCACGTCGGCAACCGTGGTGGAGTGCGCGCCGCGGCATTCATAGAAATTGTTGCCGTCCTTGGGTTTCCATGTCTGCGCTTCCTCGTCATAGTACCAGGTGTCATGGGCCCAGTCGAGACGGATCTTATTGTTCTCATCGAGAGAATAGGCCGCCACAGTGGTGCGCTCGTAATAGCCTCTGCACATCAAAGCCGCGTTGTGGCCGGTGGCGGCGCCGTCCGCATCCTGAATGAAGGCGGAGGTGGCCTTATAGCGGTCGGAACGGTTGTAGTCCAAGTCGCCCCAGAAACCGGCGTTGACCGTCTGGGCGTAATAGTCCACCGTGTCGATGGGAGCGCCGGTAGCGCCGTCGAACATGGTGAAGAAGATGGTGGCGTCTTCGCTGATATGACCGACGCGGTTGGCGGAATTGTTCTTTTCGGAATTGGTACGGATGACGTAATCCGCCGTCGGGTCACCGATTACCGCGAGAGGGCAATCCATATCAATGGTGTTGGTGGCGCGGTCGGGCGCGTAAACAGTGGTGCCGTCCGCCGTTAAGAGCGCGACCTCCGCCTTGCCGTCACCGTTGTAATCCTGAACGGTCAGCTGGTTATAGTGCTCGCCGGAGGTCATGTTATAACCGATGTTGATGCGCCACAGGATGGTGCCGTCGGTATCGTAAGCGTCGAAAATGGTCGGGCCGGTCAGGCGGCCGTTGGAGCCGGAGTCCACGCCGTTGCTGGGATACCAGCGCACGATGTACTCATACTGGCCGTCGCCGTCCAGGTCGGCGGTCATGATGTCGTTGGCATTGTAAGAGATGTTTTGTTTGCCAGACACATCCGTGGTGTTGGCCGGCTTCTGGATCGGAATGCTTAAGAAGTTCTCACTCGAAGCGGTAACCGCCTCGCTCCATTCGCTCTCGTTGGGCTTGATGGTCTGCACCACATATTCGTCGCCGGGTTTCCCGAGCGGATCGAGCAGATTGGTTTTGGTGGTGATGGGAGTTTCGTTTATCTTGCTTCCATTGCGGTAGACGTTAAAAGCGATGTCGGCCTGGTACTCGGAAGCGAGCAGACGCCAGCTGACGAAAATGCCGTCATCCGCCTGCAGCGCCACCACGCCCCGGTCTAGGTTCTCCACCAAGCGGGAAACCTCCAGGCGGTTCTCCACCGTCTCGCGGACGTACACCCACATGTGAGCGGTCAGATCGCGGCTTAAGGTCACACCTTGAGCCGTGCCCAGGGTAGCGGTGGCCAGGTACATGCCGGACACGGCATTGTTATAATCCGGGCAGGACCAGGACGTGACTGGTACGGAAACGGTGTTGCCGTTGGCAAGCTTCACATCCACGACGCTTGGCAGCTTCACATCCGCCAAAGTCGGGGCGGCGCCCACATAGACGGTGGTGAAGTCGTACTCAGCAGGAGTGGAAACCGCCGTATCCTCGGTCGACGCGGTCTTATAGACAGCCATGTTGTCGATCAGCATGCTGTCGAGAATCATGCAGTCGCCGCCGGGGCGGATCATACGCAGGTCGATGTGACCCAGGTTCCCCAGCTGGTTGGAAACCGACAGGTCGATGCCGGAAACGGTGGTAACCGCCTCGGGATTGGCCTTGTCGTAAATCACCAGGTTGACCTCGTCCTTGGCAAAGTCCACCTCGATGGACACATGATACCACGCCCAGATATCACTGAACGGGAGCATCTTACGGTAGGAACCGTTGGAGGTTCCGCCCTCGCCCACGGTATAGCTCAGGTAACCGTCGTGCAGGACGTTGTTGTTGATGGAGAAAATAACGTTGCGGTCCTCGTCGATCAGGGACACCTGCGCAAGATGCACAAGGCCCTCTCTCTTGACATAGTCGGTCTCGCCGGGCCGCCAGTCAAATTCCACCTTGACCTGCTCGCCGTAGATGGGAGTGTCAAACCGTTTTTCCACATTGTACATGCCGCCGTTTCGAGTGCTGCGGCTGCGGTTGATGGCCCATTCCAAAGCCTTGTTCGCATCGGTCTGGTCCACGACGGTGACCGGAGCGACATTTTGGTCGGTCGATACAAAACCCCAGGTATCGCCGTTTTCAAAGTCGGTAAAGTCCACCAGTTGATACGGGTAGGACGCTGCCGGCTCTGCCGCCGCGGTAAAGCCCATCGTTGTGCTTCCTGCGGCAAGCATGGCAGCCGCCATCGCAACTGCCATTGCTTTTTTCATTCTCATTCTAACATCTCCCTTCATTTTTGGTATCCAACAAGTGGATACGAGTTAATTATATATACAAAAATTATAAGATACGAGAAAAAATTAACAAAAATTATTCATAATAATAAAAAAATTTATCAATTATATGTAAGTACAACTTTATGCTATGGTCCGTTTTCCGCTTATCTTTTATCTTGTATTTCCGGCTATTCGCTTTTTCTACTACAATAACAGCCTAAAATCTTTCCTTTTTTATGATTTTCATGTCTATTTTTTCTTGACCCAAAATTCATGATTTATCCATATTTATGCATCTTATTTACACATTCATTGCATTGCTTTTCGTGCTTCTTGTTCGTTTCTCGGCAAATAGCGTCCAATTGGTATCTTTCGCCCAATCAGGCTGTCCCAATTTGGATCCGTCAAATTCCGTCCTTCATTCTGCTAAAAACCGTTCCAGCGTCTCTTTGCAGGCTCTATAAGAGCCTAACTTCCGTGTAGGAAGCAGCCCTGCTCTGATTTAGGGAATACATGCGGACTTGGTTTATACGGAATAGGCTGCGACATCTTTTTGACGGTATACAGAATTATGCTTCCGGATAATTTAAATAAAATGCCTCCGCTTCATGATTCAACCCCCGTATGGTTGTTTTTCATGAAATGGACTCTTCCTTTTTATATGGCAAGGCTAGCGTTTTCCTCGCAGACGTCCGCCATCTTCAACAGCAAAGGCTTTCCGGCGCTTCAGGACGAGAGTATCCCGCAAAAAGCAGGGACTAGACGCGGGAAGTATCCGTAAACAGCGAGGATGCCGATGCTGGCAAGCGATAGGCTTGGTATATAGAAAAAGCATGGGGAACGGCGGTTTTGCTGTTCCCCATGCTTTTTTAAAAGAGCGCCGGCGATTCTCAGACAAAGAGGATCAGGAGACCGGCAGCTTGAGAATCTGTCCAGGATGAACCGTCTCGCTCTTCAAACCGTTTATCTCTATGATTTCTGTATACCGACTGCCGGAACCAAGATACTTTCGGGCAATTTTCCATAGAGAGTCTCCCCGTTTGACAGTATACTCTTGATAGGAGGCTTCCGGCTTTACCGGCGGCTCCTCTGAGGCCCCAGGTATCTTCAACTCCATACCCGGATAAATCCGGTCGCTTGTCAGTCCGTTGAGCTGCACGATCTCTGTGTAACGGCTGCCTTGCCCCAGATATTGCTGTGCAAGCTTCCATAGCGTCTCTCCAGGCTGCACCCGGTGGAGAAAATACTCCTGGGAAGGAGGCACCGGAGCCGGTGTTTCCGGTTCTTTTTCAAAGGTGATATAGGTGGCGGACAAATAGCCCATGCGCCCGTCGGAAAGCCGCACCTGGTAGACACCAGGTTTGCTTTCCCGGACGGAGATCGTTTCTCCTGCGGACAAGGCGGCAATTACCTTTCCCCTTAAATTGGGATTTTGATACACCGACACACTGGTGTAATCCCGTTTGATATAGGCAGTGATAAATGGAGTTTCCGTCGGCGGCTCGAATTCCGCCTCGTCATCCACAGGGGGAACAGGCGGTTCCGGCAAAACGGGCGGTTCCGGCTGCGGGGGCGTGGCAGAAGGGGGATCCCCTGCATCCGTTTCATCACCGTTGACCCATTCCTCATAGCGATCCCATATGGAGGTATCCTCCTGCCCCAACGACCAGGCGCCGGCCCCTTTCAAGTCATATTTCTCAATCAGTCCCAGTTTTTCTTCATAAGACCGGTCGTTTTCAAACCATACGACATACCGTCCCGGCTGCAGAACAAAATTTCCGCCGACGGTGTATTTTCCGTCCGCTTCGGTGACTATAACCTCCGCTTTCACGGACTGGCTGGCTTCGTCATACTGGACGGTCGCCTTACAATCTGCAAGAATCTTCTGAATGACTTTGCTGCTGACGCCTTTTCCCGCAATCCGGCCGTCGTCCAGGCTCCATACTCGTCCATAAAATGGAACGGCAATAACAATTTTATCCGCAGTCGTTTTGCTCAAGGCATATTGGATCGAGCTTTCCACAAAATCCATACTGGCTACCGGCCCTGCTTCTCCTCCCTCATAATGTTCGTCATACGCCATAATCACCAAGTGATCCGCATATCGAGCGAGAGCCGTATAATCGTAGGAGCCATGCCAACCAGTCTGCCAGTTGTTCGGATTGGCTGCAACAGCTACCGAGACCTCCTTATCCGCAGGGATTTTTTCCCGCAGCAACCGCACAAGCTCGGTATACGAATCCCGCTGCTCATGAGTGACATTCTCAATATCCACGTTGATGCCATCCAAATCGTATTCCTCAATATAATCTGCCAGCTGGTCAGAGAGCGATTCGACATCGTCCAATGCATTGATACCCGCCGTCCGATTCCAATGGTTGCTCAGGAACGGGACTACCTTTATCCCTTTTTCATGCATGCTCTTAATAAAAAAGGGGCTGAGATAGTTGAGCTTCAGGCTGCCGTCTTCCTGGATATCAAAATAGCTGGGAGAAACCGTATCCAACGCATGATTGGCCTGGTTAACATATTCAATCTGCTGCACATCCGTCCCGCTGTAAAGATAACCCATGGTATACCGGTCATTGGCAGCAAATGCCGATAACAAAGAAGAAAAAGCGAAGGTGGCTACCAGCACACCGGATATGAGAATTTTTACACTTGTGATTTTAAACTTTTTGGCTTGTTCCAAGATCTTTTCTTTCAAATCCGTAGACTTATTCCTACGATCTTGGCTTCGACAGAATTCTTTGGCAAATTCCGCGTCCTCTCTTGGAAAATTCAAAATCAGAGTATGCGTTCCGTCCCCATTTGGGGCAGTGCGTATGCTTGGCAGCAAACCGTCCACCTCGCCTTTCTTACCGGATTGTTTTTCTTACGTTTGATTATTATGTCATTGTTTTTCATATCTATCCATTCATTCGATTTGTTATTTCAGCAGCTCGGGTATGGAGACTTGCAGATTATTACGAAATACGAGTTGCATTGAACAGGGAGGATGAACGAAAAAATATGGAATGTTCTAAAAGCATGTACCGGAGGCATATGTTGGACAAACAAATTTCACAGCGTCTTATTCCTGCGTTGGTAAATGGCAGACAACACCGGGTTTAGATGAAAAAATAGGGTGCTTGGTGTAAATCACACCAAGCACCCTATCGTTAAAAATCTAATATTTATGCGGCTTTGCGCCTTATTTCATTGCCTCTTCCACCGCGACTGCACAGGCCACCGTCGCGCCGACCATGGGGTTGTTGCCCATGCCGATGAGGCCCATCATTTCCACGTGGGCAGGCA
>CAMLYM010000080.1 GCA_946491705.1 uncultured Clostridia bacterium
TGGTGTATAATAAGCAGACGACTTGGCAAAAATTCTTTGGATTACTCTTTCGTTTGGAGGTTTACTTATGAAAAACCCAATTTCTGCCGCGCAGATGACCGAAATCATTACGGCGAAGCTGTCGCACAATTTCGGCGTTACGCCGCAGGAAGCGACCAATGAACATATTTATCTGGCCCTGGCTCTGGTGGTGCGCGACCTGGTGCAGAATCTGCGCCGGGACTTTGAGGAGGATGTACGCAAAAAGCAGGGCAAGCAGGTGTATTATCTATGCATGGAATTCCTTATGGGGCGCTCTCTGAAGAACAATATTTATAACCTTGGGCTGTGCCACGTGGTGGACGAAGCCCTCAAAAGCTTTGAGGTGAAAACCGAGACCCTTTACGAGATGGAGCCGGACGCGGGTCTTGGAAACGGCGGGCTCGGCCGCCTGGCGGCTTGTTTTCTCGACGCGCTGGCCACCGGCGGGTATCCGGCGATGGGGTATTCGTTGCGGTACGAGTTCGGCATTTTCCGCCAGAAGATCGTGGACGGCTGGCAGACGGAGCTTCCGGACAACTGGCTGCCGGGCGGCGACGTGTGGCTGATTCCCCGTCCGGAGCAGACCCGCATCATCAAATTCGAAGGTCAGGTCAAGGACTGGTGGGACGGCAGCTATCATCAGGTGGAGCACATCAACTACACCTCGGTGGAGGCGGTTCCCTACGACATGTACGTTCCCGGCAAGGACGGGGAAGGGGTATCGGTACTGCGGCTGTGGGAAGCAAGAGCCCCGGGGCTTGACATGAACCTGTTTAACCAGGGAGATTACCTGCGTGCTATGGAGCAAAACTCCATGGCGGAGGCCATCACCAAGGTGCTCTATCCCTCCGACAACCACCGGGAAGGAAAGAGTCTGCGGCTGCGGCAGCAGTATTTCCTGGTGTCCGCCTCCATTCAGGATATTATTTACCGCCATCTGTCGGAATATTCCTCTTTGCATAACCTGCCGGAAAAAGCGGCCATCCAGCTAAACGACACTCATCCGGCCCTGGCGATTCCGGAGCTAATGCGCATCATGCTCGACGAGTGCGGCTTCGGCTGGGACGAGGCCTGGGACATCGTGACCAAGACCATCAACTATACCAACCACACGGTTATGAAGGAAGCGCTGGAGGTGTGGCCGGAGGATCTGTTCGCTCAGCTTCTGCCCCGCATCCATCAGATCGTGCAGGAGATCAACAACCGGGAGGGCGCCCAGATGATGACGGCCACCGGGGGAAATACCCAAATGGTCAGTGATATGGCGGTCATCAGTTACCAGATGGTGAAGATGGCGAACCTGTCCGTGCTGGGAAGCAGCTCGGTCAACGGCGTATCCAAGCTTCACAGCCAGATTGTGAAGGACACGGTGTTTCACAACTTTTATGTGGTAACGCCGGAGAAGTTCAAAAACGTAACCAACGGCATCGCCCACCGGCGCTGGCTGTGCCAGAGCAATCCCGGGCTTACCAACCTGCTCACGGAACTAATCGGGGACGGATTTGTCAAAGACGCCTCCCAGCTTGCAAAGCTCAAGGTGTTCGAAAAGGATTCTACCGTGTTAAAACGTCTTCAGCAGGTCAAGCGGGAGAACAAGGAGCGCCTTGCCGCATATGTGAAAAAGCAGAACGGGGTGATTTTAAACCCAGATTCCATCTTTGACGTGCAGGTCAAGCGCCTGCATGAATACAAGCGCCAGCATTTAAACGCCCTGCACATACTCTCCCTTTACCAGGACCTGAAGGACAATCCCAATCTGGACATTCAGCCCAGGACCTTTATTTTTGGCGCCAAGGCCGCGCCTGGGTACTTCCTTGCCAAGCAGATCATCCGCATGATCTGTAAGCTGTCGGAGGTGCTTGAGAACGACCCGGCTGTGCGGGATAAGCTTCGCATCGTCTACCTGGAGGACTACCGGGTGACCTTAGCCGAGCTTCTGATGCCGGCATCCGAAATCAGCGAACAGATTTCCCTGGCGGGCACCGAGGCTTCCGGCACCGGCAACATGAAGATGATGATCAACGGTGCGGTAACTTTGGGTACTCTGGACGGGGCAAACGTGGAAATCTGCGACGCGGTCGGGGAGGAAAACATGTTCCTCTTCGGGATGCGCACGCCGGAGGTGGAGAACTTGCAGCGCAGCGGGTACAATCCACAGGTGTACTACAACAACAATCACCGCCTTCGCCGGGCGGTGGACGCGGTGCGCCAGGGCTTTGCCGGCGCTACCTTCGACGAGGTGGTCCACGCTCTGCTGGGAGCCGACCAGTACATGGTCATGGCGGACTTTGAGGATTATTGCCGGGCCCAGTCGGCTATCGACGCGGTGTATGCCGACCCGGCCAAATTCAACCGCATGTCCCTTCGCAACGTGGCGGGTGCGGGAATCTTCTCCGCCGACCGGGCTATTGCCGATTACGCACGGGATATTTGGCATGTAAGTCCATTGAAATAAGAATACACTGGTTCTTTTCCTTACAAAAGAGGCCCGGAATTTGCATTCCGGGCCTCTTTCTTATACTCGACGGATTTTCCTCAACATTTATCAACAGCCTGTGGAAAACCCTGTTGATAACTTTTCCACCGCCGCTTTTTCCTTTTTCTTCGCCTATCTACCGCATCCTGTAGACTGATTCGACCGGTTCTACCAAATAAAGCACATATGCTGGTTTCTTTTTTGGCACAAACCGGTTTTCTCCGGTTTTCCACATTGCATTTGTGCAGAAATCATTCCTCGGCGTTTAAAACTTCATCCTCTTCCGGCCCCGTCTGTTCCTCGGGTTCTTCGCCCTCGGTCACCCCGGCGCCTTCCTCCGCGTCTCCTTCCACGATGACGGCCTCATGCTCCTCATCGTCCTCATGGGGGGTACGGGCGATGGATACCAGCTTCGTTTCGCTGTCCGGGTCGATGCGCATAACCCGCACGCCCTTGGCCGGACGGGCCAGAACCCGCAGGTCCTTCACCGCCACCCGGATGACCACCCCATCCGAGGAAATCATCATCACATCGTCGTCATCGTCCACCACCTTGATGGCGGCCACGTCGCCATAGAGGGCGGTGCGGTAATTGATAAGGCCCTTTCCGCCTCTTGACTGAAGCCGGTAATCGCCGATCTCACTGCGCCGGCCGTACCCGGTTTCGGTCACCGTCAGCAGCGTTCCGCCCGGACGGGTTCTTGCCATGCCGGCCACCTCGTCCCCAGCGGCCAATTGGATGGCTTTTACGCCGCGGGCGCCCCGGCCCATGGGCCGCACGTCGTTTTCGTCAATCCGAATGGCCATCCCCTTGCGGGTGGCGATAATCAGCTTGTCGCCGCCGCTGGTCAGGCGCACCCAGGCCAGATCGTCCCCTTCGTTTAACTCAATGGCGCGCACGCCGGACTTGCGCACGTTCTCAAACAGCTTGAGCGCGCAGCGTTTAATGAGGCCCTTGCGGGTCACCATCACCAGATACCCGTCCCTGGTATCCTTGCCCACCTGAATCATGGCGTTGACCCGTTCCTCCGGCGTTAACGGCAGGACGTTTGCCATGTTGACCCCCTTGGAAGTCCGGGTTCCTTCGGGAACCTCGTAGCCTTTGAGACGATAGAGGCGGCCGGTATTGGTCAAAAACAGCACATAATCGTGGGTCGAGCAGGTGAACATTTCCTCGGCATAGTCTTCCTCTCGGCGGGTCATACCGGAAATGCCTCGGCCTCCCCGCTTCTGGGCCTTGTAGGTGTCCACCGGAAGGCGCTTGATATAGCCGAAGCGGGTGATGGTCAGCACGCATTCCTCTTCCTCGATCAGGTCCTCAATGTCCACCTCGCCGCTCACCGCGCAGATTTCCGTGCGACGGGGGTCGGCAAACTTCTCTTTGAGCTCCATCGCCTCTTCCTTGACGATAGAACGTCTGCGCTCCTCGGAAGAAAGGATCGCGTGAAACTCGTCGATCTTTGTGTGCAGCTCTTCAAGCTCATCTTCCAGCTTCTGCCGCTCCAGGCCGGTCAGCCGTCCCAGCGTCATCTGCACGATGGCGGAAGCCTGCACATCGTCAAACGCAAACCGGTCCATCAGCCTCTGCTTGCCTTCGGCGATGTTGGGCGAGGTTTTGAGAATGTCCACCACTTCGTCGATAAAGTCCAGCGCCTTGCAGAGTGCTTCTAAGATATGGGCCCGTTCCTGGGCCTTTCTCAGGTCGAACTGGGTACGCCGGGTGATGACCTCTACCTGGAACTTGATGTAGTGCTCCAGCATCTCCTTGAGGGTCATGACCTTCGGCTGCCCGTCCGCCAGCGCCAGCATAATGGCTCCAAAGGTGGCCTGCATCTGGGTAAAGCGGTAGAGCTGGTTTAGCACCACCTGGGGATTGGCTTCCCGTTTCAGGTCGATGACGATGCGCATGCCTTCCCGGTCGGAATGGTCGTCGATGTTGGAGATGCCTTCAATGCGCTTTTCCTTGACCAAATCCGCAATGTTTTCAATTAGACGCGCTTTGTTGACCTGATAGGGAAGCTCGGTGACAATAATCTGATACCGGCCTGTATGGGTCTGGGCAATTTCCGCCTTTGCCCGCACTAGAATCCGCCCCCGGCCGGTGCCGTAGGCCGCCCGGATGCCCGACCGGCCCATAATCACGCCGCCGGTGGGAAAATCAGGCCCCTGGATGCAGTCCATCAAGTCGTTTAGGGTTGCCTCCGGGTTATCAATGAGCAGGCACATGGCGTCGATCACTTCGCCCAGGTTGTGAGGCGGAATGTTGGTCGCCATACCCACCGCAATGCCGGTGGAACCATTTGCCAATAAATTCGGGAACCGGGAGGGGAGAACCTCCGGTTCCTTTAAGCGGTCGTCGTAGTTGGGAAGAAAATTGACGGTTTCCTTCTCAATGTCGGTAAGCATGGGGATGGCCAGCTTTCCCATCCGCGCCTCGGTGTAACGGTAGGCGGCAGGGGGATCGCCGTCCACGGAACCAAAGTTTCCGTGCCCGTCCACCAGCATATAGCGCAACGAAAAGTCCTGCGCCATGCGCACCAGCGCATCGTAGACCGACGCGTCGCCGTGGGGATGGTACCGGCCCAGCACCGAACCGACGGTATCGGCGCATTTGCGGTACGCCTTTTCCGGCGTAAGCCCGTTTTCATGCATGGTATATAAAATACGCCGGTGCACCGGCTTTAACCCGTCGCGCACGTCGGGCAGGGCGCGCCCCACAATGACCGACATGGAATAATCGAGATAGGATTTTTTCATTTCCTTCTCGATATCCACTTGTATGATTCTCTTCCCTTCCAGTTCCATTCCTTAAAAACCTCATTTCGCATTGCTTATAACCTTGCTGTGGATTTGCCTTGTTAGTTCTTCGTCTTCTTTTCCTGCGCGGACAAATAAACCCGCGTATAACAGTCTCCCCGTGCCTCAACAAGGAGCCGGCGCAGCATTTCTATCTGCGTTTCCTCCAAAAAGCGCTTGGGAAGGTACCAGATGCAGTTTTCATCCATACCCAGGACAAAGGTATGCTCTCCTTCGATGATCTCCTGAAGCCCTGTGAAAGGATAGGTTCCCTCTAGAGTAGCGGTTTTCACCGTGAAACAGCAGGGGAATATTCCCATGAGCCTGCTGTCTTTTAGGACATTGGAGGACTCGTAGCTTTTCTTCGCCCGCCTGCGCTCCAGCACGGGAAGGACCGCGTCGGTAAGGAAGAAAAGGGCCATTCCCAATAAAATCAAAAGATCCGCCACTATGAAAGCCGCCGTGGAGGTTTTCGCCAGAAACAGCAGCACGGCGACTCCTCCCGCCAGCAGCACCGCGCCCGCCAGCTTTGTCACCCTGGACAGCGTCCCGCTGTGGCGAAGCTGGGTGCGCAGAAGCCTTGCTTCTATGTAATCCCCCGGGGTCGGCAGGAAGCTCACTGAGAACAGCGCCCCGTTCTTCTGCTCGTCCATAATCCCCCTCCGTTTCCTTTCTAATCCGCTTCACGTGCTTATTTCGTCCGGCGGTATCGTTTTCCAAAAGCGGCCGAGAGCACGCCGGACACCTGCTCAGCTTGTTCTCCAAACGCCCGTTTCGGTATCAGATAAGCCTTGCCCGACCGGTCCGCCACGATCAAAAAGAAATCATCCGTTTCCATGCAGGCCCTCTGCTCGGAATAAAAGGGCCGCACTTGTTCAAACTCGTCCTGGATGGAAAACACGTCCCGGCAGATGGTAACCTTTTTAGGGCTTTTGAGAAGGATGCTGCCGTTATACTGCCGGTCGGCTTCTCCCATGATGTTGGCCGGCTTGGCGGATGCGAAATACGCTGACGTAAAAATACCCAGAACCATCAAAACTGCGGCCAGCAGAATGGAGGAAACAGACAGCTGGTCATAAAAGAAGGAAGTGACGCCCAAAGCGAACAGGGCAAGGCCCAGCAGGATAAAAACCGGGGCGCTCAATAGGCTTGCGTGCCGCTTTTCCACCAGAAGCCTTCCTTTTTGGTACTCTTCTTTGGTGAGCGTATAAGACGCCTGCGCCACCGGGATCTGCCCCTCCGGCTGATAATCCATAAAGAGTCTCCTCCTTCCTAACAAAACGCAATCTTATTGCTCGTTGTATTCCCAGCCGAACAGCAACGCCTTTGCCTTTTCTCTTTCCTCAGACGGAATCGCCCGTTCCGGAATGGCGATCAGACGGTGGTTTTCCATCTGGATGACATAGAGCCCGTCGTACAAATCCACCTTGTTTTTTCCGCCAAGCTTAATGTTGCCGAAATGACGGTTGCCTTCCTTGCCGGATTCAATGCGCCCTTTGTAAAACCGCACCACCTTCGGGTCCGGGTCAAAGGCGCGCTTTGCCTGCTTTTTGAGCCCCAAATTGGGAACCAGCCATACCATCGCCAGCAGGGCCACGCACACTGCGATGAGAACACAGCCCATGGCCATGTAGCTGGGGTCCAGTATGATGTTATAAATAGTGATGGCGATGACAATCACCATCAGTGCCGAATAAATCCACTGGCGCTTTCCCTTGATCTTATACATCCCCACCGCCCGGAAAGCCTGGGCCAGTTCTTCTTCCGTGAGCACATAGCTGACTTCCATCAACGCCGGCTCCTGAGGAAAGATCTCTTCCTCTTCGTCCTCCATAGGAACCGGCTCCTCCAGAATGCCCATTGCTCTTCTCGTTTCCTCGTCCATGGGTTCGGCCGTCTTAGTGTCCTCATCCGGCTCCTGCGCCGCCAGACCCATCCGCTCTTCTTTGTCCATACCGTTTCTCCTTTTGCAAAATAGATTACACGTCCAGGTTGTTGACATACTTGGCGTTTTCTTCAATAAACTGCCGTCTGGGTTCTACCTTATCGCCCATGAGGATGGTAAAGGCCTCGTTGGCCGCCACCGCATCCTCCATGGTCACCTGTAAAATGATGCGGTTTTCCGGGTTCATGGTGGTCTCCCAAAGCTGCTCCGGGTCCATCTCACCAAGGCCCTTATACCGCTGGACGCTGGCATTTCCGCCAAGCTCCTCGATGTATTCGTCCCGCTGGGGATCGGAATAAGCGTAGCGCACCTTCTTGCCCTTTTTCACCTCGAAAAGAGGTGGCTGGGCGATGCAGATGTTGCCGTTTTCAATCAGAGGGCGCATGAAGCGGAAAAAGAAGGTCAAAAGCAGCGTGCGGATGTGGGACCCGTCCACGTCGGCATCCGCCATGATGATGACCTTGCCGTACCGCAGTTTGTTGATATCGAATTCGTCCCCAATGCCGCAGCCCAGCGCCAGCACCACCGGCATGAGCTTGTCGTTGTTATAGACCTTGTCAAGCCGCGCCCGTTCCACGTTGAGCATCTTTCCCCACAAGGGAAGGATAGCCTGGAACCGCCGATCCCGCCCCGACTTGGCCGATCCGCCTGCTGAATCGCCCTCTACGATGTAGATTTCCGTTTCTTCGGGGTTTCTGGACTGGCAGTCGGCCAGCTTTCCAGGCAGGCCGCCGGAGGACATGGCGGTTTTTCGCCTGGCAAGCTCTCTTGCCCGCCGTGCCGCCTCTCTCGCCACTGACGCAGCCACCGCTTTTTCGAAGATGGCTCCCGCCACCGTGGGGTTTTCCTCGAAGTAGGTCATCAGCTTGTCGTACACAAGCCGGCTGACCATAGACTGGATTTCCGTATTGCCTAATTTCGCCTTGGTCTGCCCTTCGAACTGGGCATCCTTAAGCTTGACGCTGATGATAGCGGTCAACCCTTCCCGCACGTCCTCGGCGGAAAGCTTTTCGTCTTCCTTAATCAGCTTAAACCGGTGCCCGTATTCGTTGAACACCCTGGTCAGCGCCGTCTTAAAGCCGGTTTCATGAGTACCGCCGTCGGTGGTGTGAATGTTGTTGGCAAAGGAAAGAATGGTTTCCTCAAAGCTGTCGTTATACTGGAAGGCAATTTCCGCCATGGAATCCCCATCCACCGCGGACAGGTACACCACATCCGGATGGATGGGATTGGCGGTGGTACGGGAATGGATGTACTCTACAAAAGAACGGATGCCTCCCTCGTAGCAAAGGGTATCGGTCACCACGTTCTCCGGATCCCGCTGATCGGTCAGAACAATGTGCACCCCGGCATTCAAGAAAGCTTGTTCCCGCAGGCGGCGCAGCAGGATATTGTACTGAAATACAAGGGTATCCCGGAAAATTTCCCCGTCTGGTTTAAAAATGACGGTAGTACCGGTTTCGCTAGTATCTCCGCATACCGTCAGCTCATTCATAGCGTTGCCCCGCTCAAACCGCTGCTTGTAGATATGCTCCCCGTCCCGGACCTCCACTTCCAGCCATTCGCTCAGGGCGTTTACCACCGAGGCGCCTACGCCGTGCAGGCCGCCGGACACCTTGTATCCGCTGCCTCCGAACTTACCGCCCGCGTGCAGCACGGTGAATACCACCGTAACCGCAGGAATCCCCATCTTTGACTGAATGCCCACCGGGATGCCGCGGCCGTCGTCCGCCACACGGATCACGTCTCCGGGCAGGATGTCCACCTTGATTTTGTCGCAGTGGCCAGCCAACGCCTCGTCGATGGAATTGTCGACAATTTCGTAGACCAAATGATGAAGGCCCCGTTCGCCGGTAGAGCCGATGTACATGCCCGGGCGCTTACGGACGGCTTCCAGGCCTTCCAGAACCTGAATTTCATCCGCGTCATATTCCTCTGTAACCACCGTCGGGTTCTTTTCGGGATTGATGTCCAAGACAATACCTCCAGTATCAGTAAGACTCATATGGCTTTCTCTATTTCAAAGAGATTTCTTCCATAAATCCGGTGCGTTTGAGCAGAGTAGCGGAAGAAATCTGGGAAATGTACAATTCACCTTTTCCTTTCTTTGCGCAAAGCACGAAGGATTTCGGAAGCTCCATGGACACGTTGACCACCCGGCCCGCCTTTTCGGCCTTGGTCAGAAATTCCCGGGTGCGTTTGGACACCGTTGAGGTATCCAGATCGAAAATTCCCACGATTTCATCGGTGCGCACCACCGTGTCCTGCCCCAAATGCAAATACATAGCCCATCTCCTGTATCGTTATTCGGCCGGCCGCAGCACGCCGTTCTTCATTTCGAAAGACCGGCCCGCCGCCAGGCGCTCGGTCTGCTTGGGATCGCAGCAGGTGATGAACACCTGCCAGCCCTTAATGTGGTTCAACACGAAATCCTGCCGTCTCGGGTCCAGCTCGCTGAGCACGTCGTCCAGCAACGCCACCGGCTGTTCCCCAGTGACCTCCCGCAGCAAAGACGCTTCCGACAGCTTGCACGCCAGCACCACCGACCGCTGCTGTCCCTGGGACCCATAGGTTCTGGCGGAAAAACCGTTGATAGAAAAAAGAAGGTCGTCCCGGTGGGGTCCCACGCTGGTGCTTCCCGCCAGCATGTCCTCCCGCCGTCGCAGCCGCAGATTCTGAAGCAGCAGATCCTTAAATACAGGCGCTTCTTTTCCCTCCAGAGACACGGGTTCGTTATGCCCTCCCGGCAGGTAGGAAAGGGTCAGCTGCTCATTGCCGCCTGACAAACCCTCGTACACCTCTTTCACCGCCGGGTTCAGCCGGTACAGGTACCGGCGACGAATTTCCTGAATCCGCCCGCCGATGCGGGAAAGATGCTCTTCCCAGATTTCCATGGTAGAGCTAAGCTCCGAGTGATACGCCATGTCCTTGAGCAGGGTATTTCTCTGCAAAAGGGTGCGGTTATATTCGGTTAAAAGCCCATGGTAGGAAGGCTTTACCTGACAGATGGCCGCATCCAGGAACCGCCGTCGTTCGGCCGGCCCGTCCTGAATCAAAGAAAGGTGACACGGGGCGAATACCACCGCGCAGAAAACACCCGCCATGGCCGACACCGTCCCCATGGACACCCCATTTAATGAAACTTGTTTATTTGGCGATATAGTAATCTTTGCTATTTGCTCCCGATTTTGAGCGGTAAAGGAAAGGGTTAAGGCCGCGTCCTTTTTCGAAAAGGACAAAAGCTCCGCATCCTTGGCGCCGCGAAAGCTGCGTGAACCGGTAAACAGCCAGATGGCCTCTAAAAGATTGGTCTTTCCCTGCGCGTTGTCTCCCCAGATGACGTTGACTCCGTCGCTGGCTTGCAGCTCCCCGTCGCAGAGGTTGCGGAAATGGTGAAAGGAAAGAGAATCTACCTTCATTTTGCAACAACTTCCGCCACGAGATCTTGGTAGGATGCCCGGTCGCCGGGACGCATCTTTTTGCCCCGCTGGGT
>CAMLYM010000081.1 GCA_946491705.1 uncultured Clostridia bacterium
GGCCGTCTCCAGGCGGCGCTGCAGGGGCGCTTTTCCTGCCCCCATGCCTCTAAGAAACGAAAAAGCCCGCCCTGTCGGGTTATGGAACGGGGCGGGCTTCTCTTTCATTATGTATCTTATTCGGCCTTCTTCGCTTCCTCAATGACCTTCTGGGCCACAAAGGGAGGCGCTTCCTCATAACGCTCAAAGGTCAGGGTAAAATACCCCCGGCCATGGGCCACCTGGCGCAGATAAGTAGTAAAATCCGCCATTTCTGCCACCGGTACCTCTGCGCTGACCTCCTGCAGGCCTTCGGGGCCCGCATCCATCCCCAGCACGCGGCCGCGGCGCTTGTTGACTTCACCGATGATGTCCCCCATTTTTGCTTCCGGCACGTACACCTTCAGGCTGCCGATGGGTTCGAGAAGAACCGGGCCCGCCTGGGGGATGCCCGCCTTGTAGGCGAGGCTGGCCGCCATTTTAAAGGACATTTCCGAAGAGTCCACTGGGTGGTAGGAGCCGTCCACTAAGGTGGCCTTCAGGCCCACCATGGGATAGCCCGCCAACACACCTGCCTGTACACAGTCACGCAAGCCCTTTTCCACCGCCGGGAAGAAGTTCTTGGGCACTGCGCCGCCGAACACCTTTTCTTCGAATACCAGATCGTCCCCGTCGCAGGGTTCGAACTCGATCCACACGTCGCCGAACTGGCCGTGGCCGCCCGACTGCTTCTTGTGCCGGCCCTGGACCTTGACCTTCTTGCGGATGGTTTCCCGGTAGGCAATCTTAGGTGCGGAAAGCTCCACGTCCACACCAAACTTCTGCTTGAGCTTGGAAACAATCACGTCCAGATGCTGCTCGCCCAGGCCGCTTAGAATCATCTGATGGGTCTCGATATTGTTTTCCACCCGGATGGTGGGGTCTTCTTCCTTGAGTCTTGCCAAACCCGCCGCAATCTTTTCCTCATCGCCCTTTGCCTTGGGCGTGACCGCCTTGGAAAGGCTGGGTGCCGGGAAGTCGATTCCCGCCAAAGTAACCGGACGGGACACAGCCGCCAAGGTATCGCCGGTGTTGGCAGAGGTAAGCTTCGCCACTGCGCCGATATCTCCAGCTACCACGCAAGGCGTATCCTCCTGCTTTTTGCCTCGGATGGTCAACAGCTTGCCGATTTTCTCAGTAGCCCCGGTACGGGAATTGACCATCTGGGTTTCCGGCGTCATCTTGCCAGAGATCACTTTAAAATAGGAAAGCTTGCCCACGAAGGGATCGGCCACTGTTTTGAAAACAATCGCGGCGGTGGGCTCGCTCTCGTTCACTTTCAGCTCCACTGCGTCGCCGGAAGGGGTCTCCCCCATCTCGCCCGCCGCTTCCTCTGCCGAGGGAGCCAGGGACACAATGTTATCCATCAAAAGACCAACGCCGTCGAGAGTGGATGCGGAACCGCCCAACACCGGGGTAATTTCCCCGTTGCGCACACCGGAGGAAACCCCAGCAATCAGCTCCTCGGAGGTAAACTCCTCGCCGCTGAAATACTTTTCCATCAATTCTTCGCTGGTCTGTGCCACGGCTTCCGCTATGGCATCGCGCATTTCGCTTAAGCGGTCATCCACGTCGGGCATGGGGACCTCATGCCGTTTGCCGCCGCTGCAGGAATAGGCCTTGAGCTTCAAAAGATCCACAAAGCAGTCGATCTTGCCGTTTTCCACATGGGGCATAATAATCGGGCAGACCGTCACACCGAACGCGTCCTTGAGGGACTGGTAGCTTTTGAAAAAATCGCTGTTCTCTTCGTCGAGACGGCTGATGAAGAAGTATTTCGGGATACCGCGCTTCTCCGCCGCCTTGTATCCTTTTTCCGCGCCAACGGATGCGCCGGTCTTGCCGGATACCACGATCACTGCCAGCTCTGCCGCGCGGATTCCCTCGCACAGGCCGCCTGCAAAGTCGAACAGGCCGGGCGTGTCGATCACATTGATCTTTTTATTCAACCATTCCAGCGGCGCGACCGCCGTGGAAACGGAAGTTTTGCGTTTGATTTCCTCCGGGTCAAAGTCGCACACGGTATTGCCGTCGGCTACCTTGCCCAGGCGGTCCGTCGCTCCTGCGAGAAACAACATGGCCTCTGCCAGAGAGGTCTTTCCTGAGTCGCCATGTCCCGTAAGAACAACATTACGAATGTCTTTGGCCGAATACTGTTTCAAGGTAAGATTCCCCTTCCGATGTACTTATTTGCACGAACTTGGCATCTTTGCCATTTCGGTATCGCCATGTTTCACAGTTCCAAAATACCGACAGGGATAATTATAGCGTATTTGCCCACACAATTCAAGAAAAATTAGCGCATTTCATAAAAATTTTCTTAGCTCATGAATTTTTATCGTTTGAATTGTGCAATTGTGACAGTATTTCCTTCTTTGTGTGACTGCTACCCATAAATATGCGGCGCTTGTCCCGAGTATACCGAAGACGGTGTGCAACATTTGCAAAAATGCCGGAATCCGTGCGGAGAAACTGCCGACTATTTCCATGGGCGATTTTGCAGGGTTTTGTTTTCGGCCCGCGTCTATTATACTGGTACCAAGGAAACGAAATTCAAAGGATGGGAGGAAAGCCGATGGCCCATGCAGAAGAACTGGTCGCAAGGATTTTATCCGGCGAAAAAGAACTGTTTGAAGAGATCGTCAAACAGTACCAGGGCCTGCTCTACTCCATCGCTTATTCCATCCTGCGAGATGAAATGGAAGCGGAAAATGTGGCACAGGAGGCGTTTATCCACGCGTATCTGTCGCTGGACCGGTACGAGGGGCGTGGCTTTAAAACCTGGATCTGCCGCATTGCGACCAACAAAGCGATCGACGTTAAGCGGAAATGGACCCGACATCTCCAGCATACCACGGAATTCCCTGAGAACGGGAATGAGCCTTCGGGCGGAGAATTTGAGGAGGATGTGGAGCTTCGCGACGAGTACCGGAAACTCCTGACGGTGATCGACAGTCTCCCGGAACGGTACGCCAGGGTGGTCCGGCTGCGGCATATGGAAGGCCGCAGCGTGGCGCAGATCGCCGCCATCACTGGCCAGGCACAAAAAACCGTGGAATCCCAGCTCTACCGGGCCAAACAGATGATTAAAAGAAAGTGGGGTGAGAATTGTGACGAAGCATTACGACGAGGCGCAGTGGCGGCAATACATAGATAACACCTTGGACGAGGAACGCCGGGACGAAATGGAAGCGCATCTCTTCGGCTGCGACCATTGTCTTCAAACGTTTACCGGTCTGCTGGAAGGGCAAAAGGTTTGTGGGGTGGACTTCGCCGATGAGGTGATGGATTCCCTGCCTGCGGTACGGCCCGTTCCCAAGCCAGTGCTCAAAACGGTGACGCCACAATTTCGCAGGAGGATGATCTGGTGTTACACGGCTGCGGCCGTGGCCACACTGGTCATCACCTTCACCGGCGCTTTCACAAACTTCGGCGAAGGCCTGGCCCAGGCTCTGCCCGCCAGCGCCAACGCACTGACTCAGTTTACCGGGCAGATTACCACGGGGCTCAACTCCATGGCCGCACCCAAGCCTACGCAAAAGGAAGAGGAACATCTCAACCAAGACGCTTACGAAGGCAAGGAAGAAGATTCCCCTAAGCTTTACGACATACTGGCCGACTGGCTCAAGGGCAGCAACGCAAAGGCCTCATCCCAATCCGAAAAGGAGACGACGAAATGAAAACAAAAAGCACCTTCCTGACCATTCTCTTTTCTTTTCTGCCCGGCGCGGGCCACATGTACCTGGGTCTGATCAAACAGGGCATTCAGCTGATGGTCCTCTTTTTCGGAACCATCTTTTTAAGCAGCCTTACCGTCAGCTTCTTCGGGAACGTTTTTTCCCTGCTGCTGTTCTTTCTGCCGGTCTTCTTCTGCTACAGCATTTTTGACGCGGTAACCAAGAAGAACCTGATCAATCAGCAGCTGGTGGACCCCCGGCAGATGGCCCAGGAAAATCTGGGCATCTTCGAATGGCTCCACCTTCCTGACAAGTTTACGCCCAAAGGCAAGAGCTGGGGCAAAATTCTGGCCTGGATCCTGATTGTGCTGGGCGTGCTCTTCCTGCTTAACAATGGCTTTAACATCGTCCTGGATATGATCCTTTCTTCCAATAACTATTCCAGCGAACAGATCAACCGAATTTTCAATCTCATCCGTAGCATCCGCAATCTCTTCTGGCAGATTCTTGTGGCCGGCGCTCTGATTTTCGGCGGTGTTTATCTGCTCAAAGCCACTAAGCCTAAGGCCCCTAAGGAGGAGGATATTCCCTATTACGAGCAGGACCTACATTCTGACACGAAGGAGGAAGACAAATGAGGCGCTGGCGCGTAGGCAACATTTCCATGGCGGCGATCCTGATTGTAGCGGGAGTGCTGCTGCTGGTTTCCAACTTTACCGACCTAAACTTCGGCAAGGCCATTGCCATCGGCTGGCCCATCATCATGATCCTCCTAGGGATTGAAATGCTCCTCTACCTCTACTTTTCCAAAGATGAAAAACCCCGCATTCAGTTTGACGGTTTGAGCATCTTCTTCGTTTGCTTGATTCTGGTGGGCAGCCTGATTGCCTACGGCGTCACCGCTGTTTTCCAAAGCGACGTGACCAAGGTATGGCTGGAGGAAAGGATGGACCGGTACCAGTACTCGGTCGCCGTATCGGATAAGATCGATGCTTCCGATGCCACGACGCTGACCCTGGACGACCAGAGCGCCGACGTAAAGATAATACCTTCCAACCAACTGCGGGTTACCCGTAACATTACGGTGCGTTATAATGACAAGGAGGCCTGCGACCAGCTGCTTACCCTGTACCGGGACAATGTAAAAACCGTGTCTGAGGACGGTACAATGACCATCACAGGAGGCCCAAGCTCCATGAATTATAATATGACCGGCGCACGGCTTTATGTGGAGTATGTCGTCGAGAAACCGGACGCGGTACGCCTGAACCTGATCAACTACAGGGGCCTTTCAACGCTTGGGGATACGGTTCCCAATCTCTATACCGGGCGGTATGAGGATGGACGCTTGACCTCATATGAGGAACTGCACAATCCCTCTTACGGCGATTCTTATGATCCGTATTCCAGCAGACCTGAAGACGGAAACGATTCTCCTCAATCGGATTCTTCCTACTCGGAATCTTCCCAGCTGGAATCGTCCGAACCCCTAGACGTTTCTTCCCTCCCGGCCGAGTCCTGATTCTCCTTTCGCCTTTCTTCGCAAGCAGGTACGACTTATTCCTCCCCTCGTTTGCAGCGCAGGGTTGAAAAAATGCAGTTAGCAAACCGAAAAAGCCTGGCATCCAAGCTTGGATGCCAGGCTTTTTCCCGCATGAATCTCTTCCTGTTCGCATAGGTTTCCTTAGCGTATCACGCGGTGGTTCGGGACTTTGCTCACTTCCTCCTGCGGCTCGCAGGGCGGCGCCTCGCCGGTGGCTAGCGCAAGGCGCATGGTGGCAAAGTAATGGGCCTGCTTGTAATCCCCCAGCTCAATGGCACATTGCTCCATATTCTGGTACAGGGAAGGCCGCAGCGCGTGCCTAGGCAGGTCCGCCCAGCATTCGTCCGCTTCCCGGAAGAGACAAAGGGCTTCGTCCCACTTTCCGCGCCCCATAGCCACGCGGCCTTGCAGCAGCTTGATACGCCCCATGTCTATGCTTTCGCTGTACCCTCCCCCTTCCAGCGACTTCAGCACAATCTGCGCCTGATCGAAATTGCCCTCGTTTAAGTACATCTCGGCGTTGATGAGGGAGGAATGGGCGCTGAGAAAAGAGGACTGCAGCGCGCTCTGGTACTGCATAAAGTAATCCCAGCTCTCGTTTGTCACCTCGTCGAGGCACAGCAGAGCTTCCGCTTTGATGGACTGAGAACCATAGATGGTGTCGTCGTTGAACGCGATGGCATTCCCGGCATGCCCGCGTACCTGGTCAAAGTCCCCCGCCAAAAGCGCCTCCTGCGCCAGCTTCAGGCTAGCCTTCGCTTTGAGGGCGTTCGCTTCGTCAGCAAATTCCTCTT
Organism: uncultured Clostridia bacterium; assembly: GCA_946491705.1. GTDB lineage: Bacteria > Bacillota > Clostridia > Oscillospirales > Acutalibacteraceae > Solibaculum_A > Solibaculum_A intestinale. The sequence goes on from CAMLYM010000081.1 coordinate 6,033, forward strand.
CCACCCGAGAGAGCGCCGCCATGCACGGCTTTAATTTTCCTTGGCGGTAGAGCCGCTTCGCCTCCGCCAGATCAGCTGCCACCCCCTGCGTTTCTTCACTCTCCAGCAGGGTGGAAACAGGCACCTCCAGCACCTTCGCCAAATATGCAAGCGTGCGTACCGACGGGGTGGCCGTGCCGCTTTCGATCTGGCTGAGCATGTTACGGGTGATGAAATCTCCTACCACTTCCCGCTGCGTCAATTTCTTTGCGAGACGCAGCTCCTTGATTTTCTGACCAAGAGCCTGCTTTGACATTTCTCTCACCACCTTGCGCAAAGTAAATCTTGTTTACATAAGTATTTTATCAGATTTGAAAGAGAATTACAAGGGGCGTATGCGAAAATTTCCTCGAAAAAATTGTCCTTTTTCGACGGCGCACTCTGGTATTATTCAAAACTTCGTCATATTTTGAGTAAATTATATTGACAGATGTTATCGAAATCGGTATAATTATGGTAATTTGAAGTTACAGCAGAGAGGTGTTGCTTATGTTTGAATGGTGGGAAGGTCTGTCCAGCTTACTCAAGGTTCTCTACTGCATTGCGTTTCCCGCGTCGCTGCTACTGCTTTTGCAGGTCGTTCTCTCCCTCTTCGGCCTGGGCCACGGGGATGGGGACTTCAACGCCAGTGACACTTCCGGCCTGGACCCGGATGCCGGTACACCCGGTGGAAGCGATGCGGGAACGCCGGACAGCTCTATGGATCCGGCCGACGCACCTGGGGACATTGGAGGCGACCCGTCTCTGCGGCTCTTTACCTTCCAGGGAATCGTAGCCTTTTTTACCCTGTTTTCCTGGACCGCCATTGTCTGTGTACAATCTCAGGTTCCTGCGGCGCTTTCCCTGCTGATTGGGTTTATGGTGGGGGCGGTGGCGCTCTTGGGCGTGGCTAAGTTCTACCAGTGGGCCACCCGGCTGCAATCAAATGGGACCATTTCCCTGCGCAACGCCCTAGGGCAGACGGGCGTAGTTTATATCCGCATCCCGAAAAAAGGCGAAGGGCAGGGAAAAATCACCATGACCATTCAGGAGCGGTTTTCCGAGCTAGACGCCATCACCTATGGCGACGAGGATTTGAAGCCCTCCACGGTGGTGCGGGTGGTGGACCTGGTCAACGATCTTTTGGTCGTAGAGAAAGAACATTAAGCAATCGACGAAAGGGGTATGTTCACGCATGGATATCACGGTTATTTTTCTGATTTGCGGCATTGTTCTGGTTCTTTTCCTGATTTTGCTCACCTTTGCCACCCGCTACCGCAAGTGTCCGTCCGACAAGGTGATGGTCATTTACGGTAAGGTTGGGGCGGATAAAAACGGTCAGCAGCGTTCCGCCCGCTGTATTCACGGCGGCGCCGCCTTTATCTGGCCGCTGGTGCAAGCCTACGAGTATCTGGACCTGACGCCCATTTCCATCAACGTAGACCTGCAAAACGCCCTTTCCCGGCAGAACATCCGAGTGGACGTTCCTTCCCGGTTCACAGTGGGTATTTCCACCGAGCCGGGCGTCATGCAAAACGCTGCCGAGCGTCTTTTGGGCCTCAAGCTCCAGGAGGTGCAGGAACTCGCCAAAGACATCATTTTCGGCCAGCTGCGTCTGGTCATCGCCACTATGGATATTGAGGAAATCAATACCGACCGGGATAAGTTTTTAGAGGCAGTTTCCAACAATGTGGAAATCGAACTCAAAAAGATCGGTCTGCGGCTGATTAACGTCAATGTCACCGACATCAACGACGAATCCGGATATATTGAAGCGCTCGGTAAGGAAGCCGCTGCTAAGGCAATCAACGACGCCAAGAAGAGCGTGGCGGAAAAGGACCGGGACGGTGCCATCGGCCAGGCAAACGCCCAGCGTGACCAACGCATCAACGTCTCCGCCGCCAACGCTACCGCCATCCAGGGTGAGAACGCTGCGCGGGTGGAAATCGCCCAGTCGGAAGCGACCCGCCGGGAAAAGGAAGCCGAGGCGCTGCGCATTGCCACAGCGGCGGAAAAGGTACAGGCTGCCAAGGCGCTGCAGGAAGCCTATGTAGCCCAGCAGGAGGCGGAAAAGACCCGTGCATCTTTGGAACAAGCGTCCCAGGAAGCGGATATCATCGTGAAGGCTCAAATCGCCAAGCGGGAAAAGGAAATTGCAGCGGAAGCGGAAGCCGAGCAGCTGCGCCGCCGGGCCCGAGGCGAGGCGGACGCCATCTTCGCAAAAATGGAAGCCCAGGCAAAGGGTGTGGAAGAGCTGCTGACCAAGCAGGCCGCCGGCCTTTCCAAGATCGTGGCGGCAGCGGGCGGAAACCCGTCGGCCGGCGTGCAACTGATGATCGCCGACAAGCTTCCTGAGCTCACCCGCATCCAGGTGGATGCTATCAAGAACCTGAAGATCGACAAGGTGACGGTCTGGGATTCGATGAACGGCCAAAACGGGGCTCCCACCACGGCAAACTTCCTCTCTGGGATGCTCAAGTCGGTCCCGCCGCTTCAGGACCTCTTCCGGCAGGCGGGGATGGAGCTTCCCGATTGGCTGGGCGAATCGGTGGAGCCGGCCGCAGCCTCCTGCGCGGAAGAAACGGCTGTCTCGGAGGATGGCATGCCCGAGAAATCCAAGGATGCGTAACCCGTTCGCTTTATAAACCGAAGCGCTAGGAAGGCCCCTCTTCCTGCGCTGTAATCCAGCTCATTGGAGGTATCCTTATGTGGACCTGTGGACAACTCAAACAGCGGGCGAAATACAGCCTGGCCAATAAGTATTGGAGCGCCTTGCTGGCCTCCCTGATCATTTGGGGCATTACCTGCGGAATTACTTGGCTGCTCAGTATCGTTTCTTCCGCGGCCATGTTTTCCTCTCTGTTTCCTTCTCTGCTCAGCAATCCCTATTCCTACGGTTCCTACTACGAAGTCTCGCAGTTTTTCCTGCGGATGCTGCCTACCATGATCCTTACGGTGGTCATGAGCTTCCTGCCGCAATTTTTCGCCTTCCATCCCCTCCAGGTAGGCGAGCTCAACTGGTATTCCCGCAACCGGGAAACGCCGGCGCGCCCGGGGTACCAGAATCTCTTCTGCGCCTTTACCCGCACCTCTTACTGGAAGGTGGTCGGAGCGATGGCCTACCGTTATCTCTTCCTATTCCTGTGGACGCTGCCCGCCTTGGTTCCCTATGCTTTGATCTTTGTGATCATGGCGGTTGCACAAACCAATGCAAGCGTTGCCTTTCTAACGCCGCTTCTGCTGCTTGTGGTCATCGGTCTTATTGTGCTTCCCATTATTGCTTCGCTGCGGTACGTCTTTATCCCCTGGATCCTGGCGGACAATCCGCAAATCGGATACCGCCGGGCGATGGAACTGAGCAAGATCATGACTTGGGGACAAAAGGGGCACATTTTCGGTCTCTACTGGTCCTTCTTCCCCTGGTATCTAGCCGTCCTTGGCGCCGCTTTTCTTACCTGTGGATTTGGAGCCGTGGGCATCATTTTCCTGATCCCCTATCTGCAGGCCACCTATGCGGAGCTCTACGCCCAGTGCCGGCATAACGCCATCCAGAGCGGCCAATGCTCGCTGGAGGAGCTTGGCTTTGCTTCCCCGGCCAATTCCCAGCTTCCGCCTTCCCATCCAAACGCGTAACATAATAAGAGCGGCTGAACTACCGTCCCTCTCTCTGCATAACAAAGAGGCCATGCGATTACTCGCATGGCCTCTTTTGCTGTCGCTTTTTTTCAAGCGTAATTATCTCTGTACGCGGCCGGTGCCGTCGCCTCCGGCGAGCGTCTCCACTTCCTTGACGGAAACGGCGTTGTAGTCGCCTTCGATGGAATGCTTCAGGCAGGAAGCCGCAACCGCAAACTCCAGTGCGTCCTTGGAGGACTTACCGGCCAGCAGCGCGTAAATCAGGCCGCCGCCGAAGCTGTCGCCGCCGCCAACGCGGTCCACAATATGCACGTCGTAGCTCTTAGAGAAGTAGTAATCCTCTCCATCGTAGAGCATGGCCGCCCACTTATTATCGTTGGCGGAGATGCTGGTGCGAAGAGTAATCGCAACCTTGGAGAAACCAAAGCGCTCCTTGAGCTTGCTGGCCACTTCACGGTATCCGTCGTGGTTGAGCTTGCCGGTGGTCACATCGGTAGCTGCCGCACGGATGCCGAAGACTTTCTCCGCATCCTCTTCGTTGGCAATGCAGACATCCACATACTCCATCAGCTGGCCCATAACCTGGCCAGCCTTCTCGGAAGTCCAGAGGTTCTTGCGGAAGTTTAAGTCACAGCTGACCGTAATGTTCTTCGCCTTTGCAGCCTTGCAGGCTTCCAGGCAGCAGGCCGCCACATTGTCGCCCAGAGCGGGGGTGATGCCGGTGAAATGGAACCAGGACACACCCTCGAAGATGGAATCCCAGTCAAAATCACCAGGCTGAGCCAGAGCAATGGAAGCACCGGCACGGTCATAAATGACCTTGGAAGGACGCTGAGAAGCCCCTTTTTCCAGATAGTAAATACCCACACGGGGGCCGCCACGGACGATCTTGCTCACGTCCACGCCATAGCGGCGAAGGGAATTCACCGCGGCCTGACCGATGTCGTTTTCCGGCAGCTTG
>CAMLYM010000082.1 GCA_946491705.1 uncultured Clostridia bacterium
GGAGGCTATATCCGGCCCCTCCCCGCCGTGGAGCCGGTGCCCGTCCACCTGGGACGCCCCCACGTTGGACAAGCCCTTCCGTCCGTCCTCCACTACAGCCGCCGCCGTCTCGTCACAGGACGACTCCAATCCTAAAACCAGCATAATCCTAGTATTCCTCCAAATTGCCGGGCCCATCCGGCCCGAACCGTGTTCTGTTACAGCTTTTTGACCATCACGAGCCCGTCTTCCGGCGGCTTTGAATAAAAGCCCCGCCGCCGCCCCACCTGCTCAAAGCCGAAGCTTTCGTAGAGGGCAACCGCCCCCGTGTTGGACGGGCGCACCTCTAAGGTCAGCCGGGCAAGGCCGTTTTCAATCCCATAGCGCACCAGGGAAAAAAGCAGGCTGCTTGCCACCCCTTTTCGCCGGTGCTCCGGGAAAACGGCCACGTTGATGATGTTCCCTTCGTCGAGTAGATGGTGCATTCCCACATACCCGAGGACCTCTCCCTCCCGCTGGGCAACCAGAAAGACCGCTATCGGGTTCAAAAGCTCCTCAGAAAGACCCGCTTCGCTCCAGGGAACCGAAAAGCAGCACTTTTCCAGCTTTGCCAGCGCCGGGATATGCGCCGGAGACATAGGGACGATCCGAACATCCGGGTTCATGAGGCGTCCTCCGTCCCGGTTTCCTTGAGAAGTTCCGTCAAGAACGTCGCCACCGCTTCCTTGAGCTGGTCCCGGCAGGCCCGGTAAACCTGTTCATCCCCGCCGAAGGGGTCGGACACGCCGCCTCCGAGCACCACGATCTTTTCCATGGGCACGCCCGCTTCATGAAGCGCGGCGGCGTGGGAAAGGCTCATGACGGCGAACCGGTCGGTTTCGGTCAGCTCGTACCGGCTTAACGAACGGGACCGGTGGCCGCTCAAATCAATCCCGATCTCTTCCATCACCCGAACGGCGTTCTCAGCCGCCGGCTCCCCGGTGTAGGCGGCAAGCCCGGCGCTTTCCACCTCCACGTCCGGCCGACCGGCCTTTTGCAAAAAGTCCCTTGCCAGCGCCTCGGCCATAGGGCTGCGGCAGGTGTTCCCTGTGCAGACAAACAAAATCTTCATTGCCTTTGCTCCTTATCTTAATGGGCGTCGTACCAGGTTTTCCCTGTGTTTACGTCCACGCTTAACTTCACGTCCATTTGGGCGGCCCCCTCCATCTCTTCCTTGAGAATGCGGGCCGCTTTTTGGGCTTCGTCCTCGGGCGCTTCTACGATGAGCTCATCGTGCACCTGCAAAATCAGGCGGGCTTTGAGTTCTTCCTCCCTCAAGCGCCGGCTAACCCGGATCATGGCGATCTTAATGATGTCCGCTGCTGCGCCCTGGATGGGCATATTGCGGGCCACCCGCTCGCCGAAGGCGCGCAGGTTGGCGTTCGAAGAGGTCAGCTCCGGCAGATACCGGCGGCGCCCGAAGATGGTTTCTACAAACCCGTCCTCTTTCGCCTGTTTAACCACTCGGTCCATATAATCGCGCACGCCGGAATAGGTGTTGAGATAATTCTTGATATACTGGGAGGCCTCGTACCGGCTGACGTGGATGTTCTTCGCCAGGGAGAAGGCCCCGATGCCGTAGACGATGCCGAAATTGACCGCTTTGGCCCGGCTGCGCATAAGGGGGGTCACCAGCTCCTGGGGCACGCCGAACACTTGAGAGGCGGTGACGGTGTGAATGTCCGTCCCCGAGCGAAAGGCCTCGATCATGGTCTTGTCCCGGGCGATGTGGGCCAGCACCCGCAGCTCAATCTGGGAATAGTCCGCGTCCACCAGCACCCAGCCCTCTTTCGCCAGGAAGAACCGGCGCATTTCCCGCCCAAGCTCGGTACGGATGGGGATGTTCTGCAGGTTCGGTTCGGTGGAACTGATGCGGCCGGTGCGGGTTTCGGTCTGATTGAGGGTGGAATTGACCCGGCCGTTCTCTCCCACCACCTTCAAAAGCCCGTCGCAGTAGGTGGACTTGAGCTTGGCCAAATGCCGGTAGTCTAAGAGCTTTTGCACCGCCGGGTGCTCCTCGGCCAGTTCCTCAAGCACGTCAGCGGAGGTGGAATAGCCGCTCTTGGTTTTCTTTTTCGCGGGCAGGCCCAATTTGATGAACAGGGCCTCTCCCAGCTGCTTGGGAGAATTGAGGTTGAATTCGTACCCCACCAGCTCATAGATGTCTCGCTGTAAGGTGTCGATCTCCTTTTGCAGCTTGTCGCCGAATTCCTCGATGCCGGTGACGTCCACCCGGAAGCCGATAAGCTCCATATCCGCCAGCACTTCGGAAAGAGGCTGCTCAATGTCGGTCAAGAGGGATTCCTGTTTATTTTCCACGATGTGCTCCGCCAGAGCCCCGGAAAGACCCGGCAGCAGGGCGGCGGCCTTGGCCGCCGCTTGGTAAGGCTCCCCGGCCTCTATGACGGGAACCGATACCGCGTATTCCTGGGCCAGGCGGTCTATGTCATACCCGGACGCGGAGGGGTTTAACAGGTAAGCCGCCAGCATCACGTCCATCTTTTCGTTTTCCATGGCGGCGCCCTGGCGCTTCAAGGCCTTGAAGATGGGCTTGCCGTCATGGCAGACCACCGGGATATTGGGATCGGTAAAAAGGCTTTGAGCGCTCTCTTTGAGCAGGAACAGGGCGTCCCCGTCGGACGCGGCGGCGGCGGTCAGATTTCCTTCTTCGTCAAACACCGGGGCGGCATAGGCGGCCTTTCCCGCCCGCAAGGCGGCAAGGGCGGCGCTTTCATCCGTTTCCTGCAGGCGCAGGGCCTTTCCCTGCGCCCGTTCGGCCTCCTTCGGGGCTGAGCTGTCCGCTCCCGAGAGGCCCAGGCGCTCGATGAGGGAAAAAAGCTCGTATTTCGCCAGCAGCCGGGCCGCGGCCCCTTTGTCCCCCGGCTCCACCACATAGGAGGAAGCCTTGGTTTCAATGGGGGCATGGGTATTGATCTCGCCTAAGAACCGGCTTAACTTCGCCGACTCCCGGCCCGCTTCCAGCTTCTTTTTCACGGCGGGCTTAACGTCCAGCGCATCCAGGTCCCGGTAGATGGCTTCCACCGAGCCGAACCTCTGGATGAGCTCCCCGGCGGTTTTCGGCCCGATGCCGGCGACGCCCGGGATATTGTCGGACGTGTCCCCCTGCAGGGCCTTGATTTCGATGAGCTGCTTCGGGGAAACCCCATAGTCTTCCAGAATCTTCGCTTCGTCGTAATAGGTGACCTCCGGACGGCCCTGCTTGGTGGCGGTAAGGCGCACCGTCACCCCGTCGCCCACCAGCTGCAAGGCGTCCCGGTCCCCGGTGGCGATGACGCAGGTGTCCCCGTTCTCCTTGGCGGCCTGGGCAAGGGTACCCAGAATATCGTCCGCCTCGAAGCCCTCGCATTCCACCAAGGTATACCCCATGGCCCGCAGAATCTCCTTTAACGGCTCCATCTGGGCGAACAGCTCGGGCGGCATGCCCTTGCGCCCGGCCTTGTAAGCGTCGTACTCCTTGTGGCGGAAGGTGGGGGCGTGCATGTCAAAGGCGATGGCCACCGCGTCGGGGGCCACATCCTCGTTGAGCTTATGAAGAACGGTGAGAAAGCCGTAGATGGCGTTGGTGTATTCGCCGGACTTGGTGGTGAGCAGGCGGATGCCGTAAAAGGACCGGTTTAAAATGGAGTTGCCGTCGAGGGCCAGCAGCTTCATGGGTATCAACTCCTAACACGAATTTCATCGGAATATCCATCGAATATCCCGCTATTTTACCCCTATTTTCCTGGGAATTCACGTGGTTTTTGCGGGGCCTAATTTCTACAATAGATTCTATTATAGCATTTGCAAGAATCCTTTTACAATGCTATAATGAATGCTTCGTAAACAAATTTCACCGGCGGGCTTTGAAACGGCCCGCCGGTTTGGAAGGAAACCGGGAGGCCAAGTATGAGAATCGGCAAGGTAACCATTGACGGCCCGGCGGTGGCGGCGCCTATGGCGGGGGTATCCGACCGGGCGTTCCGCGAGCTGTGCCGGGGGTACGGGGCGGCGATGACCTATGGGGAAATGGTCAGCTGCAAGGGGCTATTGTACCACGACCGCAAGTCAAAGGAGCTTTTGGCCTTCGGTGAGGGAGAACGGCCGATTGCCTTGCAACTGTTCGGCGACGACCCGAAGCTCATGGGCGAGGCGGCGGCCATGGTGATGGAGCACCGCCCGGAGCTTCTGGACATCAACATGGGCTGCCCGGCCCCCAAGATTGCCTCAAACGGCTGCGGAAGCGCGCTGATGAAGAACCCGGAGCTTTGCGGGCGGATCGTGGAAGCGGTGGTAAAAGCGTCCAACGTGCCGGTGACGGTAAAAATCCGCAAGGGATGGGACGAGGAAACGGTGACGGCGGTGGAGGTGGCCAAAATCTGCGAGCAGGCGGGGGCGGCGGCCATCACGGTCCACGGCCGGACCCGGGCGCAGATGTACGCCCCGCCGGCGGACCTAGACATCATCCGGCAGGTCAAAGCGGCGGTGAAGGTGCCGGTCATCGGCAACGGGGATATCGACACCCCGGCGGACGCGGCGCGGATGCTGGAGGAAACCGGGTGCGACGGGGTAATGGTGGGCCGGGGGGCGCTGGGGGCGCCCTGGGTCTTCCGGGAAATCAACGCCTGGCTTTTGCATGAGACGGTGGTGCCCTATCCGTCGGTCACCGAACGGATGATGGTGATGCTAAAGCAGGGAAAGCTTGCCTGCACTTATAAAGGAGAGCGGGTGGCCATGCGGGAAATGCGAAAGCACGCGGGCTGGTACATGCGGGGGCTGCACGGGGCCCCGGCCTTCCGGGCGCAGGCGGGGACGCTGACCGAATACGCCGACTTAGAGCGGCTGGCGGCGGAGGTCATCCAGGCGAATACATTATAAATGTATATATTGGTTGGAAGAAGGCCGGGAGCGAGATGCTCCCGGCCTTCTTCTGGTTCTGGACGGGGGACGCGAGAAACCCGCCCGCTCTTTGGATGGGCGGGGATTGGAGCCTTACCACGGCAAGGGGTGAAAGCGGCCCTTCTTCCTTTCTGGACGGGGCTGAATGGAACCTGTCCGTCCCTTTCGCGCAGCGCGGACAAGGCGCCGGAGAATTGGGCCCTCATCACGTCAAAGGCCGGGAGCGAGATGCTCCCGGCCTTCTTTTTATTCCTCCAACAGAGCTTGGATCAGCCTGCCCCCGATTCTGGCCCCTTCGGCGAACCGCTCCACGGAGACGATGGCCAGTACCTCGGAGAAGGCGTCGGCCATTTGCACAAGGAGGCGTCCGCTTTCCTCGTCGATATGGTCCATTAATAATTCTTGGTTGGCCTGGATGGTTTCCATGGCTCCTTCTGGACGGGGGACGCGGATCGCAGCGCCTCATGCATTCGGCTTGCTCCCTCTGTCCCCCGCCAGTACCACCCCCTGTCTTACCCCATGGCGAAACGCCATGGGGCGCTAAAAGGTGTGCATCCGAGGCGCATGTCCCCGGATGCACGAGATTCCAAGCCCTGCGGGCCTCTTCGCCAGGTCAATTTGACCTATATGCCAAATTGACTTAAACGGCTGCCCGGTTTTCTGATAGAATGGCAGCGGGAGGTGAGCGCCGCATGTACATCCGATTGCGGGAGCTGCGGGAAGAACGGGGCCTGTCGCCAAAGGAAGCGGCAAAGGCGGCAGGAGTGACCGAAAAAACTTATCGGCGCTATGAGGAAGGAACCGGCCGGATTCGCATTCCCTGTGTGGTAAACTTGGCGGAATTCTACCAATGCAGCGTCGACTACCTGCTCGGGCGCACCGATATCCGGGAGCTCCTTCCTTAACAAAGAGCCGGGCGGAACATTCCGCACGGCTCTTTGTTTGTCCGTTCACAAATCGTCCATACTCTTTTCAAAGATTCTTCATTGACATTAAAAATTAAGAAGCATAATATATTAACATCCAAATAATTAGGAATCTTAACTATCGAAAGCGGTGATACCATGCTAGACCAGGAGACCACGGCGGCCAGGCTGATGGAGCTGTTTATCCTCTTCAGCAAGACCCATTGGGCGCCGCCGCGGGTCGGGGACCTGACGCCGGGCGAAGGCTCCATGCTCATGCACCTGCACCGGATGCAGGCGGGCCGCTGCCACGGCGTTCCTTCCGCCCACGGGGCGCGGGTGAAGGAAATCAGCCGGATGCTGCGGGTGGCGCCCCCATCGGTGACCCAGCAGGTGAACACTCTGGAAACCAGGGGGTACCTGATAAGAGAGATGGATCCCCGGGACCGGCGGGCGGTGCGCGTGCTCCTTACCGACAAGGGCGAACAAGCGGTACGGGACACGGTGGCGGCTTTCCAGGGGAAGATCGACAACCTGATTACCTACTTAGGCGAAGAAAAAAGCGAGCAGCTCATCGGACTTTTACAGGAAGTATACGAATACTTCAAGTTCCGGGCAGGGAGAGCTCCACAAGGGGCTCCATCACAAGAAAGGAAGGATGATGCAGATGATAAAGCTCTTTAAGCGCATCGACAAACGGTATATCCCGTCGCTTCTGGCCATCCTGCTTCTGACCTTCGGGCAGAGCGTGGCCCAGCTTTACATGCCAAACCTCAACGGCGACATCATCGACAAGGGCGTTATGGCCGGAGATACCGACTATATTCTGCGTACCGGCGGGCTGATGCTGCTGGTATCCTTAGGAGGAATGGTGTGTGCGATTCTCGGGTCGTTCTTAGCGGCGAAGGTGTCCATGGGCTTCGGCCGGGATCTGCGCCGGGGCATCTTCACCCGGGCGTCCGGCTATTCCTTAAAGGAATTCGACCGCCTCGGCACGGCCACCCTCATTACCCGAAACACCAACGACGTCACCCAAATTCAAAACTTAGGGTTTATGCTGCTGCGCATGATGCTGATGGCGCCGATGATGCTCATCGGCGGAATCGTGCTGGCGGTGAGCAAGGACGCGGTGCTGTCTTTGATTATCGTGGCGGTGATCCCGGTGCTGGCGCTGATCATCTGGCTGGTGGGACGCTCCACCATCCCCCTGTTCCAGGCCATGCAGAGGAAAATCGACAAGCTAAACCAGGTGCTGCGGGAAAAGCTCATGGGAATCCGGGTCATCCGGGCCTTTAACCGGGACGATGCGGAAAAGGAGCGGTTCGACGCGGCAAACACGGACCTGACGAAAACGGCCATCAAGGTCAACCGGATCCTTGCCATCTTTATGCCGCTGGTCATGCTAATCTTCAACTTGATCATGCTGGGCGTGGTGTGGTTCGGCGCGGTGCGCATCGACGCGGGCGCCATGGAGGTGGGGCAGCTTCAGGCCTTCCTGCAGTACATCATGCAGATCATGTTCTCGGTGATGATGGTGGCGATGATGTTCATCATGCTGCCCAGGGCGCAGGCGTCCGCAGACCGAATCAACGAAGTGTTCGCGCTTGAGACCGAGCTTCTCGATCCGGACACCCCCAAGGCTCCGAAAAAGACCGGCAAGGTGGTGTTCGACCATGTTTCCTTCGGGTACACAAACGCGGAGGAGCTGGCGCTGACCGACATTTCCTTTGAAGCTGCCCCCGGCGAAACGGTGGCCATCATCGGATCCACGGGATCGGGCAAGTCCACCCTGGCAAACCTGATCCCCCGGTTTTACGACGTGACCGACGGGCGTATTCTGGTGGACGGAGTGGACGTGCGGGAGTTTAAAAAAGAGGAACTGCGCAAGCGGATCTCCTTTGTCCCGCAGAAGGCTCTGCTCTTCACCGGCACCATCGCCGACAACATCCGCTACGGCAAGGAGGACGCCACCGACGAGGAGGTCCAGAACGCGGCGCGCATCGCCCAGGCTTCCGACTTCATCGACGAGATGACCGACGGCTACAACTCCATGATTTCCCAGGGCGGTTCCAACCTGTCGGGCGGGCAGAAGCAGCGCCTGACCATTGCCAGGGCTTTGGTGCGCCGCCCGGAAATCTATATTTTCGACGACAACTTCTCCGCGCTGGACTTTAAGACCGACGCAAAGCTGCGCGCAGCCTTGAAGGACGAGGTTAAGGGCGCCACCGTGTTCATGGTGGCCCAGCGGGTGAGCACCGTCATGGACGCGGATAAGATCATCGTGCTCGACGAGGGCCGGGTGGCCGGGATGGGCACCCACCGGGAGCTGCTCAAATCCTGCGACATCTACCGCGAAATCGTCGCGTCGCAGCTGTCAGAGGAGGAATTGGCATGAAACATGGACCTGGAGCCGGACGCGGGCCGGGCGGCGGCATGCACGTGGCCCAAAAGGCGAAGAACTTCAAAGGTACCTCCAAGCGGCTGCTGGGCTACTTAAAGCCTCACTGGGCCAAATTGCTGACTGTGTTCTTCGCGGCGATTCTTTCCACCGCCTTTATGATCATCGGCCCGAACATCTTAAAAAACGCCACCAATCTTCTGGTGGAAGGGGTCATGCCCCACATGGCCGCGGTGCTAAACGGCGTGCCGGCGGAGCTTGCCCCGCCCATCAACATTGACTTTAACGGCATTGCCGGGGTGCTTCTGACCCTGGTGGGGATTTACTTTGTCAGCTCTGTGTTCAACTGGATTCAGCAGTTCGTCATGGCCGGGGTTTCCCAGAAGGTGGTGTACGACATGCGTAAACAGGTGGATGACAAGCTGTCGAGGCTCCCGCTCAAGTACTTCGACGGGCGCACCCACGGTGAAATTCTCAGCCGCATCACCAACGACGTGGACACGGTGGCACAGACGCTACAGCAGTCCTTGACCCAGCTGATTACGGCGGTGGTCACCATTGTGGGCGTGCTCATCATGATGCTCACCATCAGTCCCCTGCTGACCCTGGTGACCTTCATCACCATCCCGCTGTGCCTGGTGATCACCATTTTCGTGGTCAAAAGAAGCCAGAAATACTTCGTCGGCCAGCAGCGGGTGCTGGGAGAGCTCAACGGGCATGTGGAGGAAATGTACACCGGGCACAAGGAGGTCAAGGCCTACGGCCATGAACAGAAGGCGGTGGACGAATTCAACACCGTCAACGAGGAACTCTACGAGTATAACCGCAAGGCCCAGTTCATTTCGGGCATTATTATGCCGCTGATGACCTTTGTCAACAACTTAGGGTATGTGTTCGTGGCCGTCATCGGCGGGCTGCGGGTGGCAAACGGCCAATTGACGGTGGGCGACGTACAGGCCTTCATCCAATACTCCAACCAGTTTACCCAGCCCATCAACCAGACCGCCAACATTGCGAACATTCTCCAGTCCACGGTAGCGGCGGCGGAGCGGGTATTCGAGGTGCTCGACGAGGAGGAACAGATTCCCGAAGCCGAACATCCTAAGCGCATCGAAGCGAAGGCGCTGCGCGGGGCGGTGGAGTTCGACCATGTGGACTTTAGTTACAACCCGGCCGAGCCGCTTATTGAGGATATGAATGTAAAGGTGAGCCCTGGGCAGACGGTAGCCATTGTGGGGCCCACGGGCGCCGGCAAGACCACCCTTGTCAACCTACTCATGCGCTTTTACGAAATCGACGGCGGTGCCATCCGGGTGGACGGGGTGGATATCCGGGACATGACCCGGGAGGGGCTGCGCTCCATCTTCGGCATGGTACTGCAGGACACCTGGCTCTTTAACGGCACCATCCGGGAGAACATCGCCTATTCCCGCCCGGACGCCACGTTGGAACAGGTGATGGCGGCGGCCAAGGCGGCAAGGGTGGACCACTACATCCGCACCCTGCCGGATGGATATGACACGGTGCTCAACGAGGAAGCGTCCAATATCTCCCAGGGCCAGAAACAGCTTTTGACCATCGCCCGGGTCATCCTGGCCGACCCGGCCATTCTGATTCTCGATGAGGCCACCTCCAACGTGGATACCCGCACCGAGATTCAGATTCAAAAGGCTATGAATGCGCTGATGGAGGGACGAACCTCCTTTGTCATCGCTCACCGGCTGTCCACCATCCGGGATGCGGACATCATCCTGGTGATGAACAACGGCAAGATCATCGAAACGGGCAATCACAAACAGCTGCTGGAACAGGGCGGGTTCTATGCAGACCTGTACAACAGCCAGTTTGCTGCGAAGCCCTCCGCATAAGGTTTTTTGAACAGGGTCGCCGGGTTTTCGGCGGCCCTGTTTCGGTATCAGGCGTATGGCGGCGAAGGGCAACCTGATTTTTCTGTTTTTCTCTTTGATAGGAGGCAAAAAAAAGCCTTGAGTATTCATTCCCCGTTCCTTCTGCTGTAAGGCAGTGTCTCTATGCCGGTTGGATGCTTTCCCGCTGAGTTTCTCTTATCGTCCTGCAGGTTCACCACCGGCAAGGCAGCCGGTACTCATAAAATTTGGCAGATTGGATCGAAAAATCCTTGACAAGCCTCATCCGGTGTGGTATTATAGTCGAGCATCCTTACGATGCCTTTGTAAATGTGCGCTCGTAGCTCAGCTGGATAGAGTGTTTGGCTACGAACCAAAAGGTCGGGGGTTCGAGT
>CAMLYM010000083.1 GCA_946491705.1 uncultured Clostridia bacterium
GCTTAACTACCGTGTTCGGAATGGGAACGGGTGGACCCTCATCGTCATTAACACCAACCAATGCGTCGTTTCTCTTATCAGAGGCGACGCATATTACTATACCACAGGCTTTTCCAAATTGCAAGCCTTTTTTTCAAAAAAGTTTCAGTTTTTTCTCTTTCGCAATGGGGCTATCCCAATTCCTTGGTCACTCGAATACGCCAAAACCGCCGCAAGGGCAGCTCCGGGCCTTTTTCCCAAGAGCGTCCTGCACGGCTGCCAACGGTTTTCCTATCGGCTTTGCGCCCTTCCGGTTCTCGCTGCTTCCTTCTGCGGCTGCTCCTCCTTGAGGCAGATCAGGCCGCAAAAGTACACCTTCGGCTCGCTCCAGGAGCAGGGAAGCCCCGCCTGCGCGGTCAGCGCCTGCACGTCCAGGCCGTAGCTTTCCACCGAGGGAATGGCAAGCTGCGGATGCCGGCAGGGGGCGTCGGGATAGGTGCAGGCCTCGCACAAGGTGCACGATCCCGCTCCCAGCAGCAGCGCGCCGGGGCATTCTCTCATCATAAGCGTTTGCATGTTCCGCATCAGCCGGTCAAAAGCCTGCTGGCCCTCGTTCATGCCGTCCACATCCAGGCTGTCCTCCAGCGGGTGGATAAGCTGCACCACCACCGCCCTAGCATACTCCCGCAGGCGGGCGGCGCACTGGTCCAAAGAACCGCAGCCGGGCGGGCAGGTCCAGCTTTTTTGGTAGCGGCCGCAGTAGTTGAGGGCGCACAGGTCGCGAAACTGAGGGTCCGGCGTCACGTCCGCCAAGGAGATGACGCCCGCGCCGGTGGCGCCCAGCTCCATCGCCTTTTTGCAAAGCTCTTGTTCGTCCATCCGCCTTTTCTCTCCTCTGTGCCCATTTCGGCAGGTTTTTCAGCCAGACTTTGGTACCCTGTCCATGGGATTTTCGGCATTACTTTACCACATTCCTGCGTAAAAAGCAAACGAATCCGGGTCTTTCTGCTGCGACCCGGCTAAAAAGAATTGCCGGGTTCTCTGTGTCATGGTATAATAAGGACAATCGCAACTATAATTTTAGGCAAACTGCCAGTTACTATCCAGTATCCGCCTGTTTTCGCGGAAATTTTTGTTCGGAGTAGGGAGGTCAACCACCATGCAGCAGGGTTCCCCTCTTGTCAAAGAGCCAAACCGGTACCTGCGGGTCTTCCTGATCGCATTGGGGACGGCGGCCGTCATTTTTCTGCCGTTCGTTCTCATCGACCAGGGGTATTTCATTTACTATGGGGACTTTAACGTCCAGCAGATTCCCTTCTACCAGATGACTCACGACGCCATCCGGGAAGGAAACATTTTCTGGAGCCCCACCACCGACTTGGGCGCCAACTTCATCGGTTCCTACAGCTTCTATAACCTGGGCAGCCCCTTCTTCTGGCTGACCCTTCCCTTTCCCAGCGAGGTGGTTCCCTATCTGATGGCGCCGCTGCTGGTCCTCAAAACGGCGGTGGCCGCCCTGACTTCCTACGCCTATATCGCCCGCTTCGTGCGCAACAAGGATTACGCCGTCATCGGCGCGCTCCTTTACGCCTTTTCCGGCTTTACCACCTATAACGTGTTCTTTAACCACTTTCATGAGGCCATCGCCTTCTTTCCTCTCCTTCTCATCGGGCTGGAGGAATTCATGCAAAACGGCAAGCGGGGCGTCTTCTGCCTGGCCGTGTTTTTAAATTGCTTTGTCAATTACTTCTTCTTCGCGGGCGAAGTCATTTTCGTCATCCTCTATTGGTTTTTGCGCCTGCCCAGCAAGGACTGGTCCATCAATCTAAAGAAGTTTTTCTGGCTGTTGTTCGAAGCGGTGCTGGGCGTAGCGCTCAGCGCGGTGCTGCTGCTGCCTTCGGTGCTGGTGGTGCTTTCCAACCCCCGCACCGACCAGCATTTCACCGGATTCTCCGCCCTTTTCTACGGCTGGGTGCAACGGTACGGGCTCATCATCGAATCCTTCTTCTTCCCGCCGGACATTCCCGCCCGGCCCAACTTCTTCCCCGACTCGGAGGCCAAATGGGGCTCGGTGGCGGCGTGGCTGCCGCTCTTCTCCATGTGCGGTGTGTTCACCTTCATGTCCTACCACCGGGGGCACTGGCTCAAGCGCATTTTGGGCACTCTCTTTATCATGGCACTGGTGCCGCTGTTCAACAGCGCCTTCTTCCTCTTTAACAGCTCCTATTACGCCCGGTGGTTTTATATGCTGGTGCTGATGATGGCGCTGGCTACCGCCATTTCCATGGAGCAAAACTTGAAAAACTATTCCACCGGCATCAAGATCACCGCCGGGTTTACCGCCACCATCGCTTTGCTCATCGGCTTTCTGCCCGCCTCGGTGGAGAAGGGCGAGGAGCAAACCTACGGCCTGATGAAGTACTCCGACCGGTTCTGGGTGTACGTGGCCATCGCGGTGGTCAGCCTAGTTCTTCTGGGTCTGATCGTCCACGGCTTTCGCAAGAACCCCAAACGCTTCTGCCGCACGGCGACCGCCACGGTGGTGGCCATCTCCGTGATCTATTCGGTGTACCTGCTCTCTCTTGGCAAAACGAGCCTTGCCGATTCCCGGGACTTTATCATCCCCTACAGCCTTAACGGCGGGGAGGACATCACCATCCCCCGGGAGGACAATTACCGCATCGACGTGCTCGACGGCAAGAACCTGGGCATGGACAACCAGGCTATGTTCTGGCAGATTCCCACCATTCAGGCCTTCCACAGCATCGTCCCCGCTTCCATCATGGAATTCTACCCGGAGGTCGGGGTAACCCGGGACGTAGGCAGCCGCCCGGAAAAGCGGTACTACGACCTAAGGTGCTTCTTGTCGGTGAAATACCTGTTTAACCGGCAGGAAATGGGGCCCGACGACGAGGACTACTACCATTACGACCTGCGTAATCAGGAAAACGGGTATTACGTCTACGAAAACCGCAACTACATTCCCATGGGCTTTACCTACGACAGCTATATCACCCGGGAGGAGTTTACCAACCGTTCCGACGCCGCTCAGCAGCGGCTGCTCCTCGCCGCTATGGTACTGGAGGAGGACGGTGTCGCCCGCAACCAGGACATCCTAACCCGTTACGACGCGTCTACTCCGCTCTCCATGTCGGACGCGGGGCTGGAAGCCTACTGCGCGGCCCGGGCGGAAACCACCTGCAAGACCTTTGATTACGATAACCTTGGCTTTACCGCCACCATCGACCTGGACAAGGAAAATCTAGTCTTCTTCTCAGTTCCCTGGGAGGAAGGATGGACGGCCCAGGTCAACGGAACACCGGTGCAGATTGAAAAGGCCAATATCGGCTTTATGGCGGTGCGCTGCCCGGCCGGGGAAAACATCACCATCCGCTTTGACTACATGACCCCCGGCCTGATTCCGGGCCTTGCCATTACCGGCGGCGCGGTGGTGGTATTCCTTCTCTACTTTTTCGGTATGCGCGCCCTTGACCGGCGCAAGCGCCGGCTCCTGGTTGAACTGGAGGGCGAGGAGGCCGACGACTATTTGAGGGACCTGCCGATAAACGGCGAAGGCAGCGACGGCATTCAGTACGACTATTATCTCAAGGACGTTTCCATCGTCTTCCCGGAAATTGAGGAAGACCGTGCCAAGGAGCCGCCAAACGATCCGTCCGCTCCCGCGGAAGAGGACTTGGTGGATCTTGCCGCTGCGGCTGAAGCGCCGGAGAAGGAAAACGAAAAGGAAGCCTCGTCTGAAACCGGTACCGACGTGCAGGCGCCTTCTCCGAAAGAGGAGAAGAACGATCCATCTCATGAGGAAGGAGCGTGATTGGGTATGGCGGCTGTGGTTTACCTGGTCGTTCCCTGTTACAACGAAGAAGAAGTGCTGCCCGAAGCATCCAAACGACTGATTGCCAAGCTGGAAGGCTTGATGGAAAAAGAGCTTGCCAGCAAAGAAAGCCGGATTCTGTTTGTGGATGACGGCAGCAAGGACAAAACCTGGGAGCTGATCGCCGGGCTGCACGAGTCCACTCCCTACGTCTGCGGCCTGAAGCTTTCCCGCAACCGGGGCCATCAGTACGCCCTGCTGGCGGGGCTGACGGCGGCCCGGGAGCTGTGCGACTGCGCCATTTCCCTGGACGCGGATTTGCAGGACGACATTGAGGTCTTCGACGAATTTTTGAAGCATTACCAGGATGGGTGCGACATTGTCTACGGCGTGCGCAAAAGCCGGGAAACCGACACCCGTTTCAAACGAGGGTCTGCTCAACTGTTCTATAAGTTTTTAAACCTGATGGGCGTAGAGGTTCTCTACAACCATGCGGATTACCGGCTGATGTCCCGCCGGGCGCTGGAGGCCCTGTCGGAATATAAGGAGGTCAACCTCTTTTTGCGGGGAATCGTCCCTTTGATCGGGTACAAAAGCGCGGTGGTCTATTACGAGCGGCACGAACGGCTTGCCGGCAAGTCCAAATACCCGCTGTCCAAAATGCTGTCGTTGGCGGCGGACGGGATTCTTTCCTTCTCCATCAAGCCCATCCGCATCATTTCGTCCCTGGGCTTTCTGATCGCCTTTTGCAGCATCATCGCCCTGCTTTACGCGCTCATCAGCAAGCTGTGCGGCGCGGCGGTGTCCGGCTGGACGGCTATCGTGGTGTCCATCTGGCTGCTGGGAGGCATCCAGCTTCTGTGCCTGGGGGTCATCGGGGAATACATCGGCCGGATTTACAGCGAGGTCAAGCAGCGGCCCAAGTATTTTATCGAGCAGTTCCTGAAAAAGTAAACCGGGTTCAGGCTTATTTTGTCCCCTGTCTAACAGGCGGAGACTCCAAACACGGCTTGTCCACGCCATCCGGCCTTCGCCTCTTTCTTTTTCCCTATTCATCTTCCCTAAAGTCCAAACCCGTACTAAGGCCGGAGAAATGTGTGCCTCTCCTTTGCTGCAACCAAGGCGGCGCATTTTCAAAAGAGCCGCGCCTTCTCGCGTGATTGTTCTTTTGCAGCCGCACGACAAAAGGAAGAGGAAGGCCCGCGGTGCCGCGGGCCTTCCTCTTCCTTTTATTTATCGCGTTCTTCTTCGAATAGCGGTGTGGACAGATACCGCTCCCCCGTATCCGGCAGCAGCACTACGATGGTCTTTCCCGCGTTTTGCGCGCGGCGGGAAAGCTCCGCCGCCGCGTGGAGCGCCGCGCCGGAGGAAATCCCGCACAAAAGCCCTTCCGTCCTTGCCAGCGTCCGGCTGGCGGCATAGGCTTCCTCCTCGGTCACCTGGAGCACCTCGTCGATCAGAGAGGTGTCGAGCACTTTGGGCACGAAGCCCGCACCGATTCCCTGCAAGCCGTGGGGGCCCGCCTTTCCGCCCGAAAGGACCGGGGAGCCAGCCGGCTCCACGGCAATGAGCTTCACCTGCGGGTTTTGCCCGCGCAGGAATTGACCCACGCCGGTGAGGGTGCCGCCGGTCCCCACTCCCGCTACAAACAGGTCTACCTTCCCGTCGGTATCCCGCCAGATTTCTGGGCCGGTGGTAGCCTTGTGGGCGGCGGGATTGGCCGGGTTATCGAACTGCATGGGAAGAAAGGCCGACTCGTATTCCTTCGCCAGTTCTTTGGCTTTTTCGATGGATCCGCTCATTCCCTTCTCTCCCGGGGTGAGCACCAGCTTAGCTCCCAGCGCCGCCAAAAGCGCCATGCGTTCGTGGGACATGGTTTCGGGCATGGTGAGGATCAGGGGATATCCCTTGATGGCCGCCACAAAGGCAAGCCCCACCCCGGTATTGCCGGAGGTGGGCTCGATGATGACGCTGCCGGGCTTGAGCAGACCCTGCCGCTCCGCTTCCTCAATCATGGCATAGCCTATCCGGTCCTTGGCCGAAGAACAGGGATTGAAGCACTCGAGCTTGGCTAAGAGCCTGGCGCCTGCCTGCACCGCCCCGCCATACCGGGACAGCTCCAGCAAGGGAGTGTTCCCGATGAGCTTTGTCAAATCGGACGCGATTCTTTCCATATCTACCTGCCGCCTTTCACCGCCGCCCTTTGCAGGCGGCGGGATCTTTGGTATCATGGTAGCATACCCAAGCGGAATTTTCAATTTTCTCAGAAAGAAAGGACGAGCCGAATGACCTTTTATGACGCGGTATATGACGCCGTGCGCCACATTCCAAAGGGCAAGGTAGCCACCTATGGGCAGATTGCCGCCTTGGCCGGAAGCCCCAGGGCATCCCGGGTGGTGGGCGGCGCTCTGTGCCGCTGCAAAGACCCTACGGTTCCCTGCCATCGGGTGGTCAACCGTCTGGGCGGCATGGCGCCGCAAGGCGCCTTTGGCCTGCCCGGGGAGCAGGAGCGAAGGCTTTTGGCCGAAGGAATCGCACTGCGAAAGGACGCCACGGTAGACCTTTCCATCTATCTCTGGAACCCGTAAACCACTCCCATCCTAACAAAACTGACATGAGCCGCCGCGTTTGGACATATCATTGATTGATGCCTTTGTACCAAAACCCTTACAGGGATCGTGAAGGTGTGAATCAATGAAAAAACGAGCGTTCCTCATCAGCGGGCTGGTCATGACCGCCACCGCCCTGTTTTTAAAGACGGTGGACATTTCCTACACCGTGTATATTTCCAACAAAATCGGCGCGGAGGGCATGGGACTTTATCAGCTCATCGTGTCGGTTTACTGTTTGTTTATCACCGTGTCCACCTCCGGCATCAGCCTGGCGGTCACCAGGCTGACCACCGAAGAGTCAGCCAAGGGCAACGAAAACACCGCCCGCTATGCTATGCGAAAGTGCGTGGCCCTGAGCATGCTGTTAAGCGTGACGGCGGGAAGTGTTCTTTTTTGTTCGGCGGGGCTCATCGGAAATCAGTGGCTTGCCGATTCGCGCACCGTTCTTTCTCTGCGGGTGCTGGCCTTTGCCCTGCCGTTTTTGGCGGTGTCCTCCTGCTTTAACGGTTACTTTTTAGCCAAACGGCGGGTGGTCAAATCCTCCGCCGCTCAGATTTTCGAGCAGTTCGCCGGAATGGCCGCCACCATCCTGGTCATCACCCTGTTTATGCCCGATTCGCTGGAATACGCCTGCTGCGCCATCGTCATCGGGTCGGTGGCCTCCGAGGTGCTCTCATGTCTCTTTGTTTTCGTTCTCTACTGCTTCGAAAAGCGCAGGACCGGGACCGACCAGCCCACCAAGCGCGGGGTGTTCAAGCGGATTTTCGCCATCATTCTGCCGGTGTCCGCCAGCTCCTACCTGCGAAACGGCCTGATTACCCTGGAAAACACCATGATCCCCGCCGGGCTCAAAAAACACGGTGCCTCCACGGAAGGGTCGCTGTCGGTGTTCGGCATGTTAAAAGGGATGGTTATGCCCATCCTCTTCTTCCCCGCCGCCTTTCTCTCCTCGTTTACGAGCCTGCTGATTCCCGAGATTTCGGAGGCAAACGCCGTCAAAAACAAACGCCGCATCAGTTCCATCGCCTCTCGGGCCTTTCAGATCACTCTGCTTTTTTCCATCGTTATGACCAGCATTTACATCTGCTTTTCCGACGAGCTGGGGTTGGCGATCTATAACTCCAAGGACTGCGGCCATCTGCTCAAGCTTTTGGCCCCGCTGGTACCCTTGATGTATCTCGACAACGTGGTGGACGGTATGCTCAAGGGCCTGGGCGAGCAGCTGAGCACCCTGCGCACCAACACCATCGACTCGGTCATCCGCATCGGCCTAATCTGGTGGCTGATCCCGATGAAGGGCGTGGAAGGGTATCTGATCGTGCTGTATTTCAGCAACGTCCTCAATTCCCTTCTGAGCATCAGCCGGCTTGTAAAGGTCTCTCAGATTAAACTAAACGTCTCCTGCTGGATCCTGCGGCCCGCGCTCTGCGCGGCCCTCTCTTCCCTTTCGGTTTCCCTGTCCTTCCGGCTGATCCCGCATTTTCTGTCCCAGCCCGCCTGGTTCATGGCCATCGAACAGATCGCGGCTACTCTGCTGCTCTACGCCCTGCTGCTGCCCATCACCGGCTGCTTTAACGGCGAGGACCTCAGGTGGTTCCAGTCCATCTTCAAAGCGTCCGCCGGGCGCCGTGAATAACTTAGGGTTCCCGCCGCACACTAAAAGGAGGGCCTTTGCCCGGCGTTTGACAAAGCGAGTGCTCACAGGTATAATGGGACATACAGATACCGGTATACCGCGAACCATTCCTAAGCGGGTTGATACCAGTCGATTGCAAAAGAGGCGCCCGCTTGTTTCGCGGGCGCCTTTCTGTTTATTCCCGGACGAATGTCCCTTCACAAGAAAAAAGCCATAAGGAGGATTTCTCATGAACTTTACGGAAGAAATGAAACGCGTGTTGTTAGCCGGCATCGGCGCGGTAGCCTGCACGGCGGAAAAAGCCGGCAGTTTAGTGGAAGAGTTTGTCAAAAAGGGCGAGCTGACGGTGGAACAGGGCAAGGTACTCAACGAGGAGCTCAAGCATAAGGTGAATGAAGCGGTGAAGGAACATGTCCGTGTGACCGTGGTGAAGCAAGAGGCCGCCGAGCCGAAGGCGGAGGATCTTCTAAACGCCGTGGACAAGCTGACCCCCGAGGAGCTGGAGGCTCTCAAAAAGAAGCTCAACGAGATGGAGAAAACCGATGCGTGCGAATGCGACACCGACGAAGAAGAATAAAGAGAACCCCACCCGGCAGCGCCTGAAGGAAATGCTGGAGATCATGGCCAGACACGGCGTGGTCAAAGGGCTGACCCCCGAAAAGCTGCGTCTGATCCTGGAGGATCTGGGGCCTACCTATGTCAAGCTCGGGCAGATCATGTCCATGCGCACCGACATTCTGCCCGAGCGGTACTGTCTGGAACTGACGAAGCTGCGCGCCGACGTTAGAGCATTCCCGTTTGAACAGGTAAAAGCGGTAATTGAGGAGCAGTACGAAAAGCCGGTGGAGGAAATCTTCTCCTTTCTGGATGAGAAGCCCCTGGGTTCCGCCTCCATCGCCCAGGTACACCGGGCGACTCTGCTGGACGGGTCGGACGTGGTTATCAAAGTGCAGCGGCCCGGTATCCGGGAAACCATGTCAAGAGACATCCGTCTGATGCAAAAAGCGGTGGGACTTCTGCATTTCGTCAGCGGCCCGGCGGGGGACGTGATCGACCTGAAGGCGGTGCTGGGAGAAATGTGGAACGTGGCCCAACAGGAGATGGATTTCCTGGTGGAAGCCGACCACATCCGGGAATTCGCCAAGTGCAACGCGGACATTGCCTATATCGGATGGCCCCAGGTGGTGTGGAAGCTGACCACGCCGCAGCTGCTGGTGATGGAGTACATCGAAGGCTATTCCCTCGACGACGGGAAGGCCCTGGAGCAGCACGGGTACGACATGGAGGAAATCGGGATCAAGCTGGCGCAAAACTACGTCAAGCAGATTCTCGACGACGCGTTCTTCCACGCCGACCCCCATCCGGGCAACATCCGGGTGCGGGGCGGGAAGATCGTCTGGCTGGATCTGGGGATGATGGGGCGCCTTTCCCCCAGGGACCAGGCGCTTTTTCGCCGTGCGGTCAAAGCCATCGTCACCTCCGACGTCTACGAGCTCAAAACCATCCTGCTCACCCTCGGCAACCACAACGGCCGCATCAACCACACCCGCCTTTATACCGACATCGACGACATGCTGACGAAATACGGCAGTATGGAGCTTGGAAGTATGGATCTGGGCAAAGTCGTCACTGAGCTCACCACCCTCGCCGCCGACCACAACATATCCATGCCCGCCGAAATCACCATGCTGGGCCGGGGGGTGGTCACCATCGAAGGGGTACTCAGCCGGGTGTGTCCCCAGGTCAATTTTATTCAGATTATGGCCAACCATCTTTCCGGCAACCTGGCGGAAGAATTCGATCTCAAGCGGGAAATCCGCCACGCGGGCCGCTCCTTTCTGTCTACCTCCCGCAAATCTCTGGACATTCCCGCACAGATTTCCGACGCTCTGAAAATGGCCATCAAGGGGCAGGGAAAACTCAATCTGGAGATTACCGGTTCGGAAGAGCCGCTTGGCCAGCTGGACAAAATGGTCAATAAAATTGTCGTCGGCATCATCACCGCGGCTCTTCTCATCGGCTCAAGCCTCATCTGCACCACGCAGATGCAGCCGCAGATTCTGGGCATTCCGTTTCTTGGGATTCTGGGATACTGTGCCTCAATGGTGATGCTGATTTGGTTGTTTGTAAAGTTTATCCATAAGAAACATTGAGGAAACGGATATCTTCCTGCCAAACTGGGAATAACTACTTGACAAGCCATTCTTCCATTGCTATAATATTTTAGTCGCTTTGCGGCTCATATTCTTAAGCAACGGGATACCAATGCGGCAGTTCAAGCGGCCTGCAGAAAGGACCCGTCAAGAGAATGGAATCTGACCCATTAGCTCAGTTGGCAGAGCACTTGACTTTTAATCAAGGTGTCCGGAGTT
>CAMLYM010000084.1 GCA_946491705.1 uncultured Clostridia bacterium
TTTTAACCACACACCCGGCCATCTAATGTTGCGAGCCTGTTTGTTAAAGGTAAGGCGAAAAGGAAGATACGGTGTAGGGATGCTTTCCGGGAGAGAATTCCCTGCCCAAAAACGGCCGGGGCAGGAGGGAACCAAACTCGCCTACAGATAGAAAATCAGGATTCCCACTAAAATCAGGCAGTTCCCCAGAACCTTGCGTAGGGTCAGCTTTTCTTTTAGCAGCCACCAACTTAAAAGCATAACCAGAATGTACCCCACCGACTCGATAATCGGCCCATTTTTATAATCCATCCCTGTGAACGCGAAGATGGTTAGCAGGGTGGACACCACCATCAGGGAGTAGCCCACGATCACATGGACATTGAGGTATTCCTTGAGAAAGGAGCCGTGTTCCTTCTGGGCGCTTTTCTTCAAAAGGATCTGAGAGAAGGAGGCCACCGTCACCGAAGCGAAGAGCAGCAGCCAGTAACCATTAAGATTCATCGGTATTCACCACAATCGTTCCCGCAATGACCACCGCCGCGCCGATGGCATTTTGGATTGTCACTGTTTCATGAAAAAACACCACCGCCCACAGCATGGACCACAGCAGCGCGATGGAACGGTTGGCATAGGCCACCGACAGATCGAACCGTTTGATGATCTGCTGCCACAGCAGCGCATAAACGCCCAGAATGACGATTTCCAGCCCATAGCATCCGAGGAAGCCGGGGGAGAGAAAGGCAAAGCCAGAGGCAAACTTTGCCGCCACCGTGGAAAGGGTGTAGATCATTACCACCAATTGAAGCAGCAGGATGCTCTTGATGGTAGCTTTGACGCGTTTTGGCGCGTTTGGCAGTTGGTTTTGCTGTTGTTTTTTCATAGCGCAGAAACCCTTCTGAGCGTTTCCCGATCGTTGCCGGCCACAATATAGTAGCCGTACCGGGTGGAGCTGTCCACAACCTGGCGGGTAAAGGGTTCGATTTCGCTGACAAAGCGCACAAGCTCCGGCGCCTCTTTGCGGATGAAATGAAGCCGGTCCAAATCCTCCCGGCCGAACACAAACCGGATGGCGGCTGCTTCATAATGAGGGCCTTTGGCGAATGTCACAGGCATCCCTGCCGCCGCCTCGATTACCATGCGGATAAAATCGTACCCCGTGGAAAGAGGGACCAGGTGAGAACCGATGCAGTCTCCGCCCATGCGCGCGCCCACCTCAATCAAGCGAACCTGCCCGTCTTGGGTGACCTTCAGCTCTGAATGGGAGGCGCCGCAGGTAATATGCAGCGCGTCGAGAGCGGAAAAGACGGTGGAGACAACGGCCTCAAGAAGGGCGGGCGAAAGCCCAGCCGGCTGGACATGCCCGGTCTCAATAAAATGAGGCGCGCCGGTGGTGAACTTTTTCGTCAGCGCCAGGAAGGTGTGTGTTCCGTTCTGAGAGATGCATTCGCAGCTGAATTCCTCTCCGTCGAGGAACTCTTCCACAATCGCCCGCTTTTCGAAGGAGTTCTCCCACGCGGCCGCAAGAGCGGTCCCGATCCCTTTTGGCGAGTCCAGTTTGGTGATCCCCCGGCTTCCCGACCGGTCGGTGGGTTTTACGATCACAGGGAAGGAAAGGCGTCCCGGATCAAAAGTCTCGCCAGCACGCAGGCTTAGGAAGCCTGGGGTGGGAATACCGGCCTCTAAAAAGGCCTTGCGCATAGCAAACTTGTTGGTGGAGCGGGCCACGCAGACGGCGCTGTTGCAGGGAAGGCCCAGCCGCTGGGCTACATATTGAACCGTAATGGCAGCCAGGTCGGAGGCGATGGTGGCCACCGCGTCTGGGTGGATGTCGCGGCAGACAGTGAGGATTTCTTCCTTTTCCGTGATGCTTACCGGATAAAAAAAATCCGCCGTCTCGGCCCCCACCGCGCCTTCCTTCCAGGCGAACACATGGGTTTCAAACCCCATTTCCTTTGCCTTGCGGATCAGCGGGTCCTGAAAGGAATTGGCGCCGATGACCGCGATTCGTTTTCTGTCCATCTATAATCCATTCCTTTGTTTCATTGCGTTACAAAGAGGGGCCCTGATAAAAGTCCCGGACGGCCTCGACAATAGAAGCGAGCGATTCCTCCGCGAGTTGGTAATACATAGGCAGACGTACCAGCCGCTCGCTTTCCCTGGTGGTATACCGGTCCTCTCCGTAAAAGCGGCCGAACCGTTTGCCGGCAGGGGAGGAATGCAGCGGAATGTAATGAAACACGCACTGAATGCCCCGGCTCTTCATGTAGGTGATGAACCGGGTGCGCTCGTCCAAATCCTTGCATTTTATATAGTACATATGGGCGTTGTGTACGCAGCCCTCGGGAATCACCGGCTGTTCAATCAATCCCTCATCCCGCAGCGGGCGCAGAGCCTCATGGTAATAGTTCCAGGAACGCAGCCGGTCCTCGTTGATGAGGTCGGCCGCCAGTAATTGGGCCCATAGATAGGCGGCGTTTAATTCGCTTGGCAGATAGGAGGAACCAAAGTCCACCCAGGTGTACTTGTCCACCTGGCCGCGGAAGAACTTGCTGCGGTTGGTCCCTTTTTCCCGGATGATTTCCGCCTTTTCCTTGTAGTCGGGGTCGTGGAACAAAAGCGCTCCGCCTTCGCCCATGCTGTAGTTTTTGGTTTCGTGAAAGCTGTAGCAGCCGAAGTCGCCGATGGTCCCCAGCGCTTTTCCCTTGTAGAAGGCCATTACCCCTTGGGCTGCGTCCTCCACCACCCGCAGATTATGCTTCTTTGCAATCGAAAGAATCGTGTCCATCTCGCAGGCGACCCCTGCGTAATGTACCGGCACGATGGCCTTGGTGCGGGGAGTGATTGCCCCTTCCAGAAGGGTTTCATCCAAATTCATGGTGTCCGGCCGGATGTCCACAAACACCAGCTTTGCCCCCCGCAGCACAAAGGCGTCCGCCGTGGAGACAAAGGTGTAGGAGGGCAGGATGACCTCGTCCCCCTCTTCGATGCCGCACAGCAGCGCCGCCATTTCCAGCGCATGGGTGCAGGAAGTGGTCAGCAGGGCGTTGGGAACCGAAAACCGGTCCATAAGCCATGCGGTGCACTTTTTCGTAAACTCCCCGTCGCCGCAGATTTTATGCTGGGCGATGGCCTGTTCAATATAAACGGCTTCGTTGCCGATAAAAGGAGGAATATTAAAATCAATCATAGGGGATCTTTCGCCCCTCCTTTTTAATTTTTAATTATTTCACATAAGCGGGATAGAGTACCAGCGCATAGGAAAGCACGCTCAACGCAACCACGCCCGCCCCGATGCAGGCCTGCAAAAAGACTTGGAATTTTTTGCTGACAAACAGCCGTTCGATCAGCGTTTTAAGCCCCAGCGTTACCAGGAACATAAACGGGATGAGCATGGGGAGAAGATAGCGCCCCTGGGGCTGGAAGTCGCTGCAATAGGAGTAATACAGGCTTAGCAGTACCGGTATGCACAAGGCAAGCACCATCGTCCCGAAGAAAAGCGCCTTTTTCCATTCCTCGCGGCTGCGCCCACGAATGCGGGACAAAGCGTTGACCACCTTGACGGCCACACCGAGAAACCCGGCAAAAAAGAGAGCTGTGTAAAGCAGATACATCCATGTGGGCAGCGGGTAGCTCATATATCCGAAAAAGCCGATAAAGCTTCGATAGGAGGTTTTCAGCCAAAGCATATCAAAGAGCATATACGCAATGGATACGCCCTGCGCTTGGGGGGTAACCCGGTTGGAGGGCTTTAAGTCCTCCCTTGCATACATCTGCGCGTATTCGTCCGACGTGCGCATGCCGAGAAAGTCGCCGTTATAAAGAACGGCGTTGCGGATAAACCACCATCCCACCAGGAGAAGAACCACAGCCACGATGAAAACGCCGTATTTGAGCATGGACTTGTAATCGTACCGCTTGTTTTCAAAGAAAAAGAAGGAAGCTGCAAAAAGCAGAACACTGCACAAAATAAAGCCGTAGGCATTGTAATAAGACAGGGAACACACGGCGATTGCGACGGCAAGCAGCAGACAGCTTTTTACGTCCCACCGCTTTTGAAGGCCCA
Organism: uncultured Clostridia bacterium; assembly: GCA_946491705.1. Classification (GTDB taxonomy): domain Bacteria; phylum Bacillota; class Clostridia; order Oscillospirales; family Acutalibacteraceae; genus Solibaculum_A; species Solibaculum_A intestinale. The sequence continues at coordinate 4,046 of CAMLYM010000084.1, forward strand.
AAATCCACGCATAAACAATCATTGCGGAGGAGAACATGGCCAGCGCGTCGTTGTTGACATAGGAAGAAATGAAGACAAACTGGGGCAGCAGCGCCACCAGCAGCACAAACAGATAGCGATACCCGCCTTTGAAGAGCTTTTTCCCAATCAGAATGCAGAAAAACGCGACGCCCACGCAGCAGAGGATGCTGACCATACGGGCGGACATGAGAAGGGCGAACGGGTCGGTGGTGAAAAGGCTGGTCACCTTCATAAACCCGGCGCTGATGATGTAGGACAAAATGGGGGTAAACCCGTAAGAAATGCCCCATATAGGATTGCGGATGGAAGGGTCTCCGCCATGGGGAAGCGCCCCATGCTGATAGATAAATTCGGGAATCTGGTAGCGCATGTATTCATCCGGCGCCGAGTTATAAGGCTGTGTAACCGCCCAGACCACATAAAAGCCGAACAAAAGCACAAGAATACCAGACGTCAGGAGATATTCTTTTTTCACTGTTCTCATTGCAAACGCTCCAAGTTCTTCATCAAGAGGAGTATTCCATTTTATTGGAAAATCCACTTTACTTCTTTTAACGGCTAGTATAGCACCACATCCGTAAAATCTCAATCGACGCCGGCATAACTTTATTGATTTGTTACAAGAATGAGAGTGGGCAAAAACCAAAGCACTCATGCAGAAAGAGCCTGATTTTCCTGTCGTTTCGGACATAACCGGATTTCTTCCCCTTCCTTGCTTTTTTGCAGCGCCATGCTATAATTTAAAGGCGTTTGTTAAGAGTGACGACGAAAAGCCCGGAAAGGATCTGACGCATTTTTATGGACAAGCTTTCCATTGTGGTGCCGGTTTACTTTAGTGAGGACAATTTGCTTCCCCTTTACGCGGATGTAAAGGAAAAGGTCCTCGAAAAGCTTCCGCACGGCTGGGATTATGAGCTGGTGCTGGTAGATGACGGGTCGAAGGACCGGTCTTACCAGGTGATGTGCAACTTAAAGAAAATCGACCCGAAGATCCGCCTTGTAAAGCTGGCGCGTAATTTCGGCGAGCATGAGGCCACGCTGGCAGGGCTGACCGCTTGCACGGGAACCTGTGCGGTGCGCAAGTCCGCCGATTTGCAGGAACCCAGCGAAATGATTCTGGAAATGCTCGAAAAATACCGAGCCGGCGCTCCGGTGGTCATCGCCGCGCGCAAGGGCCGGGACGAGCCGGCGCTGCAAACCTTCTTATCCAATACCTATTGCTTTCTGATGCGCAAGTTCGCGCTCAAGAATATGCCCAAAGGCGGGTTTGACAGTTACTTGATCGCCCGTCCGGTGATCGACGTGCTCGTGTCCATGCAGGAGAAAAACACGCCGCTGACCGAGCAAATCCTCTGGTGCGGCTTTCCTATGGAGGTCATTGAATACATCCGTCCCAAGCGGCAAATCGGCAAGTCCAGATGGACCCTTTCTAAAAAGATCAAAATGGCCCTCGATTCCTTTCTGGGCTTTTCTTATTTTCCTATCCGGTTTATTTCCGGAGTGGGGATCGTCTCCTTCCTGGGCTCGTTTGTCTGGCTGGTGGTGCTGCTGATCCAAAAGCTGGTGGGAAAGATCACGGTGGACGGGTTTACTACAGTGGCGGCCCTGGTGCTGCTGAGCTTCGGCATCATCATGCTTTCCATTGGGATTTTAGGCGAGTATATGTGGCGAATGTTCGACGCCACCCGAAACCGCCCGCCTTATATCGTGGAACGGCAGGACAAGGATGAGGAAGCGGAGAAACCGGACAAATAAGAAAAAGCCGGGACGCGTCGGGCCGTCCCGGCTTTTTAATAGGAGGCATCCTAATGAACTACATCAATCAGATAAAGGCATTTATCCCCTCAACCCGGGAGGAAGAACGGGCGAAAGCGGAGATTCTCCAGAAAATCAGAGAACAGGGGGACGCCCTTTTGTACCGGTCCGCACCGGCCCATTTTACCAGCTCCGCCCTCATTCTCAACCCCGGACGGACCAAAACGTTGCTTATCTTTCACAGGCAGTTTCAGTCCTGGACCTATCCGGGCGGCCACGCGGACGGGGATGAAGACCTGCTGGAAGCCGCCGTCCGGGAAGCGAAGGAGGAGACCGGACTTTCAGACGCTGTGCCGCTTAGCAGGGAGATCCTGTCCCTGGACCTGCTGCCGGTCTCGGAAAACCGAAAAGGCGGCTGCTTGGTTCCGGCCCACACCCACCTGAGCGCCTCCTTTGTTTTGCTCGCCGGGGAAGAACAGCCTCTTCATGCGAATTCGGCGGAAACCGGCGGCTTGTGCTGGACGCCGGTGGAAAAGCTGGACGAGTGTTGCCGGGAGGCGCACATGCGGGCTGTTTTTCGAAAACTGCTTAACCGTGCCGAGGACCTTTGCAGCAAGGAGGAACGCGAATGAAGCAAATGTTGGACGAAGGAAAGATCCTCGCGCAAAGCGAGGCGCTTTCCGGGATCGTCGCTCCTCTGCTTTCCTGGTACGACCGCAGCTCCCGGATTCTTCCCTGGCGGGAAGAGCCTGCCCCTTACCGGGTATGGATTTCGGAAATCATGCTCCAGCAGACCCGGGTGGAGGCGGTAAAGCCCTATTTCGAGCGGTTTGTATCCGCGCTGCCCGATGTATGCGATTTGGCTCAGGTTACGGACGACCAGCTTATGAAGCTGTGGGAGGGTCTGGGGTATTACAGCCGGGCGCGCAATTTGAAAAAAGCGGCGGGCGTTTTGATGGAACATTACGGCGGCGCGTTGCCCGCGTCTTTTGACGCGCTGCTCACCCTGCCCGGCATCGGTTCCTACACGGCCGGCGCCGTGGCCTCCATCGCCTATGGCCTGCCTGTGCCCGCGGTGGACGGAAACGTGCTGCGGGTGGTATCCCGCCTCCTTGCAAGTGAGGAGGACATTCTCAAACCCATTGTCAAAAAAACGGTGGAGCGTTCCTTAACCGCCGTCCTCCCGAAAGACCGGCCCGGCGATTTTAACCAAGCGCTTATGGAACTGGGCGCCACCGTCTGCCTGCCAAACGGCGTCGCTTTGTGCGAGCGGTGCCCGGTGCAGGGCTGCTGCAAAGCGCACCGGGAAGGAAGGGTGATGGAGCTGCCGGTCAAGGCAAAGAAAAAGCCCAGGAGGGAGGAGGAACGCACCGTGCTGCTCCTTTTGTGCCAGGGAAAGGCCGCCGTGCGCCAAAGAGGGAAGAAGGGGCTGCTTGCCGGACTTTGGGAACTTCCCAATGTGGAAGGCAGGCTCGCGCCGGTGGAGGTGGAGGAGCAGCTGGAGGAATGGGGCTTCTCCGGAGTCCGGGCGGAGCCGCTTTTTGACGCCAAGCACATCTTCTCTCACATCGAATGGCATATGACCGGCTACGCCGCATATGTTAAGGAAGAACGGACGGCAAACGGGCTTACCTGGGTGACCAAAGAGCAGCTTTCAAAGGAAATCGCCCTTCCCAGCGCCTTTCGGGCGTACACGGAGGAACTTTTCCGCCGTCTTCCTTAGAGAGAAACACAGGCGCACCATGTCCGCAGAGAAAGAGCGGATCGTTCTGGCAAAGCAACCGCTTGCGCTGGATTTGGGATGCTCTCCGGCCGCGTTTGACCGCACGGAGAATACCGTCGTTCCTTTCGCGCCCTGCCGGGTGCGCGGGAATGCCCTGAATGCGCCCCTGAACTTTGCGTGGCCTGCTTCGGGAAAGGCGCGGTGGCGGCCGTCCATCCTTCAAGGTTATTTTCTTACCGCCCGCTTTTTGCAGGAATCGAGGGAAGCCGCTTGTTTGATTTTCCAGCCATGGCCCGGCTCGACGGGGCACTTGCAAAAGCCAGCCGCGGCGGCCTGCCGGGCTTTTTCTGCCGGGTGTCCCATCCCGGAGGGAATTGCGCCTCGCTTCCTGACGCATGGGGAAACCGCCGCGCTTCGCAAAACCCGCCGTTTTCCCCACGCGTTTGCCCGGGAATGTGCGGCGCTTACCCTGGCTGGGTTCGAGAGAGAGGCGGCGGGAGTAACCGCGGCGATGATGGACAGCGCCCGGCTTTGGCAGATTGGAGTGGACATGCGTGTGCAAAGCAGGGAAAATGGGCTGGGGCGCTTCCTGGTCATGAACCTGAAGAGGTCCTTGCCCGGGGAAACGTTCCCTGTTACTCCACCTGGACCGGGAATTTATTCTCAAAGCGCCTGGCGTTTCGGCGGGCTATTTTCCCGCATAGCTGGAGATGGCCTCTGTAAAGAAATGAGCAGCGCTGGTCCGCCATTTTCTTAATGGATAACAAAAAGATTGTCTTTTGCCGGAATTACAGGCAAAAGGCAATCTTTTTATTGCGGTGTTCTTTTAAAGTGTGGTATAGTGCTCCACGTGTAAAAGAATTGCGGAAGGGAAGTGGGCCCCATGTCATGGCATGTGGAAGCGGAAATGGTCGCCTTTGTCATTGTGGGAATTATTCTCATTTATTCCCGGGAAGGCAACATGCTCCCAACCCTGAAAAACCGGGTGTTCCAGCTTTGTTTGTTTACCACCTTCCTTTCCATCGGTCTGAATATCGCTTCCGTTTGTTTGATTGCGGCGGGGTCTGCCGTACCGGTGATACTCACCGATGTGGTCAATACCCTTTATTTTGTAGCTACTCCCGCCATGGCCCTGACCTATTTTTATTATACGGTCGCCTATGTCTATGAGCACAGCGCCCGCATCCGCCGTGTTTACCTCATCAGCACCATTCCCTATGCCGTTTATATGGGCCTTGCCCTGGCCGACCCGGCGACCAACTGGCTGTTCTCCTACGATGTGCAAAACGGTTACCAGCGCGGCCCGCTTCAGATTCTGCCCTATGTGGTCTTTTACGCCTATTGCGTCGGCTGTCTTCTGATCACTGCCCTGCGCAGGAAGCATATTGATCCGTCCATCCGCCGCATTCTCTACGCATTTCCCCTGGTGGCAGCCGTGGTCATAGTGGTGCAGCAGGTTGTACCGCAATACATTTTGTCCGGCTCGGCCGCGGCGTGCGCCCTGCTGGTCATCTATCTTTATCTGCAGAATAAGCGCATAACCGTAGACCCGCTCACCGGCCTTTCTAACCGGCAGGCCTATACCGCCATGCTGGAGCTGCGCCTGCGGCAAAAGCATCCCATCACCGTTGTGGTGGTGTCGCTGATGGACTTTAAGTTCATCAACGACACCTTCGGTCAGAAAAGCGGCGACCGGGTGCTCAGCCAGATTGCCTCATTCCTGTCCAAAGAGGCGGCTCCCGACCGGGTGTACCGCTGCGGCGGCGACGAATTTGCCGTGCTGATGGAAAGCGAGACAGACGCGGACAAACGCATCCGCCGGATGCGCAAGCAGTTTTCCCAGCCCTGGGACGTATTCGGCTCAGGCTGTATGGTGTACGCGGGAATCGGAGTGGCCAGGGCCTGGCAGCTGAAGCTGTCGGTGGAGGAACTGGTCAGCGCTCTGGAATGCGCGGTGGCCGAGGCAAAGGAAGGCAGCACCGGCCGGGTAGTGGTATGCGACGACCGGATGGTGGCACGGATGAAGCGCAAGCATGCGGTCACCGAGATTCTCAAGGAGGAATTGCTCAACCAGGGCTTTGAGGTTTATTACCAGCCGATTTACCGCTGCAAAGACGGCGGTTTCCCCGTGGCGGAAGCGCTTCTTCGTCTGCCGGACACCCCGCTGGGCCCCATTTACCCGGACGAGTTCATCCCCATAGCAGAGGAAACCGGTCTGATTGTGCAGATGACCTATTTGGTCCTTGCCAAGGTATGCAAGTTTGTACGCCGGCTTCTGGACGAAGGGGCCAAGCTGGAAGGCGTATCGGTGAACCTTTCGGTGCTGCAGTTTATGCAAAGGGACCTGGCCGACCATATTGCCGAGATCTTGGATTATTACCAGATCCCGGCGCGCTTCATAAAGCTGGAGATCACCGAAAGCGTGGTGGCCTCCAACTATGAGGCGGTGCTGTCGGTGATGGAGAAGCTGGCGAAAAAGGGCGTGCAGTTCGCGCTGGACGATTTCGGCACCGGCTACTCCAATCTGTCGTATGTCATGCATCTGCCGGTGGACATGGTCAAGATCGACCGCAGCTTGATCTGGTCTTCCCTCAACAACGACCGGTGCGCCACTTTGGTGGAAGCGGTGTCGCGCACTTTTGGACAAGCGGGCATCCGGATGATTGCCGAAGGGGTGGAGACCGGGGAACAGGCGGCGTTTGCACAGCGGTGCGGGATCGAGCTGATCCAAGGCTTTTTGTACGCAAAACCCATGCCGCAGGAGGAGGCGCTGCCCTATTTGATGGGTGTGAAGGAACTGGTAAATAAGTAAAGGAAGGGAGGACTGCACGTGCAGTCCTCCCTTCCTTTACTTACAGCGTCTTAGGAGCAGC
>CAMLYM010000085.1 GCA_946491705.1 uncultured Clostridia bacterium
CAGAACGGCATGTTTTTGTCAGGAAAAATCTTTAAAAAAACAGAAAAAAAAGGGGTGTTACGGGGCCCGGGAAAAACCCCCCCAACCTATAAAAGGGGGGGCCCCACCTTAAAAAAAAAACAAAAAAAAACTCCGCACGGCCCCGGGCCCAACCAAACCCGCCCCCGGTCCTTTTTGATACAAAGAAAGCGGACAGGGCAAACCACAGCGGCCTTTTCCGCGTGCCTTCCCTTGCCGCCGGGCTTATTCAGCCGGCTTCTCCTTTCTTGGCTGATGAAACCGCTTTTCCATCAGCCGCACCGCTTCCTCGGGCTTTGCGGGGAACCGGCTGGGTTCTCCCTTCTCCGTCACGCAGATGCGCTCCCCGTCCCATGCGGCCTGCCAAATCCACCGCAGCCCCTTTTGTTCACACAGCCATTCGGCCGCGTTTTCCACCGTCGCCTGTGCGTGCAGCACAGTGAGGAAGCAAAGGCCTTCGTGGGCCGGGGCGGGGCGCACAAAAACACGGATCTTTTGTGCAAGCTCCGCCTCCTGAAGCCGCCTGCGCAGCCGGGCTGTGTTTTCCCTGGTGTCCAAGGTCACCATGCATAAGGGCGGCGCGTCTTCCGGAGGGGACCCATATACGCTGCTTTGATGGGGAAGAATGCGCTGGGAATGATAGAAGTCCTCTTCCTCGGCGGCAGTAAAATCCCCATGAAAAATGTGCAGCACCTCATGAATCACCGTGTAAACAAAGGGGGTCCGCCCATGCTCGTCAAGAACGGAGAGGACCTTTTCGGCCGCATCCTGGTCGAGAGGGGTCAGATGGGCATAGGTTTTCGTTTTCCCGTCGTACAGCGCCGCACCGGACAGGACGATGACCGGCAGCGTCAGCTCCAACCCTGCACTTGCTTGCAAAAGAGATGCAGGCGTGCGGGATGTGGACAGAGTGACGCCTGCTCCCCGTCCCAGCAGCTGGTTGAGCTTTACTTTGCAGTAAGAGGGCAGCGCCCCGTCTTTTAACAAAGCCGCGTCCTCCGCCACCAGCAGTACCTCCTTGTCCCGCCGCCTAGGCAGGTGAAAGGCGTTTACCCCCAATGACACGGCGATGCCGATGAGGGTATCCACCATACGGTCCACCGCAAACAGGTAAGGGTTCACGTCCGCCCCGTGGGAAACGGTGATGCTCATGAAGACCACGCAGGTGATGTAGGAGGCGGTGGACTTTTTGACCAGCAGCGTCACATAAATCAGCGGGATGATGACCAGGGAAATCACCGTATACTGCAAAACCGGCAGGTCGCGCGGCAGGCAGCTTTGCTCGAAAAGCAGCACCACCATGCCGAATATGCCGCCGATCAAGGTGCCTACCGTCCGGTTGAGAGCCACCTTGATGCTGTTTGACACATAGGGCTGCATACACAGCACCGCCGCGATGGCCGAATAAAAGGGCATTCCCTGCCCCCGCAGCAGATAGACCCCGAAGCACAAAAAGACCGCCACCGCCGACTTGATGATCCGCATACCGATGGGAGGCAGTTTTCGTTTTCCTCTCATTCGCCGTCTTCCCCTTCCTCATCTTCAAACAGAAAGCCCAGGGCCTCTTCAAAATACGCATACGTGTATTCCTTCTCGATGGCCGCGTGCCACAAAGGAAGTCCCGCGTTGTCATACACCCGGTCCACCAGCTTATCCCGCTCTTTGCGCTCGGCCCGCTGATGGGTGCTGTCGTCCAGCTCCACGCCGCATAAGGGGAGAAAGGTCTTGCGGTCACACAGGAGAAAATCCACATGCTTGCGGTTGATGCGGTTAAAGTAGCTCAACGTCTCCTGGCCGGCCGACCGGCTCACCTTGAATACGTCCCGCAGATTTACCTTGGCAAACAGGGCAAGCCTGCCGTCAATATAGGTTTGAAGCGCCAGGAAAAACCTCCGCTCGGCCGGGGTGAGAAAATCCCGGTTCACCTCGTATGGCAGAGTGCGAAGCCCAAGGTCGTAAGCCTCCTCCTCTTCCTGCCTTCGTTCTCGCCGGCGGCGGAAAACCGGCGGCAGGGAAACCAGCAGGATCACCGCCAGTACTCCCAGCAACAGGAAAAAGAAAAGAAGCGGCAGTACGCCGCCGAGTGCGTCCCACCAGAGTTCCAAGGTCTGCATGAATCCGTTTTCCTCCGTTTCAATGGGATACCGGCTTCCAGGGGCGCAAAGCGCCGGCCTTTATCCGTTCTTACACAATTGCCGCGCCCGCCTCGCTTGAACCGGCTGGTCTTACCGAGCTCCTGTAAGCCTTTCGTGCCATCTTATGCCCCATCCCCGCGGCAATCCCAGCCTCTTAGGGATCACAAACGTCCATGAAAAACAAAGCACCGTTGTACCTTTTCCCCAAAAGCCGGTACATGTCTGCATCCGGGCCGGAAATCGGCGATGCGCTTTTCCCCCGGCCGCTCTTCCCAGGCGCTTAGAAAAATCCAGGTAAGAACGCGTTCTTACCTGGATGCTAGCGCTGGGGCTTTTGATTGATTATAGCAATGATTTCCCCCGCCGTCAATCGGGAGACCGGCAGAGCCGGTTTCGCCTCCGGCATCTGTTCGAGATAATGGGCGTCTGAATCCCGCAGCATGTGCATACCTTCCAGAATCGGATGGGCCTTCCAAAGAGCAGGCGCATCTCCCCCGGCGCTCACCTCCGCCGCCGTAAACCTGGCCTCCGGCGGGATTTCCCCCAAGGAAGACAGGATACTGAAGCTCTGCCTGTCTATATGGGCCGGGAAGCAGGCGCCGCCCAGGTCCCGCACAAGCCGGACCGCCTCGAGAATGGAGTACCGGCAGGAGTTGACCAGGAGGATCTCCTCCTCTCCCACCTGCTCGTCGTTTTCATTTAATATCCGCTGAGGGCCGAACACCTCCGGGCGGTTTCGAATAGGCGGCATGGCCTCGCGCACCAGCTTTGACAGGGCAAGGGCACGTTCCAGGTCGGGCAGCAGGCAGACCATATGCACGTCCTCCGCCGTCTGCAGTTCCATCCCCGGGATCACCAGGACTCCCGCCCGCTCTCCCACCTTCATGGCCGCCTCGCAGTTAAGGCAGGAATTGTGGTCTGTCAGAGCGATCACATCGTATCCCTGCAAGGCCGCCATGTTCACCAGGTTATTGGGCGTCATGTCCTCGTCGCCGCAGGGGGAAAGAACCGAGTGAATGTGAAAATCGTATTTCGCGTTCATGAAAGCAGCTTTCCGATGGCTACCGCCAGATCATAAGTGGACCGGTCGCTTTGCAGCACCGTCACCCCTTCCTCCTCGGCCTTTTGCCGGGCGTCCTCGTCCAGGGCCGCGTTTTCCGACAGCAGGATGCACGACACGTCGGCCAGCACCGCCACCGCGATGGCGTTTAAGTTTCCCATCACCGTGATCCACACGTCGTCCGCCTTGGCCCGGCCCATTACCCAGCTGAGCAAATCGCCGCAGTAGCCGCCCGCCACCAGGCGCTCCATGCTCTGCCTTCCTGCCAGCACCTTCAAATTCAAAACCGTTGTCATCTGCGCCACCGTCATGGTTCGTTCTCCTCTCCGCCCGGCTCCCGGTTTTTTGGCAAATAGCCTTCCATTTCAATCAGCTGGTCGGCGATGCGCTGGATTTTTTCCCGCATTTTAAAGATGCAGTCGCTTTCCTTCGCCTCTCCCAGCACAATGTCCTCCGCCAGCGCCCGGCAGGAGGGCGCCCCACAGGAACCGCAGTCAAGCCCCGGCAGCCGGTCGGTGATCTCCTCCACCATGCTCATGCGCTTCATGGCTTCCTCGATGTTGTCCGCCAGGTTGAGAACCGGCGCAAACTCCAGCTCGCCGGTCCACTTCATCTCCGCGGGCACCTGCTTTCCCGGCAGATGGTTGCAGGACACCGGCAGGTATTTGCGCAGCCGCTGGATGCGCGCCTGGGCCACGTAAGGGTTTTCCACCGTGAATATACCGCCCACGCAGCCGCCTGGGCAGGCGTTGAGCTCGATGAAATCCAGCTCGCTTAAGCGTTCGTCCTCCAGGTCCTCCAACACCTTGATGACGTTTTCAATACCGTCGGCGGCCAGATGCTTTTCGTTTAACAAGGCCGCCGCCTCGCCGCCGATGCCGGCCCAGCTGACCCCGATGATGCCGGAGTTGGAAATGGCCTCCGGCTCCTCCACCTTGTTCATGCAGCCCACCAGCTGCGGGTAAATCTCGCTGATGGCGACGGCCCCGTCCACCGACGACGCCTCGATGCCGATAGGCACCTTGATGTCGGTCACCTTGGCCGCGCAGGGGGTGATGAAAAAAATCCCGATGTCTTCCGAAGGAAGGCCGGTTTTCTCCATGGCTTCCTTGCGGGCTAAGCGCGCCGCCGTCTCCATGGGCGCCCGCAGCGGCAGCACATGGGCGCACAAATCCGGGAACCGCACCCGGATCAGGCGCACGATGGCAGGACACGCCGAACTGATGACCGGCTTTAGGAGCGTCCCCTGTGCCATCAGCCGGCGGGTGGCGTCGGACACCATTTCCGCCCCTCTGGACACCTCGAACACCTCGTCAAAGCCCACCCGCTTAAGCCCGGTGAGCACAATGTCAATGATGTCCAGATTGTTAAACTGCCCGTATAGCGCCGGGGCGGGCAAGGCGATTTTATACTTGTATGCTTTGATGATGTCCATGGGGTCGGACTTTGCCTTTTTCGCATGGTAAGGACACACCCGGATGCACACCGAGCAGTCGATGCACCGTTCGGGGGTGATGACCGCCTTTCCGTTTCGCACCCGGATGGCTTCGGTGGGACAGCGCTTGATGCAGTTGGTACAGCCCTTGCATTTCTCTTTATCCAATGTCACCGAATGAAAAAATCGATCCATCGGAATCACCTCGTTTCTCTGGAAAAGGCCCCGCTTACTGGACGAGGATCACCATAAACACCTTCGTCCCTTTGCCGATTTCGGTTTCAATGCGCATTTCGTCGGTGTATTTCTTGATATTGGGCAGACCCATGCCCGCGCCGAACCCTAAAGAACGTACATGGTCGGGGGCGGTGGACCACCCTTCCTTCATAGCAAGCTCCACGTCCGGGATGCCCGGGCCATGGTCGGTGAGCACAATGCTGATTTTTTCCGGCACGATTTCCACGTCCGCCTCGCCGCCGCCCGCGTGGATGACCATGTTGATCTCCCCTTCGTACATGGCGATGGCCACCCGCCGGATGGCGGACGGATTGAAGCCCATTTGTTTTAATTTGCGCTTGACTGCGCCGGACGCCTCCCCTGCCCGGGTAAAGTCGTCCCCTGGAACATCATAATGCAGGTGTAACGCTTGGCTCATTCCTTTTCGCAGCCTCCCCTCAGCCCCCTCTGGTAGAGACGGCCGCAGGCGGTGAACATGCGAAACCGCGTTTTGAGCAGTACGATGTCCCGCTCCTTGGCAAGTTCGATAATGGAATCGTCCGGCACTTTGCCGCGTACAAATACAATACAGTGCATCTCCATCATGTCCGCCGTGCGTACCACCTGTGGGTTGACCAGCCCCGTCAGCAGCACCGACTGGTCCTTGACAAAGGCCAGCACGTCGCTCATCATATCGCTGCCGCAGGCGGTGTGCACCTCGGCGTCAAGCCCCGTCTCGCTGGCCCAAATAATGTCGGCCTCCAGGATTTCCATAATATCGCGAACGTTCATACAGCTTCCTCCCATTTCAGTTGCCTTGGACAAAATCGGTCGCCGGGTTCTTATGCCGACCAGCGGCAGCATACCGCACAAATATTGCCATCCAGTTCCCATATAAGTGTATTCATTATACCATTACTCCCAGCTTTATGCAAACCCTATTCCCGCCTTTCACACAAATTCCAATTTTCTTTCTCAAAAATCATAGGCAAATCCTACATCTTTGTTATTTTTGTGACAATAGGTTCAAAAACATTGGAAAATGGATTGACGAAAGATGCCGAAACCGATAAAATGATAAGTAATATCGTTTCGCGCCCGCGACGCCTTTCCTGCGGTATTTTTGGAAACCATCCGAAGACGCGGAACACATCAGTATGGAGGTAATCACCATGAGCAGAGTGTACAATTTTTCGGCAGGGCCTTCCATTCTTCCCGAGAAGGTTCTGGAAACCGCCGCCAGTGAAATGCTCGATTATCAGGGGTCCGGCCAGTCGGTGATGGAAATGTCCCACCGCTCCAAGGTTTACGACAACATTATCAAGACCGCTGAGGCGGATCTGCGTGAAATCATGCAGATTCCGGACAATTATAAGGTGCTGTTTTTACAGGGCGGCGCCTCCTCCCAGTTCGCCATGGTGCCGCTGAACCTGATGAACGGTTCGGGCAAGGCCGATTACGTCATCACCGGCCAGTGGGCCAAGAAGGCGGCGGCGGAGGGTGGCCGTTACGGCAAGGTAAATGTGGTCGCGTCCTCGGCCGACAAGACCTTTTCCTATATTCCGAAGCTCGACCCCTCCACCTTCGATAAAGAGGCGGACTATTTCCACATCTGCATGAACAATACCATTTACGGCACCAAGTATCAAACACTGCCGGAAACCGGCGACGTGCCGCTGGTAGCGGACCTGTCCTCGTGCATTTTGTCTGAACCCGTGGACGTGAGCAAATTCGGCGTCATTTACGCAGGCGCTCAGAAAAACTGCGGTCCGGCCGGCCTTACCATCGTCATCATCCGGGAGGACTTGATTGGGCACGCCAGGGATATTACGCCCACCATGTTCAACTACCAGACCCATGCGGACAACGGCTCCATGTTCAACACCCCGCCCTGCTACGCCATCTACGTGTTCGGCCTGGTGCTCAAATGGCTACGCGACGACGTGGGCGGCTTAGAAAAGATGGCCGAAATCAATCGGAACAAAGCGAAGCTTCTCTACGACTTCCTGGATTCCTCCAAGCTCTTCAAGGGCACCGTGGTCAAGGAAGACCGTTCTTTGATGAACGTTCCCTTTGTTACCGGCAATGAGGAACTGGACGCAAAATTCGTCAAGGAAGCGGCTGCCGCCGGGTTTGTGAACCTCAAGGGCCACCGCTCGGTCGGCGGGATGCGCGCTTCTATCTATAACGCCATGCCCACCGAGGGCGTGGAGAAGCTGGTGGCCTTTATGAAGGAATTTGAAGCGGCCAACGCCTAATGTACATGGCTTTCAAATAATAAGCGAAAGAGATGACGCGAATTATGTATCAAATCAAAACCCTCAATAAAATCGCACCCGCGGGCCTCAATGTCTTGGGCGCCGACTATCACGTTGCTGACACGGTGGAAAACCCGGATGCCATTCTGGTCCGCTCTGCTTCCATGCACGACATGGAGCTGCCCGCCAGCTTAAAAGCCATCGCCCGCGCGGGCGCCGGCGTCAACAACATTCCGGTGGACAAATGTGCCGAAGCGGGCATCGTGGTTTTCAACACCCCCGGCGCCAATGCCAACGCTGTCAAAGAACTGGTCATCGCCGGTATGCTCATTTCCTCCCGCCGAGTGATTCCCGCCATCGAGTGGGCCAAAACCCTGTCCGGCAAAGGCGACGAAGTCGGCAAGCTGGTGGAAAAAGGCAAGAGCGCCTTTGTGGGCCCGGAAATCTCCCACAAGCGGCTGGGCGTCATCGGCCTGGGCGCCATCGGCGTGCTGGTAGCAAACGCCGCGGTTTCCCTGGGGATGGAGGTTTACGGCTACGATCCCTACCTGTCTGTAGACGCCGCCTGGGGCCTTTCCAGCGAAATCATCCACGCCAAGAGCCTGAGCGAAATCTATCAGAACTGCGATTATATCACCCTGCACGTTCCGCTGACGCCCGACACCAAGAACTGCATCAATGCCGAAGCCATCGCTTCCATGAAGCAGGATGTCCGCATTCTGAACTTCGCCCGGGGCGGCCTGGTGGACGAGGATGCGGTTCTGAAGGCGCTGGAGGAAAAGAAGGTGGCGGCGTATGTGACCGACTTCCCCAGCGATAAGGTTATCGGCAAGGAAGGGGTCATCGCCATCCCCCATCTGGGCGCTTCCACTCCCGAGTCGGAAGAGAACTGCGCTTATATGGCGGCCCGCCAGGTGAAGGACTTCCTGGAAAACGGCAACATTAAGAATTCGGTCAATTTCCCCAACGTGGATATGCCCCGCACCCCCGGCTGCTGCCGCATCTGCATCATCCACCGCAATCTGCCCAAAGTGCTCAGCCCCATGACTGACGCCATCTCCCAGGCCGGCTTCAACATTGAGAACATGCACAGCAAGTCCAAGAAGGACTATGCCTACACCATCCTGGACATTTCGGCGGCTGCTTGCGACAAGGCCATCGAAAACATCCGCTCCATTGATGCAGTTATCCGCCTGTGGGTCATCTAAGGATTCCGCTTATTCATAATGAGCTCCGGCTTATCGCCGGAGCTCATTTTTCTTCAGATATGGATCATCCAGGCAAAACCAGGCGAACATCCCCCGGGAATCCCCCGGTAAAACACGCTTCCCGTTTGCCTTCACGGGTCCGCCCTTTCGGCAGACCTAGCCCCGCTTTTCCAACGCAGCCGCATCTGGTGTCCTATTCTTTTCGTTTTCCCCGCCCAGGAAAGGAAGGTCTGTCATGAAAGCCATCTCCATTCATCCACGCTTTGCGATGGAAATTGCTTGCAAAAGAAAAACCATCGAATGCCGCACCTGGCAGACCCGTTACCGGGGCGAGCTTCTAATCTGCGCGAGTGCCAGGCGGGAGCCGGGATGTATTGCAGGGCACGCCCTTGCCGTGTGCACGCTTGCCTCCATCCTCCCCTTTGCCCAGGCGCATCTGGGCCCGGCTGGAATGGACGAAATGCCCTCCCGCCCTTCCTATGCCTGGATGCTGGAAGCCATCCGCCCCATTCGCCCGGTTCCCGTGAAGGGACAGCTGGGGCTGTTCAGTGCGCAGATCGAACCGGTATTCCTGCCAAAAAGCATTACCATGGAGGAACTCCTTGCGGTTCTCGCTCCTTTCTGTGACCGATAAAATGCTTTACCGGCCGGAAGCTTGGTCCTACAAAAAGCCGCCTATCATGAATAGGCGGCTTTTCTCCTTTATAAAAACCAGGACCAAGGTTCCCATCCCGATCAAAATCATCCCCAGGATAGACTTGACACCGACCTGCTCGTGCAGGAAGACAAAAGCTATGACAATGGTAAACACCACGCTGAGCTTGTCGATGGGCACCACCTTGGATACGTCCCCCAGCTGGATGGCGCGAAAGTAGCAAAGCCAGGAAAGCCCGGTCGCCGCGCCGGACAGAATTAAGAACAGCATGCTGCGATGAGAGATATCCTTCATCCCGGTATGAGAACCCGTAAAGAAAACGATTCCCCATGCCATCACCAAAATAACGATGGTGCGGATAGCTGTGGCCAGATTGGAATTGACCCCGTCGATGCCGATTTTGGCCAGGATCGCCGGCGCCGCAAAAAGCGCGGACAAAAGCCATAAACCGCCCACATTCTGCATCCCTCCCGTTGTATTATAACAGCTTTTTTCTTTGGTCAATCGCAACATTTCTCAGTTGCTCTCCGGTCGGTTGTGATATATCTTCACTCAATAAAATAAATTTGAAAAACGTGATATAATATCACCAGAAAATGTTTCCCGAGGGAGGAATACACGATGGAGTCGAAATCTTCTCATGAGATTTACTTGATTGTAATTGCCTCCGTTCTGGCTGCGGTCATAATCGGATATAACACGCTGCTGGCCCCAAAAGTAACCGGGATCGGCGTCGTCTACCAAAACTATGATTCTTCTCAGGAGGCGTCTCAGTCCGCCGCCGTCGGTTTCGAGCCGGAAAGCAGCTCGGAGGCTTCTCCTTCCGATGTCGTTTCATCCTCTCCTTCGGAGGAACCCACTTTAACCAACAGTTTCTCCAATCGGACGGACCCGGTTTCCTCCGCCGCCTCCCAGCCCAGTGCCTTCTCCAGTACCACTCCTGCAGCACCCACTCCCAGCGTTGTCAACATCAATACTGCTACTGCCGCACAGCTGGAAACCCTTCCTGGAATCGGAGAAGTAAAAGCGCAAGCGATTATTGCTTACCGGGAAACTTACGGCCCCTTTCGCTCGGTGAATGAACTGACGCTGGTCAAAGGCATTGGGGAGAAAACCCTGCAAAAGCTTTTGCCCTACATATGTGTTTGAGAAACGCAGAATTTATTTGACTTTTTCTTCATACTCTGCTAGAATACCGTAGTGTTCCCTTTCCATCAATATCCTTGATCATCGGGAGAGTTGTCCGAGTGGTCGAAGGTGCAGCACTCGAAATTTTGCGGGGAGTTGTCCGTTTCGTCCAGCCGGAACCTTGTAACCATGCGGGTTTTACCCGGTTCGAAAATTGAATAAGTTTGCTGTT
>CAMLYM010000086.1 GCA_946491705.1 uncultured Clostridia bacterium
CGTGTTAAAACCAAAAAAACCCCCGGGCTGCAAAAGGGTTCCCCCACCCGGGTGCTTTCTTATCCGAACATGTGAAGACGCGGCACCGATACGGATTTTTCATAGATCTTCTTCGTTCTTCCGCCTGGGAGGGCCGCGCTCTGCATATCTTCATGACTCTCCCCCTTTTCGGCTTCCTGGTTCAATACCTGGGCAAGGGACGCAAACTCTTCCGGCAGTTCGGTAAGCCACCCCACCGAATGGGCGGTAAAGTCCTCCACCCGGCGACTGTACAGGTTTGAGGAGATGGAGAGCATGATATCGTCTTCACATACGCTCTGGGCAAGCTCCTTGACGGCGGCGTTCTGGCCGTCCGGGTCGTAAAGGTCTTTGGCGCCGAACAGATGCAGAAGCTCGTGGGCATAGGCCGCCGGGCAGATGTAATAAGGATGGGAGGCGTCCTCGTTAAAGAACATCACCAAATGCTCGGCCTGGTACTTTTCCTCATTTCCTCTATGGAAAGGAAGCGCATAGCTGCGCCCCGGCTTATTGAGATGGACAATGGCCGCCACATTGTCGTACGCTTCTCCGGCCTGTTTGACGGCGTCCTCCAGCAACGCGGCAAAATCCGCAAACCCATTCTGGGGAAGCATCTGGTCGGTCCACTGGTAATACTCCAGATTGTCTTCCACCGCCTGGTCGAAGGTCAGGTAATAGGAGGCCAGCTTGTCGGTCTGCGTCAGCCGAATTTCCTGCCCATAGCGGGCGGCTTCCTCGGTCAAAAAGGCGAAGGCCTCTTCGAGCATCTCCATAGCGTCGGTGCGGGACTGGCTGTCCCACTGACTCTCCGCGTCGGACAGGAAAAGGTTGACCACCAGGGTGCTGCCGGTCAGAGTCTTAGCGCTGCCGGCTTCTCCCCAGGTTTCGGACAGGGAGATCTTGCTTTCCGGCGCCAAGGAGGAGGGCACCGAAGAGGAAGCTGCCGGCGGGGACGGCGCATGGTCCGGCGGGGCAGAGGAAGGGACGCATCCGCCCAGCACCAAAAGGCAGGCAAGAAGCAAGCCGGTCAGTTTTTGTCTTTTCACGGTATGTCCCCTCCATTCCGGAATTATATTCACAGAGATTTCAACAGCCTGTTGAAAACAGTCTCTTCTTTACGGCTCGTCCCCTTTTCTCTCCGGCGCTTCGTCTTTTGGTTCCTCCGGCCGGCCGTACGCCCGGTCTGCCGCCTCTCTGGCCACGTCCAGAATGATCTTCTGCTCGTCCGTCCGCTGGAGACCGTAGCCCAAGGGAAGCATCTGATAGGCCTCCACCACCTGGCCGCTCATCCACAGGCTGGGGGTTACCCGTAAACTGTAGCCGTGGCCGTTTTGGCACATCCAGTCGAAAAAGTTGGCCCGCGGAAGACCGAAGGCCGCCAGGATGGACATGATGGTTCCTCCGTGGGCCACCACCACCGCAGAAGTGGTGCCGGTTTTCATCAGCTCCTGCACCAGCTCAATGAAGGCGTTGCAGCAGCGGATCTGAAAGTCCACCCCGCTCTCCCCTTCAGGAGGCGCGCCGGTTCCCCCTTCCTCCATCCACTGAATAAACCGGGGATCCTGTTCCAGTTCCTGGGCGCTCTTCCCTTCAAACACCCCGAAGCTGCATTCGGAGAAGCCGGGCACCAGGGTGGGATCCGCTTCCGGGTAGAGCACCTTCATGGTCTGCTTGCAGCGCAGAAGAGGGCTGCAAAAATACCGCTGGGCCTGGGGGTACTGATAGCGCTCCTTTAGCTCCAAAAGCTGGCGCACCCCTTCGGGAGCCAGAGGCTGGTCGGTGACGCCGATATACTGGCCCTTTAAATTGCCGTCGATGACGCCGTGACGGATGAGATGAATCTGGTATGTTTTCATTCTATGCGGTTTCCTTTCGCAATGTGTCTTTTCGCCTGCATGTTGCCGGGATTTATGCGTATAACAACATTATATCTGAAAAGGACCGATTTGCAAGGGACGGGATTTATTCAATCCTTCTATTGTAACCGGGTGGGGATTGTGCTAGAATTTATAAGTTAAAGGCAAGAAAAAGAGAACGGCGTCCCCAGGGCGAAGCCATACGGCCCCAGCGCCCCTTTGAGGAAAACCGGACGCGTCTTGGAAACCGACGGAGGGAACAAAGAACATGGCAAAACGGGAAGACATTCGCAACGTGGCGATCATCGCCCACGTTGACCACGGAAAAACCACGCTGGTGGACCAGCTGCTCAAGCAGAGCGGTATTTTCCGGGAAAACGAAGCCGTGCAGGAGCGCGTGATGGACAACGGCGACCTGGAACGCGAGCGCGGCATTACGATTTTAAGTAAAAACACCGCCGTCAAGTACGGCGACGTGAAAATCAATATTGTGGACACCCCCGGCCACGCCGATTTCGGCGGCGAGGTGGAGCGCATCCTGATGATGGTGGACGGGGTTTTGTTGCTGGTGGACGCCTTCGAGGGCTGTATGCCCCAGACCCGGTTCGTGCTCAAAAAGGCGCTGGGGTTGGGCAAGAAGCCGGTAGTGGTAGTCAACAAGATCGACCGGCCGGGTGCACGGCCTCTGGAAGTGGTGGACGAGGTACTCGACCTGTTCATCGAGCTGGGAGCGGACGACGACCAGCTGGAATTCCCGGTGATCTACGCCTCTGGGCGGGACGGGTACGCCACCTTAGACCCGGCGGTGCCGGGCACGAACATGGTGCCGCTGTTCGAAGAAATCCTCAAGCACGTCCCGGCCCCGGAGGGGGACCCGGACGGCCCGCTGCAGATCCTGTTTTCCTCCATTGAGGCGGACGACTATGTGGGCCGCATCGGGGTGGGCCGCGTGGAGCGGGGCAAGGCGAAATACGGCCAGGCAGCGGTTTTGTGCCGGCAGGACGGGACCACCCAGGCCTGCAAGATCACCCGGCTTTACCAGTTCGAAGGGTTAAAGCGGGTGGAAGTGGAGGAGGCGAGCCTGGGCGACTTAGTGTGCGTGGCGGGCATCCCTACCCTCAACATCGGCGAAACCCTCTGCGCGCCCGACTGCCCGGAGGCTCTGCCCTTTGTAAAGATCGACGAGCCCACCGTCTCGATGAACTTTTTGGTGAACAACTCTCCCTTTGCCGGGCGGGAGGGCAAATACGTCACCTCCCGCAACCTGCGCGACCGGCTCTTTAAAGAGGTGGAGACCAACGTTTCCATGCGGGTGGAGGAGACCGACTCGGCGGACACCTTCAAGGTTTCCGGCCGCGGCGAGCTGCACCTGTCCATCCTCATCGAAACCATGCGCCGGCAGAATTTCGAGTTCGCGGTGTCGCCCCCGAAGGTCATCATGAAGGAGATTGACGGGCATCTGTGCGAGCCCATGGAGCTGCTGATGATCGAGGTGCCGGAAAACTATGTTGGCGCGGTGATGGAAAAGCTGGGCTCGCGCAAGGCGGAGCTTCTCAACATGGGCACCCGGGAAACCGGCGTGACCCACCTGGAATTCCGCATCCCTTCCCGGGGCCTGATGGGCTACCGGCAGCAGTTTTTGTCCGATACCAACGGAAACGGCATTTTAAACCACATCTTCGACGGGTATGAGCGATTCAAAGGGGAAATCCCCCGCCGCATGCAGGGCTCCCTCATCGCTCACGAATCGGGCACCTCTACCGGCTACGGCCTGTTTAATGCGCAGGACCGGGGTACGCTGTTCATCGGCCCGGGCGTGGAGGTGTACGAGGGGATGATCGTGGGCGAGTCCCCCAAGAACGAGGACATTGTGGTAAACGTGTGCAAGAAAAAGCACGTGACCAACATGCGCGCCGCCGGCTCGGACGACGCGCTCAAGCTGACCCCTCCCACCAACCTCAGTTTGGAGCAGTCGCTGGAGTTTATCAACGACGACGAACTGGTGGAGGTCACTCCCAAGAGCATCCGCCTGCGCAAGGCGATCTTGTCGAAAGAGCTGCGGATGAAATCCGCCAGCAAGGCGAAGTAAGGCGGAGGATGATGGAAAAGAAGTGGATCGCCCCTAACGGGGACATTGCCGACGCGCTGGCGGTGCGCTTCGCGGTCTTCTGCGACGAACAGGGTTACACCCGGGAGCAGGAGGTGGACGAGGCGGACAAGACCGCCTGGCATGTGGTCTTCTATGGAAAGGACGGGACGCCGGCGGCCACCGGCCGGGTGCTCGACGAAGGTGGCGGCGTTTTCTATATCGGGCGTATCTGCGTATCGCGCTCCCTGCGGGGAACCGGTGAAGGACGGGCGCTGGTGGAAGCGCTTATGGAAAAATGCCGGGCGCTGGGCGCAAAGGAAATCAAGCTGGACGCCCAGGTGCGGGTGAAGGGCTTTTACGAGAAGCTGGGTTTTTCGGTGTGCGGCGAAGAGCACATGGACGGGCACGTCCCACACATTTATATGAAGCAGCTCTTAGATTAATACAAAAGCGCCCGGGACGGCTTCATCCCGGGCGCTTTTCTTCGTCTTTCCCGCCAGGCTCTTCTTTGCGGGGCACAATGTCCTCATCGGTGAACTCAAAAATGTCCGCCGGGGTGCACTGGAAGATCTGGCAGAGGGCCTCGATGTTTTCCCTGCTGATGGACTTAACCTGATTGTCGATCATCCGGCGAAAGCTCTGGTAGCTCATGTTGAGCTGCTTGTAAAGCCAGTATTTGCTTTTGCCTTCCTTTTCTAAGAGTTCATGAACCCGAAGCTTGACCATATTTCGATTCCCCCCGCTTATCTGATGATAATAAAATTATACCAACCTGGTAATGCTTTCCTCTAGACGATTGCATTAGTTATTGCAATCGTCTTGGTTTTTTGTGGCAATTGGGGCGATGATAAGGAAAACAGGAAAAAGAGGAAGGATGCCCCATGCCAACGGATTTGTACACCGCAATCTGCGGCTGCTTTCCGGTTTTGGACGGCTGGCTGCCCGAGAAACAGCGCAAGCGGCTGGCGCAAATGAGCCCCAACGCCTTACAGGCGCAGTACAAGGGCCTGCTTAGGCGCATCCGCACGTCCCTGCTGGGCCCGCTTGGGCCGCTTTCCCGGGCCTTTATCGACGATGGGATTCGGGAGCCCGAGGACATGGCCCTGCTCGTCCTGCTGGAATACCACGCCTACCGGCTGGACCTGCTGGAGGCGGAGCAGCGGCGGGAAACCGACAGCGGCATGTGAATTTTATTCACATGCCAGAAAGCGAAGCTGTGGTGAGTGCGTGAATTATATTCACGCACTCACCACATATTTTTGCAACTACCTTTCTTTTTTGCTTCTTATAGCCATATTTCCATTGTGTTGGGTGATAATATATGAAAACTAGCATTTTTGAAGGCAAATATATTAACAGGTTATCGCTTAACGCTATTATATCGTTTATCAATTCAAAAAGCAATAGCTAAAAGCTATAAATTACATTATTGCTCTAAATCGTTTATACTCTTATTGGGTGATAAATTATGGAGAACTATAGACTTATAATTAGAAAAAAGCGTAAGCAGTTGGGTCTTAGCCAAAATCAGCTTGCAAGAGCGGTTGGAATATCTCAGCCGTTTATGAACGAAATAGAATTAGGAAAGAAAAGCCCTTCTGTTGAGGTTTTGATTAAAATCTGTGAAGCCTTGGATATTCCTTTTCTTGGGCAGGAAAAAGAGGACCTTTAATATGTAAGGAAGCGCTTGGGTTTCCCTATCTATCTTTTTTCTTTGTGTATATTCCCGCCTTTTTCGCGCATACTACATCCGCCCCATTGCGCGCCGGCGGCGCAGCGGGGCGGACAAACCACTTTTCGCCGGGGAAATGGCGGCGAAGCAAATGGACACCAATATCGAATTCTTAAACACTCTCTACCAGACCGCGAAGATGGGCGAGGACAACATCAAAACCATTCTCAAAACCGTAAACGCCCAGGAAATCAAAAGCGACCTGCAGACCCAGATGAACGGCTACAACACCTTCGGTTACCGGGCCCAGCAGTTGATGACCAAGTACGACGACGTTCCCAAGGAAAACGGTCCCATGCAAAAGATGATGGCTTACGCGGGCGTGCGCATGAACACCATGAAAGACGCGTCGCCCTCCCATATCGCGGAAATGATGATCCAGGGCAGCACCATGGGGATCATTGAAGAAACCGAATCCCTCAAAAAGCACCCCGAGGCGGACGAACCCATTCAGCAAATCGCCCGGGACATGATCCAGTTCGAGCAAGACAGCATCGAGCGGCTCAAGCAATACCTGTAACCCTAAGTGCTCCAAATGCGGGCGCGGCGGCCCAGTTCTTTTTACGCCGAAAAAAGGACGGCAATTTGGAATTGCCGTCCTTTTTCCTATGCCTTTCGTTTTTTTATTCTCGGCGCGGTCCGGTCAAAGCTGACGTCCAGCGCCATCTTGACCATTTCTTCCTTTGCGCTGCCGTCCAACGAAATGGAGACCCAGTTGGCCTTGTTCATGTGGTACGCCGGATAGACACCGGGCTCCGCCCGCAGGGACCCTATCAAAAGAGGATCGCATTTGACGTTTACAATGTCCAGCGTTCCCTCCTCCCTAAGGCCCAGCTTTTCTTTGGAAACCGTCATCAGCAGCGCGAACCACTTGCGGTTGCCCGGATGGCGAAACACCACATTGGCAGGATACCTCTCCCATGGGTGCTCCCCATCCACGCCATAGGTTTGCGCCATGTATTCTTCCCATTCTTCCCGATTCATCCTTTTCATCCTCCAAAGCGTTCGAGCCCGTTTTCCTTCCGTATCATCAGGGCCCCACCCGGCTTCCACCGTTGCCCGCCGGCCCCCCCAACCCAAGCAGGCGGGGCGGCAACCCGGGGTGGGTTCGCCGCCGGGCTTTCCGTCAGGCCGGGCATTGGCCCAGCCTTTGCTTATTTACTTTGGCCGCGGATCTCCACCCGGCGGATCTTGCCGCTGATGGTCTTAGGCAGCTCGTCAACGAACTCCACCACCCGCGGGTACTTATAAGGCGCGGTGTGGTCCTTGACATAGGTCTGGATTTCCTTTTTCAGCTCCTCCGAGGGCACGTTGCCCTTCGTCAGCACAATGGTAGCCTTGACCACCTGGCCGCGGATGGGATCGGGCACGCCGGTGATGGCGCACTCGAGCACATACGGCAGCTCCATGATGACGCTTTCGATCTCGAACGGGCCGATGCGGTAGCCGGAGGATTTGATCAGGTCGTCGGTGCGGCCCACATACCAGAAGTAGCCGTCCTCATCCCGCCAGGCCATGTCTCCGGTGTGGTAGGCCCCGTCGTGCCAGGCGGCCTTGGTCAGGCCCTCGTCCCGGTAATAGCCCTTATAGAGCCCGCAGGGGACTTCCTTGTCGGTGCGCACCACGATCTCCCCTACCTCGCCGGGCTTGGCGAAAGACCCGTCGCCGGTGACTAGGTCAATGTGGTACTGGGGATTGGGCTTGCCCATAGAACCGGGCTTGGGCTCCATGCCGATGAGGTTTGCGATGGCGAGGGTGGTTTCCGTCTGGCCGAAGCCCTCCATGAGCTTGAGACCGGTGGCGTTCAGCCACTGCTGGTATACCTCGGGGTTGAGCGCCTCGCCCGCGATGGTGCAATAGGTCAAAGAACTCAAATCGTACTTCGACAGGTCCTCCTTGATGAAGAACCGGTACATGGTGGGAGGCGCACAGAAGGTGGTGATGTGGTACTTGGCGAACATGGGGAGAATATCCTCCGCATGGAACCGGTCAAAGTCATAGGTAAAGACCGCCGCCTCGCACAGCCACTGGCCGTAGAGCTTGCCCCAGACCGCCTTGCCCCAGCCGGTGTCGGAGATGGTAAAGTGCAGCCCGTCGGGCTTGACGTTGTGCCACCAGCGGGCGGTGACAATGTGGCCGATGGCATAGGTGTAGGCGTGGGTGGCGATTTTCGGATAGCCGGTGGTGCCGGAGGTAAAATACATGAGCATGGGGTCGGTGGCAAGAGTGGCGGCTTCGCCGGCAGGGCGCTCGAACACGTCCGAGCTGCCTTCCAGGCCCTCGTCAAAGTTGAGCCAGCCCTCCCTCGTGCCGTTGACCACGCACTTGATTTCCAGCGTGGGGGATTCGGCCTGGGCCTCGTCCACATAATGGGTCACGTCCCCGTCGCTGGTGCACACCACCGCTTTGACGCCGGCGGCGTTGAACCGGTAGGAAAAATCATGGGTGACCAGCTGGTTGGTGGCGGGAATGGCGATGGCGCCCAGCTTATGCAGGCCTACGATGGCGAACCAGAACTGGTAATGCCGTTTGAGCACCAGCATAACCCGATCGCCCTTCTTGATCCCCAGAGAACGGAAGTAATTGGCGGCCTTGGCGGAATACCGAGCCATATCGCCAAAGGTAAAGTCCCGCTCCTGCTTGTCGTTGGAAACCCAGAGCATGGCCCGCTTATGAGGGCATTTTTTACCCAGCGCATCTACCACGTCGAAGCCGAAGTTGAAGTTCTCCGGGATTTTGAAGCGGATGTCCTTTAAGTAGCCGTTTTCATCGAGGGTTTCGTCCACAAACTGCTTGTAAAGAAGCTCCTTGGGCGCCGCAGGCGTAACCGCCTTCTCCTGCTCGGCGACTACCTCCACCGGCTGGGTGTCCGCTCCCTCTCTGCCTTTCATCACAAAGGCCAGGAATTCGCAGTCTTCCCCGCCGACCGCCACCATGCCGTGGTGATGGCTCGCGTCGTAGAAGATGCAGTCGCCCTCCTTGAGGACCTCCACATGGCCGTTTACCTGCACCTTCAACTGGCCCTTGAGCACATAGTCCATCTCCTGGCCCTCGTGGAAGGACAGATGGATGGGTCCCTCCTCCTCTTCCTTCGAATACTTGGCCTTGACCACAAAGGGTTCGGCCAGGCGGTCCTTAAAGAGATAGGCCAGATGCTGGTAGTCGAACTCCCGGCGGCGGCGGATGGGCATGCCCTCTCCTTTGCGCGCCATGGAGTACACCTGCAAATGGGGCTCCTCACCGGAGACGATGGCGGAAATGTCAATCCCGAACCGGGTGGCGCATTTGAACAGGAAGGTAAAGGAAAAATCCTGCTCCCCGTTCTCCTTGGCCAGGTATTCGTCCAAAGTTACGTCGGTGACCTGCGCCATTTCCTCCGGCGTGATGTCCATCATCTGCCGCAGGCCCTTGAGGCGTTCTGCGATTTTCTTGACCTGTGTTTCCATCTGGAAAACCTCCTTATTGCATTGGTTCAACGCTTCTTTACAAAAGAAAAAGCCCCATCTCCACTGAAGAGATGAAGCTCAATACACTCCACGTTACCACTCTACTTGCCGGTCTCTCTCCGGCCACCTTTGCCGTATCCAATAATACGCTCTCCTGTAACGGGAAGAACCCGGTCTCGCTTACTTCACGCCTGACGGTGGGTTGGGCGGACTGCTTGGGGGTGATAAACAGCTGCCACACGTTACCGCCTTGCACCAACCGGCGGCTCTCTGAAAACAGAGATGGCCCTGCCCGTGTCCCCTTCATCGCATTGAACCTATAAATTTCTTACAGAATACACCCAAGCGACTCCCTTGTCAAGAGGGATTTTGTTTTTTCTTTTTGGGGTCGCCTTTGCTGCCGTACCGTTCCTCTCGACTGACGCTTTCTTACACCGGCATCAGGCGGCGCACCGCTTCGATGTGGACAAAACGCACGGCGGTAAACGAATAGCTGGAAAGAGGGCGGCAGTCCGCGTCGCCGGTGTGGGCGGCTAGCAGGATGTGGTCGAGCGTGGGTTTTCCGCGAATCATGACGATAAAGAGGGTGTGGACAAAGTCGCGCCCTTCAAAGGCCAGCTGGACCAGATCCCCTGCAAGCACTCCCTGCCGGTCAGTGGAATAGCCGTAGGGACCGGCCCCGTCGTTGGACACGAGGAAGTGATACAGGCCGGTCGCTCCCGCCCAGGAGGCGGAGCGGTCGCTGGGAGAAATGTAAAACCATCCGTAGGCGGAGCTATAGTTCATAACGTCGCTGCCCGCATAGACGCACTGGGAGGCAAAATTGGTACTGTCGCCCCCGGCTCCCCGGCAAACACAATAATCGGGATTGCGAAAATAGGCCCAGCGGTGGGCATAGGCTACCGCCTTGCTGCGGCTGTAAGGCAATTCCTGCAAAGCCATGGCGAATCCGCCGCCTCCCTTTCCTAGAAAACATATGTCTCTTTTTATTCTATGAATTCGGGTCCGGCTGGTGCCTGGCCAGAAAATTTTTGAAGTCCCGCTCTTGACAAAAGGGAACAAAATGGGTATAATAGCACTCGCACCAAACAAATGCGGACTTAGCTCATCTGGTAGAGCGCCACCTTGCCAAGGTGGAGGTAGCGAGTTCGAGCCTCGTAGTCCGCTCCAAA
>CAMLYM010000087.1 GCA_946491705.1 uncultured Clostridia bacterium
CGGCTCTTCGCCCAGATGATGGATCATATAGGCATTGTCCCAGTAAATGCGGAAATCGTCCGCCGCGGGCTTCAGATGCGCGAAGCGGCGTACCGTCTCGTCGGAATAAACCACGCCGTCGGGATTGGAGTACTTGGGCACGCACCAGATTCCCTTGATGAGCGGATCAGAGGAAACCAAGCGCTCCACCATATCCATATCCGGGCCGTCGGAATGCAGGGGAACGTTGATCATTTTGATGTGGAAATACTCGCAGATTGCAAAATGCCGGTCATAACCAGGCACCGGGCACAAAAACTTCACTTCCCCCTGTCTTCCCCAGGGCTTGCCGTCGCGCACGCCGTGGGTCATGTTGGAAGCGATGTTGTCGAACATCATGGTCAGGCTGGAGTTACCACCTACGATCACCTCGTCCGGGTCAATCTCCAGAAGGTCGGCAAAAATTTTGCGCATCTCGGGCAGGCCGTCGCTGTTGCCGTAGTTGCGGCAGTCCAGCCCGTTTTCCGCCTTGTAGTCGTCGGCGGTCAGCACCTCAAGCATACCGTTGGAAAGGTCGAGCTGGTCGTTTCCGGGCTTGCCGCGGGACATATCCAGCTTTAGTCCCCTGCTTTGAAACGCGTGGTAACGCTTCTCTAGCTGCGCTTTTTCCTGTTCGAGCTGTTCACGGCTCATCTGGCTCAATGCCATCATAACGGTTTCCCTCCACAAGTTTGGTTCATTGGTAGTCGAATCCGCTCATTTTCTGCGGATACAGCGGTTTTCATTGTAAACGAATCAACGCTATTTTGCAAGTTCTTTTTTACTTTCCTGCATATTTTCATATGCGGTTTCTGCGGCGGCACAAACGTCGCGCAGCGGCACCCCGGCGGACAGACTCGCCTGCCTGGCGTCCTCATACTCTACGCTGGCCTTTCTTATGTCCCCGTAGGTGCATTCCTTCATAGAAACCGGGCCGTACGGGGTTTCCACGGTCTTTCTCGTCCGGGCCATCACCGCACGCCCGCACCGCCTTTTGCGCAGGCCGATGGCGGAGGTTTCCCGGAAGAGGAGGCGGGTCATCGCTTCCACCGACGGGTCCTTACAGAGAACTGTCAGCTGCACGCCGGGGCGGTTTTTCTTCATCTGGATCGGCGTAAACCATACGTCAACGGCCCCTTCTGCAAACAGCCGCTCCATGGCAAAGCCCAGGGCTTCCCCGCTCATGTCGTCGATGCAGGTCTCCAGGCACCAGACCCAGTCGGCCGCTTCCTTGTCCGGCTCTTCGAGCAGGTAGGCGCGCAGAATGTTCGCCTGGGGAAAATCCTTCTTCCCGGCGCCCACGCCGACGGCTTTGATGTTCGCAAGAGACGGGGCGTCGAAGGTGTCGGCCAGCGTCGCTGCAATGGCGGCGCCGGTGGGGGTGACCATCTCCCCCTGGGTTTCGGTGATATGCAACGGGATCCTATGCTGCTTTGCCAGCTCGCAGACGGCGGGGGCGGGCACTGGAATGCACCCGTGCTGACACTCAACCGTCCCTCTTCCCTCGTACAAGGGCGAGCAGCAGACCCGTTCCACCTTTAAGTCAACAAAGCAGACGGCGGCGGCGCACAGGTCCACAATGGAGTCCACCGCGCCCACCTCGTGAAAATGCACCTCTTCGGGCGCCTTCCCGTGAACCGTTCCTTCCGCCTGGGCAAGCCTTTGAAACATTTCCTTAGCAAGGAGCTTTGCGGACGGATCCATTTTCGAGCCGTCGATGATCGGGAAAATTTCTTTGAGGCCCCGATGGACATGGTGGGAATGGGCGTCCTCCAGGATCACATGAAAATCCTGCGCGGCCACGCCGTTTTTGAAGGTGCGGGTGATCTCCACCCGGTAGCCGTCCAAGGGCAGGCTCTTTAAGGCGGCCAGCAGCTTCTCCCGATCGGCCCCCGCGTCCAAAAGAGCGGCCACCGTCATGTCTCCGCTGATGCCCGAATAGCATTCCAGATACAAGGTTCTCATAGGCGTTCCTCCGGTTTTCGTCCAGCCAGGCGGTTGATTTGAGCGGCCAGGTATCCTCCGCCGAAGCCGTTGTCGATATTCACTACCCCCACGCCCTCGGCGCAGGAGTTGAGCATGGTCAGTAGGGGGGCGATTCCGTGAAGCCCCGCCCCGTAGCCCACGCTGGTGGGCACGGCGATCACCGGCGCCTCCAAAAGCCCCGCCAGCACGCTGGGCAGGGCCCCTTCCATCCCGGCTACCGCCACCACGGCGTTGGCCCGCCGCACTTCGGGCAGCACGGTCAACAGCCGGTGAAGCCCGGCAATGCCCACGTCGTAATACCGCTCCACCCTTGCTCCGAAAAGCTCGGCTGTCAGGGCGGCCTCCTCGGCCACCGGGATGTCCGCCGTGCCGCCGGTGCACACCGCCACAAGCCCTATGGGAGCTACGGGCTCGTTTAACAGGGTGATTGCCCGGGCATCCTCATGGTAGCGGGCGCCCGGCGTTTTTTTCTGCACCGCCTCGTACTGCTCCTTTGTGCAGCGGGTGGCCAGCACCGCCCGGCTTTTCTTCGCCAAACGGGCGAAAATCGCAGAAAGCTGTTCACAGGTTTTTCCCGGGCCGAACACCACCTCGGCAAATCCCTTGCGCAGCTGCCGGTGATGGTCGAGCCGAGCAAAGCCTATATCTTCGAAAGGGAGCTCCTTGAGGCGCTCCTGGGCTTCTTCTATGCCCATGTTTCCATCCCGGACCGCCTCGAGCAATGCCTTAACATCCATAGGTCTGACTTCCTTTCCGTTCCCGGGCCGCTCAGCGTACCGGCGTATAGTCGACGGTCGATTCTTCTTGGGTGGCTTCCAGCTTAAAGATGACCGGACGCAATCCGTCGTTGCAGCTGCAGATAGCGACTCCCGGCTTACGAATCCAGTCGCCGTAGTAAAAAAGGCCCTCCCCCGCCCCGTGGGACAGGGCGAATGCATACTGGTAAACCGCCTTCCACGCCTCGTCGCAAAAGCCCTCCGGCTTCGCGTAATCGGCGTAGAACACCTGCCCTTCCCTCATCATAGGACATGCCGTCAGGCCTTGTGCGCCGTATTCCTTCGCCAGTTCTTTATCCAGAGTCGTTTTCAGCACCGTGATTTTGACTTTTTTCATCAGGTATCTCTCCTATGTATTGGGATACGGATGGTTATTTCCAGTTTAATACGTACCCGCAGCCCTGTCAAACCGTGTTTCTTCCCCTCGTCCTCCTTTCCGAAAATGGGCAGGCCATATGCCGGGAGGGGAAAACACCAATTTTTCATAGAATTCCATCCGGGTTTTTTCTTGTCCTTTTTCGATTCCTATGGTATGATTAGGAACCGATGTATGGCCTCAGAAAAGAAAATGGACGAATGATGTCGGCTTTTGCAGGGCTTTGGGGAAAGGCCGCGTCTCTTCAGTATATGCTTCTTTGTTTTTTGCGACATTTTGAATAAGTGAGGGTTCTAACGTTGAACGACATGTTGTTTTCCATTCTAAACGGCGTCAACATTGCCTTCGGGGTGATCGCCACCCTGTTCATGGTCTACCAGATCGCGATTGCGGCCTTCGGCCTGAAGCCGGCCAGGAAATGCCGGGCACAGGTCACACGGCAGCACAAGTTCGGCATCGTCATCTGCGCGCGTAATGAGGAAGGAGTCATCGAGTACCTCATCGACAGCCTGCTCGCTCAGGACTATCCCAGAGATTGCTTTGACATCATCGTGCTTGCGGACAACTGCACCGACCAAACCGCCAAAGTGTCCCGGGACAAGGGCTGCATCGTTTACGAACGGTTCAACGACCAAAAGGTGGGCAAGGGCTTTGCACTCCACTGGCTCTACGACCGGCTGCTCAAAGAATGTCCCGATACCTACGACGCCATCTGCATGTTCGACGCGGACAACATTGTGGACAAGGGGTATCTGGCGGCAATGAATCGGCAGCTGTGCGCGGGCACACAGATCGCCCAGGGCTACCGGGACATGAAAAACCCGGCGGACAACTGGGTTTCCGGCGGGTACTCGCTGTACTGGTACACCCTGATGCGATTTTATTATGTGGCACGCAACAACATTGGCCTGACCGCCATGTGCACCGGCACGGGTTTTATGTTCCGCTGGGAGGTCATGAAAAAGCTGGGCGGGTGGAACACCCGGTCCATGTGCGAGGACGTGGAGTTCTCCTTCCGCCGGGTAGCGGACGGGTACAAGATCGTCCTGGACACCGAGGCCATTTTTTACGACGAGCAGCCCACCTCCTTCGCTCTGTCCATCCGCCAGCGGTACCGCTGGGCGGTGGGCAATATCCAAAGCGTCATCTACTGCGCAGGGGATCTGCTCAAGGCCGCCTTCCAAAAACATAGTTTAGTGGCTTTGGATGTGTTCATGTTCTCTTTGTGCATCCCAAGCGTCAGCTTCATGGTGTTTTCCGCCCTGCTGCAGCTGGGCCTGATGATCGCAAACCCCGCCTCATTACCTACCACCCTGCCCATTGCGCTGCTGTCTCTGGCGGGCGGGTACCTGGTGATGGTAGGCCAGGGAATCCTGGTGCTGCTGTTGGAGAAAAAGAAGGTACAGCCCATGTGGAAAGGGCTTTTGATGTATCCGATTTTCGTGGTGTCCTGGGCCATCATCAACTTCGTGGGTTTGTTCTACCGCAAGTCGGTCTGGAAGCCCATCAAGCACACCAAGGCCATGACCATCGAGCAGATAAAGCAGGAGCTGTAACCTCCAGACAGATCCCGATGCCGGGCACGCTTGCCCACAAGCAGGCTGTCAAATCCACCTGTGAAGGACATAAAGCATGCCAGCGCTTCCATAAAAACGGAAAGAAAGCCGTGTGCAAATCATGCACACGGCTTTCTTTCGCACAGAAGCAACAGGTCCCGCCAAGGCAACGCTGCCAAGGAGAACTGCTTTTTCGCATAAACCCGTACAGGCCGCTAAGGCGCCTCGCTTTAAAACGTCCTCAACTTATGCCTTTTCTTCCCCGTCGTGAGGGTCCTGCAGGTTTTCCCGACGCTTATACCGGGTGATGTCGGTGCAGCACAGCAGATAAACCTCGCTGTCGTCGGTCCAGTTCATCTTCGCGGCGGTGGCGCTGGTCCATACATGGAAGGTAGTATTGTAAATCTCCATGGTACACCGGTCGTGATCCCGGTCGATCCCCTTCATGGGGCAAACCTCGCAAGGGCTTTCCCTCCCGCCCCAGAAAGCGTGATAGCACCGGTCCCCCACCTGGGCGTCCGGCGCCAGCTCCTTGGTCTTCTTGTTGATAAACAAAAGCTCATAAGTATTCTTGCGGATGACATAGGTCCACATATCCTGGGTATCCAGAACGGTTTTGGTGATCTGGTAGGATTTCTCCAGCCGGTCCTGGGCCCGCATCTTCAAAAGGAAGGTGCTCAGGATTTTGGAGATGAAGGTCAAGGTCCCGATTTCCTCCTTAGTCCAGAGCCGGTAATCCCTGCATTCGTCAAAGCCCACATAGCCTTTGAACTTCCCGTCGTTGAGAATGGCGCACTGGAGCATGGAATGAATGCCCTGAGGCGCGAGAATGCCGTAAAGATTTTCGGGCAGCGTGCTGATGTCTGCGCAATAGAAGATACCATCCTCGTTGAAGTTGGACTCATAGTCTCCGATAAAGCGGTACGGCACCTTTTGAAGCCGGTGTGCCTGGGGCTCGATCCCCTCGTTGCACCATTCAAAGGTATTGTTGCAATAAAGGTCGTCCTCCGAGTTTTCGAACACATAAGCCCGGCTGACGTTATAGTACCGCCCGACGATGTCGAGAATCAGGCGCACTGCGCTGCGCACATCCTTAGCCTCATAGAGAATCTGGAAGATGTATTCCGACACATGGTCGCGGAAGGGTTTCGCTTCGTCTCTTTTTTCCTCCTGCTCCAGCTCCAACGCATAGTGAGCTTCTTCAATGGAATCGTCATATATCCGAAACCCGTCCTTGCCCTGGTTTTTCGCGCAGTACAGGGCGTTGTCCGCGTTCTTGAAAAGCGTGGGATACGTCTTTCCATCCCGGGGATACAGGGCGATGCCGATGCTGCCGGATATCTTATAATCCATATTCTGCCCGGTGAAGGAGTGGCGGAACACGTCGATCATCGCCTCGGCCTTTTCATACACCAGGTCCAGAGAGCGCAGGTTCTTCAAAAAGACCACAAATTCATCCCCGCCGATGCGGCCGACAATGTCGGAAGAACGGAATTGGCCGGTAATCTTCGAGGAAATCTCGCTGAGCACCGCATCTCCGAAAAGGTGGCCGAGGTTGTCGTTGACAGCCTTGAAGTTATCCACGTCGATGGCGAAGAGAGCGTGCATATCCCCGGGCTGACTGGCGGCAAGACAGCTGGAAATGAGACGTTCGGCCGTCCCTTTGTTATAAAGGCCTGTGAGGGTGTCCCTCTGGGCACGGGAAAGGAGCGTTTCGGTTTCCCGCTTGCGTTCGTCGATGTCGGTCAGTTTCCCGACCACCTTGAGAGGCTTGCCGTCATCGGAGAAAATGGTGGTCGCCTGCACCGAGCACCAAATGTAGCTGCCGTCTTGTATCCGAATACGAAGGTCCACCCCGCCGCTCTTTCGGCCGTTTTTCAACTCGGTAAAGAGCGTTTGGAAGGTTTCCTGATCGTCCGGATGGACGATTTTCCGGTCGATGGCTTCCTGAATAAAATCGTGGGTAATGGGTGTATAACCGAACTTATCCAGCCAGTTATGAGAATGAAATACGCTGTCGTCCTGCATGTTATACTCGAAGATGACGTTTTCCGACAGCTCGCTTACGATCCGGTACCGTTCCTCGCTGGTACGCAGGGCCTCGTTATCCCTCGCCACTTGGTCCATTAAGTCGTTGAAAGCGGCACCGATTTCTCCAAACTCGTTCTTTTGGTCGTACTCCACCCGATAGGAAGCGTCCCCCTTCTGCAGCTGACGGATAGAGGTAATCAGCTGGTTCATAGGCTTGGAGATGACGCGGGAGGCATACAAAAACAGCACGATCACCAAAAACACCACCAGCACCAGCAGACCTAGAATCAATAAGATGGTGTCCTGAATGGGCGCCATGAACTCCGACCAGTCCACCGCGCTGATGACCACCCAGCCGGTGTCGGCGATTTTCGAATAGCAGCCGATCTTATTGACGTTGTCTATGGAATAGTCAAACAGGCCGCTCTCCCCATCCTGCGACCTGATTTGCTCGATCTGTTCCGTCAAAGTGTTGGCCGGCCCGATTTGGTCAATGCGGTCTCCCAGATAAGGGCTGCTGGTGGCGGCAACGGTTCCGTTTCCGTCCAGGACGATGAAGGTTCCCGTTTCGAAAAAGCCGGTGTCTTCCAGAAGCCGCTCAAAATAATGCATGTTCATGGCGTAAATCATCGTTCCCTGGTATTCCCCGTCCTTGAGGACCGGGCAGGCCACCACGAAATGCTTCTGCCCCGAAAGAAACCGGTCGGATTTCTCCACACTGGATACCACATAGCGATTGGCGCGCAGCTGCTGAGCATAGTCCACAGGCATTAGAGTTTTTTCTCCCACCATCTCTGCATCGGAGGACGCGATCACGATATTGTCCCGGTTCACAAGCGACATGCGAATGAGGAAGTCCTGCTCCTCTTGGCGGATCTGCAAAACCTCGCTGACCATCTGCTGATAGGCGCGATACTCCTCTTCGCTCATCTGGGGCTCGGCCCGGTTGCTCTCAACCGTAAACTGCAGGACAGACGGAAGACGGGCGGCCACCTTCAGGTTTACTTCCCGCTGTTCGAAAAAGTTTTCCAGATGCTTTGCCTGTACCATGGCGGCCGTGCGCACGTTCTCCTGGGCCATATAAATGGAATTGTGCGTAAAGCCCCCCACGCAGATGCCGGCCACCGCCAGCATGGGCAGAACGGAAAAAAGCAGCAATGCGGTCAGCACGACGCGCTTGATCTTCACCCAATCCCCTCCATTGGTCCGGATACGCTGCGGCTATTTCCGGGTTTCTTCCTCTTGCGGCTGCCTGACCTCCACCTTTACCTCAATCACACGGCGGCCGTCCGCTTTGGTCACGGTGACGTGCAGGTTTTCTACGTCGAAGGATTCGCCCGCATGGGGGATTTTCCCCATTTCCTCGATCACCCAGCCGCTCACGGTAAAGGAGTCGTATTCCCGGTCGATGTCCAACACTTCCAGGGTCTTTTCCAGATTGGCGCCGCCTGCCACCAGATAAACCCCGTCTGCAATGGGCTGCATGTTCTCCACGACCTTGTCGTGTTCGTCCCAGATTTCACCCACCAGCTCCTCCAGGATATCCTCCATAGTGACGATGCCCTGGGTTCCGCCGAACTCGTCCACCACCACGGCCACATGGGTCTTCGAACGCTGCAGCTGGCGCATCAGATCGGAAATCTTGAGACTGCCGATGACATAAACGGCATTGCGCATGGTTTTCTTCATCTGGAATTCCCCGGCGTGCAGGGCCGAATAGAAATCCTTCTCATGCAGCACGCCGACGATATGGTCGATGGACTCCCGGTAAACAAGAAGCCTGGAAAAGCCGCAGTTTGCAAACTTTTCGGCGATTTCCTCCCTGCTCGCATCGTCTTCCACCGCCACGATATTGACTCGCGGGGTAAGGATATCGTCCGCTTCCAGGTTATTGAACTCAATGGCTGAACGAATCAGTTCGCTTTCGTACTGGCCGATCCCGCCCTGGTCCTCCGCTTCGTCCACAATGGTCATCAGCTCTTCCTCGGTAATTCCCTGGTCGTTTTTCGCGCGAAAGAGCTTCCCAAGCAGCCTTTTCCACTGGGCGAACAGAAAGTTGACCGGCGTCAGCAGCCAGATCAGCACCCGCATAGCCGGAGCAGAAAACATGGCAAAGCTCTCCGGGTTCTCCTTTGCCAGGCTTTTGGGGGAAATTTCGCCGAAGATCAGCACCACCACCGTCATGATTACGGTGGACAGGGTGACGCCCACATCCCCGAAATACTGGACGAAAATCACCGTCGCCAGGGAGGCGGAGGTGATGTTGACGATGTTGTTACCGATGAGAATGGTGGACAAAAGCTTATCGTAATTGTTCGACAAGGAAAGGGTCAGTGCAGCCTTTTGGTCGCCTAAGTTTGCCATATTCTTCAAGCGGATGCGGTTGAGAGAGGAAAATGCGGTTTCCGTCGCGGAAAAGTAGGCCGACAGGGCAACAAGCACCACCAGTGATGCGATCATGGCTATGGAACTGCTATCCATGGAATGTCAACGACTCCTTTAATTTACCGGCCTTTCAGGACGCCGGTTGATTCGGGCATTTTGCTGACGCCCGGTTTCTCCTATTAAACCGCGTTTTTCCTTTTTTGTAAAGCCGATTGCGTCAAATCTCTCTTCTTTTTCTATTTGCCCTGCCTTTCTACTCATGATATGATAAAAAAACAAAAACATGACCGTACGGAAAACCGAACGGTCCTAGGAAAGGAAGGCGGTTTCATGCCCAGCATGCGAAGAAAGGACCGGGAACAGGGGGAGGACTTCGCCCGCTCGGTTTTAAGAAAATGCGAATACGGAGTGCTCGCCACGGTAAACGGGGACGGAACGCCCTACTGCATTCCGATTTCGCCGGTTCTTTGCGGCGACGTCATCTATTTTCACTGCGCGCTGGAGGGTCAGAAAATAGATAATCTGACAAGCCGGCCCCAGGTATGCCTGACCTGCGTGGGGGACACCCGGCTTTTGCCCGAATCGTTTTCTACCGCCTACGAATCGGCGGTGGTCTGCGGACGGGCGGAGATGGTGGAGGACGCGGCAGAAAAGCGGTTCGCTTTGACAAAGCTCTGTGAAAAGTACGCGGCGGAAAATATGGCGCAGGTTCCCGCTGCCATCGAGCGGTCCCTGGCCCGCACCGGCATCTGTAAAATCACGGTCACCACTCTGACGGGCAAAGCGAAACGCATTCCCGGATAAGCACGGATACGGCAGTTTTTTCGTCCAAGAACGCTTTGGGCCGTTACCGGACACGCATGAGAGAAGGCACCGTATTTTGGTTTTCGCACGTTCTGCCCGAACCGGTTTCTGCATAAAAAGGCCCCGAAACGGCATGACAGTGACTTCTGGGGCGTTTTTTTTTTAAAGCGCTTTTCCGCAGGAAAGTAAAGGTCCCCCTC
>CAMLYM010000088.1 GCA_946491705.1 uncultured Clostridia bacterium
GCCGTTGGAATTGAACACCCCGACAACCGGACAGCCGGTTTTCGCCGCCAGGTCATAGACCTTACGGATTTTCGCCGCCTGCTCTTTGCCGACCGCACCGCCGTTGACATCCCGGTCCTGTACGAAAACATACACCGGAGCGCCGTCCATGGCGCCGCAGCCGGTGATAACCTCAGGCGCCGTCATGCAGCCCAGTTCCGTAAAAGAGCCGGCGTCGAACAGCTTCTCGGTAAGCTTGCGGGCCGGCGTCTGCTCTTTGGACGCGCGCGCCTGCTTCAACGTGTTGAGTCCGCTTTCTAAGCTCATTCTGGTTCCTCCATTATCAGGAACATCCGCCGGAATCCCGGCATTTTGCCCCCGTTTTTCTATTCGCCTTCCTGCGAAAACTATTTTTACACCTAACTATTATAATAAATTGTATATAATTTAACAAGGTTTTCAACGGGGATTTCGGCCCGCGCAGCATCTTTGAAAGAACTGTGGTAAATTTATCACCATTTTATCCCCTATTTTGTGGAATCCAACTGACGAAAGCACTTCAAACAACGCGGCAGTTTCGCATTCCACTGTTTTTGCTCCCGCATCCATGGCAATGGAAGCCGCTGCGCGCACAAGTCCGTCCAACAGGGTTTGATCCTCGCCGAAAAAGATCGACCACAAAACCGCCCGCTCCCCTTCCCGGCTGAACACCAAGCTGCCGGTGCAGATCCCGTTTTCCACCGCTTCGAGCACGGCGAACCTTTGCTCCATAGGCATACCGTGGGTGCTTAGGAAAGTCTCCCGTCTCTCCTCATCTCTTACGGGCTGTATTTTTAGCATAGCTCTTCCTCTTTCCTTGCGTTTGTCCGGCATTTTTTCCTGCCGCCGGTTTTCCGCTCAGAAGCCGGCGCACCTCTTCGGTGGTCAGCTCCCGCCATTTGCCCGGCTGGAGCATTCCCAACCGCACCGGTCCGATGGCGATGCGCTTGAGCCGCGCCACCTCCAGCCCCAACACCTCGCACATTTTGCGGATCTGGCGGTTTCGCCCTTCGTGCAGGACGATTTCCACCACCGTGCGCCCTTCTTCCTTTTGTACCACATGAGCCTCGGCCGGAGCGGTTTTGCGCCCGTCGATGACGATGCCCTCCTGCATGCGAAGAAGCTGTTCGTCAGTGATTCCCGGGCGCACCGTCACCCGGTAGGTTTTGGGCACATGCTTGGACGGATGGGTTAAGAC
Source organism: uncultured Clostridia bacterium (assembly GCA_946491705.1). Taxonomy (GTDB): domain Bacteria; phylum Bacillota; class Clostridia; order Oscillospirales; family Acutalibacteraceae; genus Solibaculum_A; species Solibaculum_A intestinale. Next base: position 1,217 of record CAMLYM010000088.1, read on the forward strand.
GTTGGCGAAATTGCCGTCGTTTGTGAGAAAAAGCATGCCTTCCGATTCCCGGTCCAGCCGTCCCACCGGGTAGACTCGTTCGGGGATGTCCTTCACCAAATCGGCCACGCACCGGCGGTCCTGCTCGTCGCTTAAGGTGGTGATATAGCCCCTGGGCTTATAAAGCATAATGTAGCGCATCGCATGCTTGTGTTCCAGACGCCTGCCATGGACTGTCACCAAATCCCTTTTGGGAATGACCTGATCCCCAATGGAGGCCTTGCGGCCGTTTACTTTGACAAAGCCGCCCGCAATCAGCTCCTCCGACTTGCGCCGGGAGGCGACCCCGCATTCGGCCATGTATTTCTGCAGCCTTACCTTTTCGATCTTCATTGCTTTCCTACTTCCTCCGATTCTTAAAACCATCCCGTTATGTACCGCCAGATTCCGGCGAAAAAGTTCCCGATCTGTTCAAAAAAGGATGGTTGCTTCTTGCTTAAAAGCACGTCGTGCTTGGCCATGAGCACCGTTTCCCCGATCTTCTGCCCATCGAGGTAATAAGACGCGATGCCCACCGCGCTGCCGGTGGAAACCGGCGCGTAGACAAAGGGAGGCAGCTCGATCTTCACCTCTACCCTGGACAGATCCCCTTGCGTCAGGGGCGCGGTCGTCAGAGGCGGGCGCTGGATGACCGCCAGCTCTTCGAGCTCCCCGCCGGTGACCTTGATTCTCTGTTCCTCAATGGCCGGGAGATTCTGCACCGTCACCTGGGAAAACCCATAGTCAAGCAAAGCCTTGTGGTCCTTCCAGTCGTCCGGATCGTTTAAGGTTACCACCAGGAGCTTGACCCCGTCCCGCTCGGCGCAGGACACCAGGCACCGGCCCGACTTCTTGGTAAATCCGGTCTTGACCCCGATGGCCCCCTCGTACTCCTTTACCAGCCGGTTGTGGTTGCTTAAGGTACAGGTTTTCACCGGGTTTTGAAACTCCACCTGGGCGATGCTCTTGCGGGCGATGTCGGAAAAAACCGGGTTTGCCATGGCTTCCCGGGCAATGAGGGCCAAATCGTACGCCGTGGTGTAATGCTGCGCATTGTCAAGCCCGGATGGGGTAACGAAGGAGGTATTCTGCGCGCCGATCTCCTTGGCCCGCTCGTTCATCAAAGCGGCGAACTCCTCGAAGCTCGGACGCACCGTCAGGGCGATGGCGTTGGCCGCGTCGTTCCCAGAGGCCAGCAGTGCCCCGGTCACAAGCCCTTCCACCGTGATCACGTCCCCGATGTGCAGCCCCATGGAGGATCCCTCCACCAAGGCCATTTCCCCGGTGACCGTCACCGGCTGGTTTAAATCGCAGTTTTCCACCGCCAGCAGCGCCGTCATGATCTTCGTGGTGCTGGCCATAGGAAGCTGTTCGCTTTCGTTTTTCGCGTAGAGAACCCGTCCGGTTTGGCATTCCATCAGGACGGCGGCCTTTGCAGAGGTGGATGGCTCCCCCTCGGCGGCCTGCGCCGGCATGCCGGAAAGGAGCGTCACCACCGCAGCCGCCGTCGCCAACCCTTTTCGGATCGTTCGTTTACACACAGCAAAACCACCTCTTCATACGTTTGAAATTTCCAGTTGGACACTTTCATTGTATGCAGGTGGTTTGCGTTTCATCATTCGGCTTTTTGAGGTTCTTTTGCTTCTTCGGCCACATTGACCGCTTTTTCTTCCGGCTTTTTCTTTTTAAAGAGAGCCGTGATCTGGTCGAAAACCTCCGGGACGATCTTTACGATATTGCTGCCCACATTGTCGGAATTCGCCACATGCAGGATCTTCGCCTCGCCGTTTGCAATGACGATAAAGGCCACAGGCGTGATGGAAATGCCCATGCCGCTGCCGCCGCCGAACAGCTCCTTTTCCGTCTTGGTCGGCAGGTCGGAGCCGCCCACGCCCAACCCGTAGCTGATTTTGGACACCGGGATCAGCGTGGTCCCGTCCTTTGCATAAATCGGATCGCCGATGACCGTATTCGCGTCCACCAGTTCCCGGATTTTCTGCATAGTGGCTTCCATCATACTTTTAATGGGATGTTCGCTCATGCTACTGCACCGCCTTTTTGTGTATTGGTTTTGGATTTCTTCGCTTTTATCATGGTAACCAAAATCCGCCAGATTAAACCAATTCCGCTGGAAATTAAGAAAAATGGGCGGATTTGAATGCGCGCATACAGATAAGCGCGGGATTTCGCTCCCTCGCGAAAGTCCGGAATGACGGAGAAGGCCTTTATCTGCATGGCCAAAAAGTTACACAGCACGCCGAAGGCGCTATACACCGCCGCGCAGGTCCGTCCGTACTGAATGCCGGTGTCCGCCGCATCCTCTCCCACCACCGTCAGGTCGATAACCACATCGTGCACATGGATGCGCGACAGTGTGGACCTGGCCGCATGGCCGGTGTGATGGGCCAGCTCCCCCAGCAGGTGCACCACAGCGGAAAGCCCCTCTTCCTTGAGGATTATCTGAAAGGCGCTTTCCTTTTTCGGCGCTTCCTCACCAGGAGGAGGTTCCTTTTTCTTCTTTTTCTCCTTTTTTGGCTTCTTTTCCTTCTGAGGCACCACCTGAAACTTCAAAAACGCATATTTGATCGTGAGGAAAAACCCTTCCTCATACCGGAAAAGCAGATGCAGCGGAAGAAACAGCAACAGAGCCAAAAATGCCACAATCCCTCCCACAATAGCCAACGCGGTCAAGGCGCACCTCCTAACTCATCCGTCCGTCTGTTCTGCCTTCATGGCTTCTTCCCCGCCAAGGCCCTCCTGCCGGTCGGGCAGGGGCGGCAGCTCGTCGAGGGAGGAAAACCCGAAGCAACGCAGAAAATCCGGCGTGGTTCCATACAACAGAGGCCGGCCGGGCAGCTCCAGCCGTCCCTTTTCTTCCAAAAGCCCCTTTGCGCACAGGCTCCCAACGACGCCCGAGCAGTCCACCCCTCTGACCTGCTCCACAAACGCCTTGGTCACCGGCTGGTTGTAGGCCACCACCGCCAGCACCTCCATGGCCGCCTGGGACAAAGGGGTGTTGCGCCGAATTTCCAGCGCCCGGCGGATGGCCTCGGCATGCTCGGTTCTTGAGCAAAGCTGGTATTCTTCCCCCAAGCGCACCACACACAGGCCGCTTTGCCGGGCGTCCAGCTCGTCGGCCAGGTTCTGTGCCACTTTGCAGACCGTTTCCTTATCCAGCTTTAGCGCCTGGGCCAGCTTTTCCGCAGAGATGGGCGTGCCGCTTGCGAACAAGAGGGCCTCCAAAGCCGCGCGCGCTTCTTTTACTTCCATTTCGTTCGTTCCTTTGCTGTGAGAGTCAGGTCCTCCACCTGCACCCCGTCGCTGACCTCCACCCGTTTGCCCCGAACCAGTTCCAAAACCGCCAGGAAGGTGGCCACCAGCTCCGACCGGCTCTGCACATGCTCGAGCAAACCGCGCATTTGCACGGTCTTCTGGCCCCAGGGCCTGCGCAGGACAAAGACAATCCTGGAAGTCACCGATACAATGGGCTTTGCCACAATAGGGGTAAAGGCCGCCTGCGGGGGCGGCAGGTGCCGCTTTCCCTTGCCGGCGGCATCCTGGTACGCGGCAAGCAGCTCCTCGGGTTTATGGGTACAGCGGTAGGTTTTGTCCACCGGGATGGGGCTTGGTTCCCGGCAGAAGAGGTCGAACCCATTGGTACGCGCCGCAAGAAGCGCGGCGATTTCCTTGGCCGTCTGGTATTCGAGCAGCTGCCCGGTCAGCTCCTTCTTGAGCTGCTCGCTTTCCTCGTGCCTGGGCAGCAGGGATACCGTTTTCATATGCACGAGCCGCGCCGCCATTTCCAGAAACTCGCTGGCCACGTCCATATCCGCTTCCTGCATGGCGGTAATGTGCGCTAAGTACTGCTCTAATAAGTCTGATACGGCGATGTCCTGAATATTCAGTTTGTTCTTCGAAATTAAGTGCAAAAGCAGGTCCAGCGGCCCTTCAAAGACCGGCAGCTTATACGATATCTTATCCATGGGCCTACAGCGCACTCATTCCGAGCAAACGGAAGGGCAGGTCGGCCACCCACAAAAGCCCATCAAAAACATGGGTCTGCACAAAGCTCAATATCCCATCAAATACCGGGGTGAACAAAACCAGGACAATAAAGACGATGGAGATAATTTGCTGGTAGCGGTAAAACCATTCCTCCACCCGGTCTGGAAGGAAAAAGCACAAAATCCGCGAGCCGTCCAGCGGCGGGATGGGAAGGAAATTAAAGACCGCCAAGCCGATGTTGATCACGGACAGCAGATACAAAAAGGTATAAATTACCGTATAAAGAGTCCCGTAATAATAATCTAGGTTCATCCTGGCAATCTCAAAATTAATCCGTAGCAGCAGCACCGCGATGAACGCCACAATCAAGTTGGAAACCGGGCCGGCCAGGGCGGTCAGCGCCATGCCGGCCTTGCGGTTTTTGAAGTTATAGGGATTGACGGGCACCGGCTTTGCCCAGCCGAACCCCACCAAAAACAGGCTCAAAGCACCAATGGGATCCAGATGGCGCATGGGATTCAAGGTCATGCGGCCGTTATACTTTCCCGTGTCGTCCCCCAGCTTGTGAGCGACGAAGGCGTGGGCGCACTCGTGAATGGGCAGAATGGCGACCACCACAAAAGCGGTGGTCAGCAGCGTCAAAACGATCTGTGTCATGTCGCCGCCCTGCAAGAGGTGAAACAGCACAAGCATCACTCCCGGTGTAAAGATAGAAAAATCGAAACTTTCTTCGACGAAACGCAGTAGATTAAGAAACAATTATAGCACAATCCAGCAATTCCCGCAATTGTTTTGGGACGATATCCGCCTTCGGCCAGAAAAAGACGGAAGCCTGCCTGTTCCAGCGCAGGAATCTTCTTTTCTCCGGCGCCGGTACACTTAGATGCGCATTCTTCCCACAGCCCGTGCCCGGCCCGGGAAAAGGAATCTGGCATGGCTTTCTAAACAGCCGGAGGTGTGAAAGCGGATCGTGGTCATCCGTTTTTCCGCTCCCACGCTAGGCGCCAAAACCGCTTTTGCTCAGAGAAATGCCGCGGAGCGTTTCACACCAGACATCGGTTCACGAAAAAAGAGCGCGCTCAAAAAAGCGCGCGCTTTTGGAACACACATGCAAACCGGAATTAATACCTGGCGCCCATACCCGGGTTGGGAGCGGCCGGAACCGGGTTTTCTTCCTTCTTGTCGGCAACCAGGGACTCGGTGGTGAGCACCATAGCCGCGACGGAAGCCGCGTTCTCCATCGCGGAACGGGTGACCTTGGTCGGGTCGACGATGCCGGCGGAAATCATATCGGAATATTCTTCCTTGAGGGCGTCGTAGCCGTAGTTCACCTTGCCGCTGGAGACGATCTTATCCACAATGACCGAGCCTTCCACGCCCGCATTGGCCGCAATCTGGCGCATGGGGGCTTCCAGGGACTTCAGGACGATCTTCGCGCCCGTCTTCTCGTCGCCGTCGAGCTCGTCGACAACCTTGCTCACCGCCGGAATGGCGTTGAGCAGGGCCACGCCGCCGCCGGCTACAATGCCTTCCTCTACCGCAGCCTTGGTGGCGGAAAGGGCATCCTCAATACGCAGCTTCTTTTCCTTCATTTCGATCTCGGTAGCAGCGCCGACCTTGATGACGGCTACGCCGCCGGCCAGCTTCGCCAGACGCTCCTGGAGCTTCTCGCGGTCGAAGTCCGAAGTGGAGACCTCGATCTGGGAACGGATCTGGCCCACCCGCGCCTTGATCTCTTCGGAATTGCCGGCGCCGTCGACGATGATGGTGTTCTCCTTCTGCACCTTGACCTGACGGGCGCGGCCCAGCTGAGCCATGTCGGCGTCCTTGAGCTCCAGGCCCAGATCGGAGGAAATCACGGTGCCGCCGGTGAGGATGGCGATATCCTGGAGCATCTCCTTGCGGCGGTCGCCAAAGCCGGGAGCCTTGACGGCGACGCAGGTGAAAGTGCCGCGCAGCTTGTTGACAAGCAGCGTGGCCAGCGCTTCGCCTTCCACGTCCTCGGCGATGATGACCAGCTTCTTGCCCGACTGCACGATTTTCTCCAGCAGCGGCAGGATATCCTGGATGTTGGAAATCTTCTTATCGGTGATCAGGATGTAAGCGTCGTCGATGATCGCTTCCATCTTGTCGGTATCGGTGCACATATAGGGAGAGATGTAGCCGCGGTCAAACTGCATGCCCTCGACCACCTCGGAATAGGTCTCGGCAGTCTTGGACTCTTCCACGGTGATGACGCCGTCGGCGGAAACCTTCTCCATCGCTTCCGCAATCAGCTTGCCAATGAACTCGTCGCCAGCGGAAATGGTGGCGACGCGGGCAATGTCCTCACTGCCGGAAACCTTCTTGGAGTTGGACACAACCGCGTCAATGGCCGCCTTGGAGGCCTTCTGGATGCCGCGGCGCACGATCATGGGGTTGGCGCCGGCCGCAACGTTCTTCATACCCTCGCCGATCAGAGACTGGGCCAGAAGGGTGGCGGTGGTGGTGCCGTCGCCGGCCACGTCGTTTGTTTTGGTGGCGACTTCCTTGACCAGCTGCGCGCCCATGTTTTCAAAGGCGTCGTCAAGCTCAATTTCCTTGGCGATGGTCACGCCGTCGTTGGTGATGAGGGGGGCGCCGAACTTCTTGTCGAGCACCACGTTTCTGCCGCGGGGGCCCAGGGTGATCTTCACCGTGTCCGCCAGCTTATCGATACCGGCCTGCAACGCCTTGCGGGCGTCTACGCCGTAGAGAATTTCCTTTGCCATAATCAAATTACCTCCCGTATTTCATATCATAGAACCGAAAAAGCGATCTTATTCCACAACCGCCAGGATGTCGGACTGACGCACGATGATGACTTCCTCACCGTCCACCTTGACCTCGGTGCCGGAATACTTGCTGGTGATGACCTTATCGCCGACCTTTACCGTCATCTGCACTTCCTTGCCGTCTACCAAACCGCCCGGACCAACGGCCAGCACAGTGGCAACCTGGGGCTTTTCCTTGGCGGAGCCGGCCAGCACGATGCCGCTCTTGGTGGTTTCCTCGGCTTCCTCCATCTTGATGACCACTCTGTCGGAAAGAGGCTTGATTGTCATTTCTATTCCTCCCTGATAAATTAATAACTCAGTTTAGCACTCTCTATCTTTGAGTGCTAAAGCTATTGTAATCATATCGCTTGGAAAAATCAAGTACTATTTTTAGAAAATTTAGCACTTCACAAATTGTTTACAAACGTCCAGGCGAATCCCACAAAAAGGAAATGCCTTCCCTGCACAGTATGGCGCATTTATGCGCCGCCCATACAGCGGAAGGCATTTTTCGCTTATTTGAAATACATGTAGAGCTGGCACTTGATCATGCCGTTGTAGAGCTTGCGGCGTTTATCCGCCTTGCGGCCGAAAAGAGCCTCAAAATCCTCGTGAGGGCTGATGATATAATAACCAAACTTTTCCTTGCGGGCAAACACCTTCCCCATCTCCCGATAGAGGGTTTCCGCTTCCTTTACGTCCAGCAGCCGTTCCCCGTAGGGCGGGTTGCAGAGAATAGTGGCCTTTTCTCCGTCGTCCGAAAAGTCCCGGATGTCCCGTTTCTCCACCCGGATGCGGGAATCTACCCCGGCACGCTTGGCGTTGAGGCGGGTCAGCTCCAGGGCATGCTCGTCGATATCGTAGCCCACGGCTTCGAACTCGTTGTCCCGTATGATGCGGCTCATGGCATACTGCCGCTCCTCCTGCCAGACCTTTTGGGGAATGGCGCTCCATTTCTCCGCCGCAAAGGTCCGGTTAAGCCCCGGGGCGATGCGCATGGCGATGAGGGCGGATTCGATAAGCAGCGTCCCCGAACCGCAGAAGGGATCAATAACCCGGCTGTACCCCCGTACCCGGGCTAAGTCCGCCATCGCCGCAGCCAGGGTTTCCTTAATGGGCGCTTCGTTCGCCCGAGGGCGGTAGCCCCGCTTGTGGAGCCCTTCCCCCGAGGTATCCAGCAGGACCGAAGCCCTGTCCTTTAAAATGGAAAACTGGATTTGATGCACAGGCCCCGTCTCTTCGAACCAAGGCAGCCTATAAGCCGATTTGAGCCGTTCCACCGCCGCCTTCTTAACGATGGCCTGGCAGTCGGGTACGCTATGAAGCTTGGAGTTTAAGGACCAGCCTTTCACCGGGAAGGCGTCCTGCTTTCCAATCCACCGCTCCCAGGGCAGCGCCTTCACTCCTTCAAACAGCTCCTCAAAGGTGCGCGCCGGGAACTCGCCCAGCTGAACCTGAATGCGTTCGGCAAACCGGGAGGAAAGGTTTGCCCGGGCGAGCATGGCTTCGTCGCCGGAAAAGAGTACCTTGCCGGTATCCGGCGTTACCTCCGATGCGCCCATACGGCGCAGCTCGTCGGCCAAAACGCCCTCGATACCGAAAAGGCACGGGGCGGACATGCGAATGGAATCCATAGTGATCTCCTTTGTCTTAACACAGTGATTGTGCTCATTATACCGCAGATGTGGGCCGAAGGCAAAGAAAATTGTAAGAGCGCCTGCTTTGCCGATGTGCCGGCAAAGTAGGCCGCTCCCAATAGAAGCACAGGCCACTTCGTTTTGGCCATGCTCCTGCCGCTTTCCACCGGCGCCGCGAGTGCTGTACCTTTGAAAAGCCTTCCCGTGCCAGGCCCCAACCCCATGCGTAACGCTCAGTCTTTTCTTCCCCCAAACGAACAAAAGTCTCTCCCGGCTCTTCTAAATGCTATCGCTTTCCAGGAGCCTCGCAGAATAGATCCGCCTTCCTTTTCAAACCGCCCCTTCCCTGGTGAATGAAAACGCAAAAAGGCCGCGCCAAAAATGGCCCGGCCTCTATTTTATCTTAGAAACGCCCAACCCTTCTTGTCCGGCGTTCCTTATTC
>CAMLYM010000089.1 GCA_946491705.1 uncultured Clostridia bacterium
CGTACGACATCGGCTTCGGCGGCCTGGATCATGTCATCGCTTCCGGCGAAGATGTGAACATCCTGGTCTTCGACACCGAGGTGTACTCCAACACCGGCGGACAGGCTTCCAAGTCCACCCCGATCGGCTCGGTCGCCCAGTTCGCGGCTGCTGGTAAGGCGGTTAAGAAGAAGGATCTGGCCGGAATCGCCATGAGCTACGGCTACGTTTACGTGGCGCATGTGGCCATGGGCGCCGACTACAACCAGTGCATCAAGGCCTTCAACGAGGCCGAGAGCTATCACGGCCCGTCCATCATCATCGCCTACGCTCCGTGTATCAACCACGGCATCAAGGGCGGCATGGGCATCAGCCAGGCCGAAGAGAAGAAGGCAGTGGCCGCCGGTTACTGGAACCTCTTCCGCTTTGACCCGCGTCTCGCAGACGAGGGCAAGAACCCCTTCACCCTCGACAGCAAGGCTCCCACCGCCAGCTATCGTGACTTCATCATGGGCGAAGTTCGTTACAACTCTCTGACCCGTTCCTTCCCGGAGCGCGCGGAGAAGCTGTTCGGCGAAGCCGAGAAGGTCGCGGCCGATCGTTACGAGCACCTGCTCAAGCTCTCGAAGCTTTACGAATAATTCATCCGGTTTCCAACGAGCGCCGGGCTTTCCATTTGGGAAGCTCGGCGCTTTTTCTATGATGGGAATAAAATTTACGATTGACCTCTTGTGAATGTCCACTCTTGATTTATCAAGTGGTACGATCAGGGCATCCCTTTCTTTTGGCAGCGCAAAAGAAAGAACGACGAAAAAAGCACAACAAAGCATGAAAAGGAGCCGATCCAATGGAAACGTATCCGGATCTTCTCAAAGAGCTGCGGCGGGACCGCGGGCTTACGCAAGAAGCGCTGGCGAAAGAGCTGGGTCTGTCCACACCCAGCTACCGCCGCTATGAAAACGCCCACGGCAACATGCCTCTGGACATTCTGACCCGCCTCGCGTTCTTCTTCGACACCTCCACCGACTACATCCTGGGCCTGACCGACAACCCCAAGCCATATCCCCGCCGCAGCCGTCTGCCATGACCGGCAGGCTGTGAGCGCCATGGGTATAAAACCGCATTTTCCCAGAGTGCATCTTTTTCATAGACAAATCTCCTCAGGAATGTTACAATAGATTAAATTGGTTTCTTTGCGCAAAAACGCAGGGCGTTTTACAAGAATATCTGTAACATTTTAGGAGGAAACTTTCTATGAAGCTCGCAAAACGCATCACCACCTTCGTGCTGGCACTGGTCTTGACACTCAGCATGACCTCGTGCAGCAGCACGACCTGGGCCGTAAAGTCCGGCGACGACACCATTCCCACCGGCTTGTATCTTTCTTACCTATTTTATACCTTCAATAGTCTTTATAACAATTATTATAATATGGGCAACGACGTCTCCAACTTTTTTAATGAAAAGCCGAACAATTCCACTATGGAGCAGTATATCATGGATACCGCACGGGACTCCGCCAAGGAATCTCTCGCCGTCACTCAGTGGCTACGGGAGCTGGGCCTGGAAATTCCTCAGGAAGAGCTGGACAGCGCCAACCAGACCGCGGAGGAATCCTATGAGCCCAACGCCGATTATCTCACGCAAATCGGCCTGACTAAGGATGACATTATCGCCTACTACAAGGACAACGCTGCTTTCCGCACCCTCTTCAATCACTTCTTCGGGGAAGGCGGAGAAAAGGAAATTTCCCTCCAGGAGCTGAAGGACGATTTCTATGAAAACAACTATCGGGTGGAAATCTTCTATGTCCCGCTGAAAACCTCCACCGGCGGCTCTCTTTCGGAAGAGGAACAGCAGGCGATAAAAGACCGGCTTAACGGCTACGCCAAGGAGATCAATGAGCAGGGCGCGACCTTTGCGTCCATCCGGGAAAAAGAAGCCGAGCTCACCCCCAGCGTGGCCAGCACCTCTGAGGACAGCGCCGGCTATCTGAGCAAGGATAACGTCAGCGAGGACGATCTGGTTTCCTCCACCATCGCTTCCCTTGCCGAAGGGGAGGCCACTGCCTTTGACTTTAGCAGCTATTATTACGTTCTGGCTCAGAAGATGCCCATCAAAAGCGCGGAGACGGACAAGCATGTGGAGGATTATCAGTTTTCTCTGCGGTATGCCATCGCTCAGGATGAATACGAGACTATGATCACCGACCGTATCAACAAAACCAATTATTCGCTCAATAACACCGTTTTAAAGAAATATAGCCCCCGGTCCTTCCTGGTGGACACTACCTCCAGCACCGCGTCCTCTAAGTAAGGCACCGCTCGTTCCAGGTTGTTTTTTCTGCCGACCCGGACTTTTTCACAAGTCCGGGTCCGTTTTTTCTTCGTAGACGGCAGAGGAAAATCCCTGCGCAAAATGGCAATTTTACTCTTGCTTTTCCAGACAAACTATGGTATTATAAAATGCGTCTTGGAAATGCGGGTGTAGTTCAATGGTAGAACTCCAGCCTTCCAAGCTGGTCGCGTGGGTTCGATTCCCATCACCCGCTCCACACGTTTTCATGTATGCGCTTGTAGCTCAGGTGGATAGAGCAACTGCCTTCTAAGCAGTGGGTCAGGGGTTCGAGTCCCTTCAAGCGCGCCAGATATGGTGGATATAGCTCAGTTGGTTAGAGCGCCAGATTGTGGCTCTGGAGGCCGTCGGTTCGAATCCGATTATCCACCCCATGCACAAAGGGTCTTAGGTCGAAACGCTTTCAGACCTTGGGCCCTTTGTCTCATCTTGGGATGTAGCCAAGCGGTAAGGCAACGGACTTTGACTCCGTCATCTCGGTGGTTCGACCCCACCCATCCCAGCCAGCGGCGGGCGCCGCAAAAAAACACACCTCAAAAAATGAGGTGTGTTTTTTTATACCTTACCAACTGCACGGCGCTTTTGAGATGTATTTTTACGCACGAAGCCTGTAAATTCTATACTTTGTAACTCCCTTTTAAAATCCCAGACCGTCGGGTTTGAGCTATTTTAGTATTCTCTCGCCGCTGCTATTATGGGTTGTCCGGGGAGTTCTTTTTCTTATGTTGCAAAAAAGAAAAGACGCTCTATGAAATCGCGTTTTATTTCTTTTTGCGCGGACATACTACGAATGTAGACGCCACCGGGCGCCTTACAACATCAACTTGAAAAAGGAGTCTTCTTTTATGAGCAAGAATCAGAAGCAGAACAACAGCTATTCTAACTCCAACAACCAGAATAACAGCAAAAACCAGAAGCAGAACAACAGCTTCTCCAATTCCAACAACCAGAGCAACAGCAAAAACCAAAAGCAAAACAACAACTACCAGAATAAGCGGGACAACCAGTTCGATGACTAACCGCAGCGCCAAAAAAAGCAAACCTTCGGTCGAAAACGTGGCCGAAACGCTCAAAAAGCAGGGCAGAGGCTCTATCCCCTCCGACGTAACCGGCAGCTATACCGGCCAGTCGGCCACGGGAGAACGTCCGGAGCAGGACGCGGACGATCTGTAGGCGTCCGCTTTACGAGCGCGGCAAAATATGCTATGATGAAAAGCAGGATCACAATCCTTTTGTGGTTCTGCTTTTTCTTTGTCTGACGCAATCGGCTGGAGGAATGAAATCATGCTCTTACGTGATCTTCGCATCCGCGACGTTTTTGTGCTTCCTTGTCCCCAGGAAAGGTGCTACTATCTGTATGGGAGCACCGATTCGGACACCTGGAACGGTCCCGGCGTCGGATTCGACGCTTATGTCACTACGGACTTTGAGCACGCAGAGGGTCCCTTCCCCGTCTTTCGCCCCGCTCCCGGCTTCTGGGCCGACCGGCATTTTTGGGCGCCGGAGGTGTACTCCTACCGGGGACGGTATTACATGCTTGCTTCCTTTAAGAGCGGGTCCGCCTGCCGGGGCACCCAGGTGCTGGCGGCGGAGCATCCGAAAGGCCCTTTTGTCCCGGTTTCCAACAAGCCGGTCACACCCGCTGAGTGGGAATGCCTGGACGGCACTCTTTACGAGGAAGACGGGCAGCTTTATCTAGTCTTCTGCCGGGAATGGGTGCAAACCGGGGACGGTGAGATGTACGCCATGCCTTTGGACGAAGCGTTAAACCGGGCTGGGGATCCTATTTTGCTCTTTACCGCGTCCAACGCTCCCTGGGCCCGGCCCCGTTTTCCCCAGCAGGACGGTCACGAGGTCATCGCTTACGTGACCGACGGCCCCTTCCTGTACCGCACGAAAGACGGATCCCTTTTGATGCTCTGGTCTTCCTTTGGGGAATCGGGCTATGTGCAGGGCTATTCCCGCTCTCTGACCGGCAAGGTCAAGGGACCCTGGACCGCGGCGAAAGAGCCGCTTTATGCCAAAGACGGCGGGCACGGTATGCTCTTTCGCGCCCTGGACGGCCAACTGACCCTGGCGCTGCACACTCCCAACTCAAACCATGCCGAGCGGCTAAAGCTGCTCTCTGTAAGCGACGAAGGCGGCTTCCTGACCGTCCTAAAATAGCTCTTTGAGCTATTTTTTACGCATCCGGCCACCCTTGTGGCCGGGCACAATGATCGTGATTGGCCCCGGGCCGGGACGGCCCGGATGACCGCTTTTTATAGCTTTGCTGCGCAGAGCTAGAGAAAATCCACCCACATCAGAAAGAGAGGAATGGTTAGATGGAACGTTATGCATGGAAAGCCATTGTCAAGGAAGGAAAGATCGACGAATACGTCAAGCGGCACAATGAGATCTGGCCGGAACTGGTAGACGTGCTCAAGGCGGCCGGAATCAAGAACTACACCATCTGGAACGTAGGCAACGAGCTGTTCGGGTACTACGAATGCGAGAAGGGCGTGCAATTTGCCGCCGAAACCCAGGCGAAGAGCCCGGTGGTGGACAAATGGAACGAGTTCATGAAGGATGTCATGATCATGGAGATGGACCCGGAAACCGGCGCCCAGCCCATGCTCAAGCAGGTCTTTTTCCTGGAATAAGCCGAGTGTTTTCCCCGGCCTCATCCGTCCGGTCAGGAAGGATGGGGCCATTCCCTTTTTCGCCTCTTGACAGGAGCTAACCGCAATGTTTTGACTCCGGGCGGCTCGTGTCAATAATATTCTTCCTTTTCAGCGCCGTTTTGCAGCGGAAATGTGGGACCATGATGGAGAGAGCAAGAGTAAGCAAGAAGGCCTCCTTCCGAATAAATCGGAGGGAGGCCTTCTCTGGATAAGGATAGAAGTTAGCTGAGCATGACCTGGCCGCCGGTGACGGGCACCGCCTGGCCGGTTTCGTATTTCTGTTCCACCACGTAGAACAGGGCGCGGGCCACGTCTTCACCGTAGCAGCCCCGCTTCATAGGAACCTTGGACTCGTAGTAGTTTTTCACGTCCTGCACCGTTTTGGCGCCCGGGACCTTGCCCGCATGCAGGTACTGCACGAAGAGGCCGCGGTCGGGGTCGGACCACAGGGGGCCGTCCAGGAAGTTGCCCGGGCAGATGGAGTTTACCTTGATGTTATACTCCACCAGCTCCAGCGCAAAGCTCTGGGTCAGGCCAATGCCGCCGAACTTCCCGCCTGCATAGGCGAAGTTCTTGTTGCTGCCCTCCAGGCCGGACTTGGAGTTGATCTGAATGATATCGGTCATGTAATCCTTGTTGTACCGGTGCTGGATCTTCATGACGCGGGAGGCGTACTTGGCGCAGATAAAATAAGCTTCATAATTGATCTTGGTGACGAACTCGAAGGACTTGGCGTCCATCTCTTCCAAGCTGCCCGCTTTGAGAACGCCTGCGTTGTTGACGAATACGTCCAGGCCCCCGAAGGCCGCCACCGTCTCGTCCATCATGTTTTTGACCGATTCCTCGTTGCCCACGTCCACCTTGACGGCCAAGGTCCGAGGAGCGGTCTGATTCATTTCGTCGCTGACCTTTTTGGCCAGGTCATAGTTCAAGTCCGCAATCACCACATAGGCGCCTTCCCGCACCATGGCGGTGGCAAGCTCCAGCCCAAAGCCCTGGGCAGAACCGGTGACGATGCACACCTTGCCCGCCAGACGGCCGGTTCCTTGAGGCTTTACCGCCGTGAAGGTGGCTACGTTTTCCACGCATACGCTCTTGGGCGCAGCGCCGTTTTTCTGGATGTAAGCAGGGATTTCCGCCGCCAGCAGGGTGTTGACCGCCTCGGCGTCCACACCGGATACCGTCAGGTCCGCAGGACCCGGCTCGGAAAGCTTCACAAGGTCGGCGGGATCGTTTTTGGAAAGGAGCACGCGCACGGCAGGTGCCACGGCTACGGCAAATTCTTTATTCATAAACAAACGCCTCCAAATTTCACTTTTTTTAAGCTTCCCTTACTGGGCCTTGTTCTCCAGCAGGTATTTCTCCGCCTCGGCGCTCCACAGGCCCTTGTTGCGCCCGCAAATTTCCGCCAGGCCCTTGAAGAAGGGATCCGTCTCGCCAAGCTTCGCAAAATCGGCAATGGCGGTCAGCGGCATTTCGATGCCGGTGTAGATGAGCTTCTTGCCGCCGGGGATCTTGGGCAGGTTTAACGTGGTTTCAATTACCGCGTTGAGGCCGCCTACATGGGTGATCATGGCGGCGGGGTTGATAAGCCCCTTCTCCATCATCTGGAGGGATTCGATCATGTCATCGGTGTTGCCGCCGCTGGTGCCCACAATGTGGGTGGCGGCGTAATGGACGTTATAGAAATTAAACTCGGCCTTGAATTCCGGATTGGTCGGGCCGGCAAAGAAGTTCAGGCAGCCGTCGTGGGCTAAAATCGCGTCGCCCTGCTCCACCACCGGGCGCACCGGCGCGAACACAAACACGTCGTTGTACCCTTCGCCGCCGGTCAGCTCCTTGAGCGCAGCAACCGGATCGGGCGTGGCGGCGGTGTTGAGGTAAATAAGCTCCACGCCGCATTGAGCTGCCTGCTCGGGAGTGAAGAGCTCCTTGGCTCTGGCAAGACGCGCGTCGTCGATATCGGTGACCACCAAAAGGCGGGGACGCAGCTCGTTATGTACCGCGTAGTCAATGGCGCCCAGGCCCATGGGGCCCGCGCCCGCTAAAATCGCCATGCAGCCGCCCTCTTTGATGCCCATGTCATGGACATAGGAGCCGCCGGTGGTATGATAGTTGGCATGGAATCCGCCCACAATGCAGGACATAGGCTCAGCAAGGGAACCATAGAAGAAAGCCTCGCCGTCATAGGGCAGCAGGCATCCCAGCTCCATCACCTCGTGGGGGATGACGATGTAGGTGGCGTCGCCGCCGATGTAGGGATAGGAATAACCGGGAGCGTCCAGGCTGCCGTTGTAGTTGAGAGCGGGCTGGATGGAGAACTTCTGGCCGGGCTTGAATTCGCTCTTCCACTTCTCACCCACCTCGACGATTTCACCGCAGAACTCATGGCCGATGATGATGGGATTTTCGGCGACATCGTTGTGCACACGCTTGTGATCGGCCCCCTGGGAGGTGGCCTTATAGCTGCTCATGCACAGCGAATCGGAAACAACGCGGGCGAGGATTTCGTCCTCGCGGATGGGCGGCAGCTCAAAGCTTTCCAGCCTGAGGTCGTTCTTCCCATAAAGTCTGACAGCTTTTGTAATCATCTGTTTTCCTCCATTGTGTTAAGATAAAAGGTGATGTGTTATACGACTTTGGTCTGACACCGCTGAGCCTCCGCCTGCACCTCTTCGGGAAGCTCCCCTTCGGAGATGAGCACGTCGATGTCCGACATGGTGGCGAAGGTAAAGGGCATGTTGCGGTCGAGCTTGGAGCCGTCCATCAGCATAACCACCGTATGGGCCTTTTTGATAACCAGCTTTTTAAGCTCCGCCTCATCGAAATTGCCGGAGGTGAACTGCCCCGACAGCGAATATCCGGAGGTGGCCATAAAGGCAATGTCCACATTGATGGAGCTTACAAAGTCCACCGCCTTGGCCCCGGAAAGGGTCAGGTTATCGTGGTTGAGGGTGCCGCCGGTGAGCATGACGGTGGCGTTGGGCTTGGTAATCAGTTCGAGCGCCATATTGGGCGCGTTTGTCAGGATGAAATAGTTTCCTTCCGGCAAAAGCCTCGCAAACGCCATGGTGGTGGAGCCCGCGTCGATAAAGACCGAGCAGCCCCGTCGCATAAAGTCCAGCGCCTTTTTGGCAATGGAGAGCTTCGCCTCGGTGTTCTCTTGGGCACGCTGGGAATAGATGGCCTCCTTGAACACCGAAATGTCCGACCCGGCCCGCACACTTCCCCGCATACGGCGGATGAGGCCCTGCTTTTCCATGAATTCCAGGTCCCTGCGGATGGTCATGGAGGACACCTGCGGAAAAAAGGCGAACAGCTCCGCGAGCTTTACTTCCCCGCGCTCCTGGATGTATTCGTTGAGCGCCTGTATTCTCGCCGTGTTCATAGCAGCCTCCGATCCGTTACTCCTCACAAAATAACAAGAATTGTGATATTTCACAGCTTTGAAAATAATTCTAACATTGATATCACAAAAAGTCAACATGAATCCGGAGAAGGTTTCCGTAAATTTGCAAAAGATTTGCGGCGGCTTCTTCCTTCTGGTATACTAAGGAAGAAAACGCGGCTATGAGCCCGCAAAATCCCGTCGGAAAGACGGCAGAGAAAGGACAATTGCGATGATGGTAACACCTAAGGTTCGCGGCTTTATCTGCACCACCGCTCACCCGGCCGGATGCAGGGAAAACGTGAAGGAACAAATCGAATATGTCAAACGCCAGCCCAAGGCCGACGGCCCAAAAAAGGTGCTGGTCATCGGGGCGTCCACCGGCTACGGCCTTTCTTCCCGGATTGCGCTGGCCTTTTCCTCCGGTGCCGCCACGCTGGGCGTGCTCTTTGAAAAGCCGGCAGCCGGCAGCCGGACCGCCACCGCTGGCTGGTATAACACCGCTGCCTTTGAGGAATTCGCCCAAAAGGACGGGCTTTACGCCAAGTCGGTCAACGGGGACGCGTTCTCCAAGGAAGTCAAGGACCAGGTCATCGGCCTGATCAAGCAGGACCTGGGACAGGTAGACATGGTGGTGTACAGCCTGGCCGCGCCCCGCCGCACTGACGCGAACGGAAAGGTGTGGTCCTCGGTGCTCAAAACCACCGGCGCTTCTTACACCAATAAAACCATCGACCTGAAGACCCGGGCGGTTTCCGATGTGACCATCGAGCCTGCCACGGAAGAAGAGATCACCGCCACCGTCAAGGTCATGGGCGGGGAGGACTGGAAGGACTGGATTTCCGCTCTGAAGGCGGCGGACGTGCTGGCTCCAAACGTCGTCACGGTGGCCTATTCCTACATCGGCCCGGCGCTGACCCATCCCATGTATCTGGACGGCTCCATCGGCATGGCAAAACGGCATCTGGCAAAGACCGCAAAGGAAATCACGCAGGAGTTCCCCGGCGTCACCGGGTATATTTCCGTCAACA
This sequence comes from uncultured Clostridia bacterium, assembly GCA_946491705.1. GTDB lineage: Bacteria > Bacillota > Clostridia > Oscillospirales > Acutalibacteraceae > Solibaculum_A > Solibaculum_A intestinale. The sequence goes on from CAMLYM010000089.1 coordinate 9,417, forward strand.
AGGCGCTGGTCACCCAGTCGAGCGCGGCGATTCCGATTGTCCCGCTTTACATTTCCCTTCTTTACAAAGTGATGAAAGAAAAAGGGCTTCATGAGGGCTGCATCGAGCAGATGACCCGGCTCTTCGGCGAAAAGCTCTGCAATGGTTCCCCTCAAGTGGACGGGGAAGGCATGCTGCGGCTGGACGACTGGGAGATGCGTGACGATGTGCAACGGGAAGTAAGCCGCCTGTGGGAAACCGTCGCCACGGAGAACGTGGAGCAGCTTGCGGACATCGACGGCTACTGGGAGGATTTCTACCGCATGTTCGGCTTCCATCTGCCCGGTGTGGACTACGACGCGGACGTGGCGGTGGACGTGTCCATCCCCAGCCTGGCTTAACACACAAAAATGCCCGGCAACGACGTTGTTTTCGTTGCCGGGCATTTTCGTACCGATCTGGACCCCTTCTTTCGTCTCTTCTCCACCGGTTGGAAAGAACGCGGTCCAGTTACTGGCAGGCGCCCATGAAGCACCTTTCCCGCTAGTCCCTTCGCGGCGTTGGATATCCTTTGTGCCAATGCTGCACTCTATACCGCGTTTTCCCCAGCCGCCCGCGTTGTTGGCATAAACAAAAGAGGCCCGGTTCCACTGGGCGACGCACCGTTGGTTTGTCCGCGGAGGAGGGGGGT
>CAMLYM010000090.1 GCA_946491705.1 uncultured Clostridia bacterium
GGGGGACATAAAGGGGAGGGGAAGGGGGGGAGGCCCCGGGGGAAAGGTTTTTTTCCCCCCCGGCCTTTCTGGTTTGGAAGCCGGTTATTACTATTAAAAAATGCAGAGCCAACGTACCATCTGATCCGTTGGCTCTGCGAATTTACAGCAAACATTTGTCCATTTCACTTCATGCTTCCGTCGCCGCCCATCAGCTTTGTCATTTCCTCCACACGCTCTAAAGGGAACGGCGGGGTGCACAAAGGCTGCATGGCGATGGACATCAGCTTCATGGGATTGTCATCGGCCGCCACCCGGTTGGAGGACAGCTTGCCGCAGCGCTTACACCGATGGATCACTGCCCATTCGCCGCGCTTGCGCACCCAGACGCCGATGGGTTCCATAATGCCGCCGCAGTCCGCCGCCCGGTCGCCCGGCTCCTCGTCCACATGGAGGCTACAAAGGCAGTTGGGACAATGGTTGCGATGGTCGCTGCCCGCACCGGCGGCTACCACCAGGCGGCCGCAGACTTTGCAGGTAAAACTGTCGCTGCAGGGGTGAGTTTTATAATACCCCTTTTCAAAGGTTTTTCGTTTATTTTCCCGATTCATGGGGATAATTCCTCCTAAAAAGTTTTAAAACCTTTTGGGAGGCTTGAGCAATTGAATTGTTACGCAAACCTCCCGGTCAGCGCACAATTACCGATTTACAATAACGTTTCAAAAAGCAAACTCCTTTTATTTTAGATCGTTTTCCTTTGCGGCGGTTCGCCGTAACACCATCCTATCACAACCAGCGGGATATAGGAAGACCAAACCGTCTTTTTCTTTCTTCCATTTTCAGAAAAATATAGCTTTGTTGGTCGGCCTATACGTTTGCGCTCGCCTGAGGCTGGGGATACGGATTGGCGATGGCATACTCCATTTCGTTGACGCGGGCCTGCAGCATTTTTTTGATGGCGATGCCCCAGAAGCCCTTGAGACCCATTTCGCCCGCATAGACGCCGGGAAGAATTGCAAACTTAATCCACGCCTGCACGCCCACCGAGTCGCCCAGGTACTCGTACTTGAAAAACTGCGGAGCCGTCATCAGCCCCACGCCTTTTTTCCAGACATCTTCGCCTTCGTATTTGACATAGGTAAAACCTTCCCGTTGTAAAATCGGCACCAAAAGGGCGTCAATTTCCTCCTTCGAACGGGTGGTCGCAATGCGGTTGACATACCGAGACATCTTTATTTCCCCTTTCTTCCTGCCTGGCGTTTTTCTATGAAACAGTATACCATAGCATGGAATTTCTGTAAACGTGATTTCCACGGTTTCTCCGCAGCACCGTCAAATCCCGCCCAAGCTTTTCCGGTTCTCCCGTGAATCCTGCCCAAACGCGGGGAATGGTGGATTTTCTTATTTACAACCGTTTTGGTCTGTATTATAATAATAACATCCATATAGACATGGTGTAAATTTCCAAATCTATTGAAAGTGAGGAATGATTTGTCACATATAGAAAAAAGCTTTTGAATTCGCCCGTGAAGCTTACGCGGCAGCGGGTGTAGATGCTGGCAAAGCCATTGAACTGGCCGGCCGTACTCTCATCTCTCTGCATTGCTGACAGGGCGACGACACGCCCGGTTTTAAACGAAGCGATTCTATGACTGGCAGCGATCCTGACCGCGCCCGTACGCTGGAAGCGCTGCTCGAGCCGGTTGCCACTGTCAGGAAGTACAAGCGGGAAGGTGACAAATCCCGCCGCCTGGCCCTTTCCCAGAAAGCCCTCACGATGCCGGGATTACCACTGTGACAAGAAGAAAATGCCGGTGGGTATGGACTGGACCGACGAAGTCCGTGCCTACGAGAAGGACACCTTTTCAAGAGATAAGCGGCCAATAAATGAGATTTTTATCGGCGGGGCGCGGCAAAAGCCGTACCCCGCCGCATAGTTACATAAGGGAGGAACAAACATCATGGCGAACAAACGCGTGCTTGCCTTTGACTTCGGTGCGTCCAGCGGCCGCGCCATCTTAGGCACCTTTGACGGGAAAACCATTTCCCTGCAGGAAATTCACCGCTTTTCCAACGACCCGGTCAGTCTCAACGGAACCCTTTATTGGGACATTCTGCGCCTCTACCATGAAATCAAACAGGGCCTCATCAAGGCGAAGTTGGCCGGCGGGTTTGACTGCGTGGGCATCGACACCTGGGGGGTGGACTTCGGCCTGTTCGACGAGGAGGGCCGCCTCTTGGAAAACCCGATTCATTATCGGGATGCGCGCACCGAGGGGATTATGGAGGAGCTGTTCAAAGTGATCCCCAAGGAAGAAATCTATGAAAACACGGGCATTCAGTTCATCGCACTCAACACCATCAATCAGCTCTTCTCTTTGTCAAAGAACCGTCCGGAACTTTTAAAGCGGGCCCACAAGCTGCTGCTGGTTCCCGACATGATGGTTTATTTCCTCACCGGAGCGGAGCATTCGGAGTACACCATGGCATCCACCACCCAGCTGATGAACCCCAACACCGGCGACTGGGCCTATTCTCTCTTTGACCGGTTGGGAATTCCGAAGGACATTTTTTGTGACATTGTGGATGCGGGTACCTGTGCTGGAAATTTGAAGGACGATTTGTGCAAGGAGCTGGGAATCCCCAGTGTTCCGGTTTATTATGTGGCCGGCCATGACACTGGTTCGGCAGTGGTTTCCGTTCCGGCCGAAGGGGACGACTTTGTGTACATTTCCAGCGGCACCTGGTCGCTGATGGGGACTGAATGCGAAAAGCCGGTCATCAACGAAAAGAGCCTGCAAAACAACTTTACCAACGAAGGCGGCTATGGACGCAACGTGCGCCTGCTCAAGAACATCATGGGCCTGTGGTTAATCCAGGAATCCCGCCGTCAGTGGCAGCGGGAAGGCTTTGAGGTCAGCTTTGCGGACTTGGAGCGGGAGGCTCTGGCCTGCAAGCCGTTTCAGTGCTTTGTGGACCCGGATTACGAGGCCTTCAACACTCCCGGCGATATGCCGGGCAAAATCCGGGACTACTGCCGCATGACCGGCCAGTATGTGCCCGAAAGCCGAGGCGAAGTCATGCGCTGCATCTACGAGAGCCTGGCCCTCAAATACCGCATGACCTTTAAGGCGCTTGAGGACCTGACCGGCCATCCTTATCCTTGCCTGCACATTGTGGGCGGCGGCACCAAGGACGGGCTTTTGTCCCAGTTTGCTTCCAACGCCTGCGGCGTCGAGGTCATCACCGGTCCCATTGAGGCCACCGCCATTGGTAACATTTCGGTTCAGCTTATGGCTATGGGCGAAATCGCCAACCTCAAGGAGGCCCGCAAGATCATCGCTTCCTCCTTTGAGCAGAAGAAGTACCAGCCCAAGGACGTGGACGCTTGGAACGAAGCGGCAAAGCGTTTTGCTGAGATAATCAAGCGGTAAAAGAAGAACCAATGTGTTTGGAAACAGAGAAAGAGTGTTTTAGCGGAGATCGCAAGCGCAGGAATAGAGAGTCCAACGGCATCTGAAGGAACGCTGGGGCTGCTTTCTGGAAAAGAGAGAATGAAAGACAATGAGCAAAAAGAGCATTTTGCTGGTGGGTGTGGGCGGCTACGGCCGCACCTACGTAGACCTGCTGCTAAACCACCTGGACCGGGAGGAATACCCGGTGGCAGGGGTGGTGGACCCTTTTGTGGAGAAATGTCCGCTGTATGACCGGATCCAGGAGGAGCAGATTCCCTGCTATGACACGATGGAAGCCTTTTACGAGGAGCATGAGGCGCTTTTGGCTGTGCTCGCTACCCCGATCAACCTGCATGCCGGGCAGGTAATTGAGGCCATGGAACACGGCTCTCATGTGCTGTGTGAAAAGCCTCTGGTGCCCAGGCTGCAGGACTTGGATGCCATTCGTCAAACCATGGCCCGTACCGGCAAACAGCTGAGCGTAGGGTTCCAGTGGTGCTTTTCCGATGTGATTTTGAAGGTGAAAAGGGCTATTCTGGCTGGGGAGTACGGCAGAGCCCTGCGTTTGCGCTCCTATACCGCCTGGCCCCGGGACTTTGTTTACTACGGCCGGGGCGGCGGCTGGGCCGGGAAATACCGGGCTCGGGACGGCAGCTATGTCTTGGATTCCATTGCCAGCAACGGCATCGCCCATTATCTGCACAACATGCTGTTTTTGCTGGGGGATCGGGTGAATACGAGTGCGCCCCTGGTGTCGATGAAGGCTGGGACCTACCGGGCCAACGCCATCGACACCTATGACACGGTGGCCTTTTCCGGGAAAACAGAGGAAGGAGTGCCGGTGTATTTCTACGGTACCCACGCCTGTAATTTCAGTATCGACCCGACTCTGGTCTATGAATTTGAAAAGGCCACCGTCACCTACAACCTGTTCCCACCCAAGGACCAAATCGTGGTTCACTACCGGGACGGCCGGGTGGAGCCGCTGGGTTCTCCCAACGATTCTAAGGAAAGCGGTAAGCTTCTGGGGACTTTGGGGCAGATTCTGGGGAAGAACCCCGCCTATTGCGGGCTTGATACCATCGTCCCTCACCTGGCGTGCTTTGACGCCTTGTCGGACTTTGTGCCGGTGTGGAATTTTCCGCAGGAGCTGGTGGTGGATACAGGGGAGCAGCGGTATGTTAAGGGGCTTCACTGGGACCTGTGGCGTTGTTTCGAAGAAGGAAAACTCCCTTCTCAGATGGGATTTGTCTGGGCGCAGCCGGAGGTAGCGGTGGATCTCACCAGTTATACGGCCTTTCAGGGATAGCTGATGGAAAAATTCTTAGGATAGAGAAAACGGGAGCCAAAGCGTTTCTCCTTCCGAAGAGAATCCCTGCGGAGGACAGAGAAGGTGCTATTTGTTTCTCCCAGGCAAATTGCGAGCATCGGTCTGCCTTTAGAAATAATCAAAGTTTTTTTCCAGAGCCTATGACGGAAATAGAAAAGACGTGCCTATTTCACGAAAAAGCGCAGCCGCCCATCAGGGCGGCTGCGCTTTTTTTGATAAAACGGCGCGGGAGCCGCAATTAGTTTCGCACCAGGCGCTTGAGAAAGAAGGTGGCGAAGAAGAAGACGGCGCTGACCAGGACAATGGTAGGTCCTGCCGCCGCCCCGTAGTAGTAGGACGCCACCAAGCCGATTACCCCTGCCGCCATAGAAAACAGCACGGAGAGCAAATGATACTGGCGCATGTTGCGGGCTACGTTGCGGCTGGCGGCGGCGGGGAGGATCAGCAGGGAATTGATGATGAGAATCCCTACCCAGCGGATGGAGATGGTGACGATCACGGCGATGACCAGGATAAAAATCAGCTCCATGGTCTTCACCGGAACCCCCCGGCTGGAGGCCAGGGTACTGTTGACGCTGATCTGCAGCAGCTTATTGAAGCAGAAAATCCAGAAAATCAGCGTCAGCACCAGAACCACCGCCAAAATGGCGATTTCCGCCGGCCGGATGGTCAAAATATCACCGATCAGATAAGAGGAGTACTTGGAGAATCCACCGCCAGAAGAGAGAAGCACCAGACCAAGTGCCACCGCCGTGGAGGAAAAGACGCTGATGACCGTGTCGCTGGACGAAACCCGGGAACGGCGGATGCTGTTTAACAGAATGGCGAACACGATGGCAAACAGGGTCATAGCCACCACCGGCTCGGAAATACCGAGAAGCACCCCGATGGCAATGCCGGTCAGGGCGGAATGGCCTAAAGCATCGGAAAAAAAAGCCAGCTTGTGGTCCACCACCATGGTCCCGATCATGCCGAAGATGGGGGTCAGCAGCAGCACCGCCAGCAGCGCGTTTTTCATAAAATCGTAATGCATGAAGGAGAACGGCAGAACCGATTCCATACATTCATAAATTGCTTCCATTACCGGTCCTCCGCTTCCACAAAAACGTTGAATTCCCGCTTAAAGGCGTCGCTTGCCATAACTTCTTTGGGTGTACCCATGCTCAAGACCGTCTGGTCCAAAAGCAGCATTTTGTCCGCATACTGGGCCACGTAATGCAGGTCGTGGGACACCATGAGGATCGCCATATCCCGCTCCCGCTTGAGAGCGCCGAGCTTTTCGTAGAACACGCTCATGCCGTTGCTGTCGATACCGGAAACCGGTTCATCCAGGATTAGAAGCTCAGGGGCCGGATGGGTGGCCACCGCCAGCAACACCCGCTGCAATTCGCCGCCCGACAGGTCGCAAAGCCGCCGGTCCAGCTTGTCGTCCATTTCAAATTCCGCCAGGTATTCCCCGATCTTTTGGTGGAGAAACCGCCCCTTGCTCAGAAAGACCGGACGGCGGGAAATCATGGCGGCAAAAAAGTCGTACACGCTCACTGGAGAATTGGGGTCCAAGTCCAGCTTTTGGGGGACATAGCCGATGCGAATGCGCCGTTCTTCCCCGGAGGGATCGTGAAACTGGATGCTGCCGGTGTGGCGCAGTTCCCCCAGCAGCGCTTTGAGCAGCGTCGTCTTGCCCGCCCCGTTTGGGCCGATGATGACCGTCAGCTCTCCGCAGTGCAGGTGAAAGCTTACATCGTGCAGAATTTGCGTTTTTCCCGAGGAAAACCCGATGTTTTTTATAGTCGTGCAGCACGACCCTTTCACATGCCTCATTGTCCCAATGCCTCCACTAACTGATTGAGATTTTCCTCCATGGCCTTCAGATACGCGTCCTTTTCATATGCGCCGGACACGCAAGGGTCCAGCGTGTAAACCTTCGCGCCTGTTTCCGCCGAAATGGTCTGAGCAAGCCTGGGTTCGTACTGGGGCTCGGCAAACAGGGCCCTGCATCCGCTTTCCTCCACCTTGTCGATGGTTTCGGTCAACTCCTGTACGGTCGGGTCGGTCCCCGGCTCGCGCTCAATGACCGCTTCCACATGCAGGCCGAATTCCTCGGCGAAATAGCCGAACGCCTCATGAAAGGTAACAATGCCCCGGTTCGGCAGGGGATCGATTGCCCCGTGCATTTTGGTTTTTAAATCGGAAAGTTTTGCTTTGTACTTCTGGGCGTTGATCTGATAAATGGCTTCATTCTGCGGGTCCGCCCTGGACAGGCCGTCGGCAATGTTCTGCACGTACTGCATATAGTTGGTGATGCTTACCCAGACATGGGGATTGCCCTCCTCACCGTGGTCATGATCCTCCGCCTCATGGTCGTGGCCTTCATGGTCGTGCTCTTCCTCGAGCAGTTCGATGCCGTCGCTGGCGGTGATCAGGGTGACCGACGGGTAGCTTTCCAGCACCTTCGAGAGAAAATCCTCCATGCCCGCCCCGTTGATCGCCAGCACGTCCGCTCCTTCCATGGCGATCAGGTCCTGGGGGGTCAGCTGATAATCATGCAGGCAGCCGGTGGTGGGCTGGGTTAGGTTTTGCAGCTCAACTCCATCCACCCCGTCTACCAGGTTGAGAGCGGCGATGTACACCGGGTAAAAGGAAGTCACCACCTTGATCCGGGCGCTTTCGCCGGACGGATGGGGATCGGAACAGCCGGAAAAGAAAAGACAGGCTGTCAGCAGCAAAGCCAGAATAATTGCAGTTTTTTTCTTCATAGACACCTTCCAAATGAAAAACAAGTTTGTTCGAATCCTATTTATTATAATAGCAGTATAACATACAGGGCAAGAGGAAACCGCGCATCCACCGGGATTTTTCCGAAATTTTCTTGGTCACACACTGTTAAAAATCATTTCATGTTGTATTTACCGGAAAAGCAAAAGTTTGAAACATCCAATGGATATGATAAAAGCACAGCAAGCGGGAAGGCCCGCACAAGCGTAGAGAAAAATTAGAATGACAGGAGAGGACCTATCATGTTGGATAACGAGAGAAACAACGGATTTGATTTTCAGGAGAATACTTATGGCGACGCCAACCAGCCCACTCCTCCGGTGCAGGACCCCCATGAAGAAAACGCAAGGGAACCTTACCAGGCCGGTGAGTCCCAGCCGACCGCTTCCGGCTGGCAGCAGCCTGTAGATGAAAACAACTGTACCTACCATTACGTCCGCCCGTCGGTGGACGAGACCAAATACAGCGGGTACCAAGCCCCAGGCTATGAAAATCCCGCTGCCGCCGTGCCGCCGTCTTCTGGGCAAGGCCAGGACCCTTATTCTTCCTATCAATATGGTTACCAGCCAAAAGACCCCATGGAGCACCTGCCCAATCCGCCGGTCACTCCGCCGCAGCAGCCCAAGCAGAAAAAAAAGAAAGAGAAACGGTCTTACAGCCTTGCTTCCATGATCGCCGTTTCGCTGGCTTCCGCCCTCATTTGCGGCGTTATTTCTTCCTCTGCCGTGGTGGTGCTCGGCGGCAGTCTCCAAAACGCTACTGCACCAACCTCTTCCCAGGGCGACTCCAGCACGCTCAACACCAATAACAATAAGACTGTCTACGTCAACGAAACCGACGAGGCCAACATCGGCACCGCCTACAACAAGGCTGCGCCCTCCGTGGTGGGCATCCGGGTGTCCACCCCCAGTACCGGCGGTTTCTACTATGGCCAGGGAAGCACCTCCGCCAGTGAAGGTTCGGGTGTGGTTTACACCACCGACGGTTACATCATTACCAACTATCACGTGATTTCCAGCGCTGTGGAGGGGAACACGTCCTCCAACAATCCCTTCGGCCAGCAGCTGCCCGCTCAAAATACCACCATTGAGGTTTTCCTTCCGGATAATCCGGACGAAGGCATCGCCGCTACCGTCGTCGGCTATGACGCAAGTGCGGACCTGGCGGTTTTGAAAATCAACAAAACCGGCTTGACCGCTATTGAAATCGGCGACTCCGATTCCATCCAGGTAGGCGAGAAGGCCATCGCCATCGGCAACCCTGGCGGCCTGGACTTTATGGGTTCGGTCAGCTCCGGCATCATCAGCGGCTTAAATCGTAAAATCCAGACCGAACAAGGGGTGGAAATGAACCTCATCCAGACCGACGCGGCCATCAACCCCGGTAATTCCGGCGGCGCCCTCGTCAACGTCAACGGCCAGCTCATCGGCATCAACAACTCCAAGATGGCCGGCGATAATTTCGAGGGCATGGGCTTTGCCATCCCGGTCAACGAAGTAGTGGAAATCTGCGACCGTCTCATTAAAAATGAGAACGCTCCCACCCCGTACATCGGCATCACTGCCAACTCCAGTTATGACGCGGAAACGTTGCAGCGCATGGGTTATCCGGCCGGCGTAGTGGTTTACTCCGTGTCGGTGGATTCGCCTGCCGCCGACGCAGGTATCCAGAGAAACGATATCATCACCAAGTTCAACGGTGTGGAGATATCCAGCTATCAGATGCTCAACAGCGAAAAGAACAAGTGCGCTCCCGGCGATACCGTCACCGTCACCGTTTACCGCAATGGCCAGTCCATTGACCTGCAGGTAACGCTGGGTTCCGCCTCCTAAAGGAGCGGCTGCTTAAAAAAACTGCCCGGCATGCGGGACTGATAACCGCCTGTTGCCTGCCATTATCCATTTGTTAAAAAAGGCGTGCGCCCGCACTGCGCAGGGCAGATCAAATACCGGGCGTCCGGGTTGCCCTTTCCTTCCCGGACGCCTCGTAAAGGAAAAAAGAAATCCCCCGGCTTTTGAGGAGACGCCGCCTGGTGCGGTACTCCTTCCCCGCCGGGGGATTTCTGCGCAAAAACAGGGTTTCTCTCAGACCGGATAGGTCGGCTCGTTCATCGACGCCGAGGCGGCCATATGAACAGGATAATGCAGATCCGCCGCAATGGAATCGGCGTTGCGGCGGATGGTTCCCAAGGTGTCGAAAAATTGCGCCGCCTGCAACTCGGTTACTCCTTCCATCATCCGGGAATACCAATCTCCCACCAATTGATCGATCTGATCGCGTTTTTCATAGGCCTTTTCCGTCAAATAAACGCTTTTGACCCGCTTATCCACCTTGTCCTTGACCCGGAACACATAGTCTTTCTCCTCCAAAGACTTGATGCCGCGGGATACTGTGGCCTTGTCCAGGTAGGTCAGTTTTGACAGTTCATCCTGGCTGGTGCCGTTGGCGTTGTAGAGCATATACAGCAGGGAAAACTCAATGTTGGTCAGACGAAGGGAAGC
>CAMLYM010000091.1 GCA_946491705.1 uncultured Clostridia bacterium
TTACGACGTGTGTTATGCCAAATCCCAGCGCGAGCAGAAGGATTATATCGCCTATATTGACGAACAATACAATTCCGAGCGCCTGACCAAGATCATGGAGCACTTAACCAAGATGATCGGCGCTACGGTGCTCAACATTTCCAAGCAGGACTATGACCCTCAGGGCGCCAGCGTTACCTTCCTGATTGCGGAAGGGTCCATGAAGCCAATCGGGGGGGATACGGTGGTGGCCCATCTGGACAAAAGCCATGTGACGGTGCATACCTATCCCGAGTACCATCCCGATACCTTTCTTGCCACCTTCCGGGTGGATATCGACGTGGCCACCTGTGGGGAGATCACCCCGCTTTCCACCCTCAATTACCTGATTTCCAGCTTCGACAGCGACATCATCACCATGGATTACCGGGTGCGGGGTTTTACCAGGGACGTCAAGGGAAAGAAGCTGTTTCTCGACCACAAGATCACCTCCATTCAGGACTATATTGATTCGGAAACCCTGCTCAAGTACGATGCGGTGGATGTCAACGTCTACGAGAGCAACATTTTCCACACCAAAATGCTCATCAAGGAGATTGAGCTGCAAAACTACCTGTTCAACACCGACGTCTATGAGCTTCCGCCCAAGACCCGGCTGATGATTTCCGAGAGCCTGCGGCGGGAAATGATCGAGATTTTCAGCGGCCGCAACATCTTTTGAAGGGAGGGCGTTCTTTGCAGCAGTACAAGCAGGAGCGGGCGCCGATTTATGAGGCGCTCGAGCGTTTTAAACGAATGCGCGTGGTCCCGTTCGACGTGCCCGGCCATAAGCGCGGCAAAGGCAATCCGGAGCTGACCGCCTTTTTGGGCGAGGCCTGCATGCAGGTGGACGTCAATTCCATGAAGCCGCTGGATAACCTTTGCCACCCGGTTTCCGTCATCAAGGAAGCCGAGGAGCTGGCGGCGGACGCGTTTGGCGCGGCCCACGCCTTTTTCATGGTGGGCGGCACCACCTCGGCGGTACAGAGCATGGTGCTCGCCGCCTGCAAAAAAGGGGACAAGATCATTCTGCCCCGCAACGTCCACCGCAGCGTCATCAACGCTCTGATTCTGTGCGGGGCGCTGCCGGTGTATGTAAACCCCGCCACCGACCAGCGGCTTGGCATCGCATTGGGAATGCCGCTGGGGGAGGTGGAAAAGGCCATCCGGGAGAATCCGGACGCCAAGGCGATTTTGGTCAATAACCCAACCTATTACGGCATCTGCTCCAATCTGAAGGCCATCACCGATTTGGCCCACCGCCACGGGATGCTGGTACTGGTGGACGAAGCCCACGGCACCCATTTCTATTTCGGAAAAAACCTGCCACCCTCGGCCATGTCGGTGGGGGCGGACATGAGCAGTGTGAGCATGCATAAGTCGGGCGGGTCCTTGACCCAGAGTTCCTTTTTGTTGGCGGGCCCGTCGGTCAACGAAGGGTACCTGCGCCAGATCATCAACCTGACTCAGACCACCAGCGGCTCTTACCTGCTTTTGTCGAGCCTGGACCTATCTCGAAAGAACCTGGCTTTGCACGGGGCGGAGATTTTCCAGAAGGTGGTGGACCTGGCCCAGTACGCCCGGGACGAGATCAACGCCATCGGGGACTATTACGCCTATTCCAAGGAGCTCATCAACGGGGACAGCATCTATGATTTCGATGTGACAAAGCTTTCGGTCAATACCCTTGGAATCGGCCTTGCGGGAATTGAGGTGTATGACATTCTGAGGGACGAGTACGACATTCAGACGGAGTTCGGCGATCTCGGCAATGTGCTCGCCTACGTGTCGGTGGGGGACCGGGAGCGGGATCTGGAGCGGCTGGTGTCCGCCTTTGCGGAGATACGTCGGCGGTACAAACGGGACAAGACCGGCATGCTTCAGCATGAATACATCACTCCCCAGGTAGTTATCCCGCCTCAGAAGGCCTTTTATTCCGAAAAGCGGTCGGTTCCTATCGGGCAAAGCGAAGGGAAGATCTGCACGGAGTTCGTCATGTGCTACCCGCCCGGCATCCCGATTCTGGCGCCGGGAGAACGGGTCACCCGGGAGATTCTTGCATACATCGCCTATGCGAAAGAGAAGGGCTGTTCCCTCACGGGCACAGAGGACCCGGATATCCATTATCTTAATGTTTTGGAAGGGGAATAGCAGATGGAATTATGGTTTACCGAACGGCATACTCCCAATGTGAAGTTTTCTATCCGGGTGGACCGGCAGTTGTTTACCGGGCAAAGCGAGTTTCAGCGCATCGACGTGTTTGAATCCAAGGAGTTCGGCCGGTTTCTGACCCTGGACGGATATATGATGCTCACGGAAAAGGATGAGTTTATCTACCACGAAATGATGGTCCATGTGCCCATGGCGGTGCACCCGGCGGCAAAGTCGGTGCTGGTCATCGGCGCGGGGGATGGGGGCGTTCTGCGTGAACTGACCCGGTATTCCTCCGTCGAACGCATCGACCTGGTGGAAATCGACGAGCTGGTGGTGGAGGTATGCAAGAAGTACCTGCCCCAGACTGCCTGCCGCCTGGGAGATGAGCGGGTGCACATCTATTACCAGGACGGGCTCAAGTTCATCCGCCAGCGGGAGAACGCCTATGACCTGATTATCGTGGATTCCACCGATCCCTTCGGCCCCGGAGAAGGCTTGTTTACCAAGGAATTCTACGGCAACTGCTTTAAGGCCCTCAAGGAAGACGGCATTATGGTCAACCAGCACGAGAGCCCCTTCTACGACGAGGACGCGGCCGCCATGCAGCGGGCCCACAAGCGGATTGTGGAGAGCTTCCCCATCAGCAAGGTGTACCAGGCCCATATCCCCACTTACCCGTCGGGGCACTGGCTGTTCGGGTTTTCCTCCAAGCGCTACCACCCGGTGCACGACCTGCGCGACGCCGCGTGGAATCTTTTGGGGATCAAAACCCAGTATTACAACACCCGGCTGCATAGCGGGGCCTTCGCCCTGCCAACCTATGTAGAGGAGATGCTGCGCGATGTTGAACCCTAACGTGGAAACCTTTCTCGGGTGCGACTGCGGGTACGAGGAGGCAGACGCCGTTTTGTTCGGCGCGCCCTTTGATTCCACCACCTCCTACCGCCCCGGCGCCCGCTTTGCAAGCCGGGTGATGCGGGCGGAATCCTACGGTCTGGAAACCTACAGCCCTTATCTTGACCGGGACCTGACCGACATCCGTGTGTTCGACAGCGGGGATCTGGAGCTGTGCTTCGGGGACACCGAGCAGGCCCTTTCGGATATCGAGGCCAGAGCCACCGCCATTTTGGAGGACGGGAAGCTCCCGGTGATGATCGGCGGGGAGCACCTGGTGACGTTAGGCGCTGTGCGGGCCGCTTTCGCAAAATACCCGGACCTGCATGTGATCCACTTTGACGCGCACACCGACCTGCGGGACGATTACCTGGGAGCAAAGCTTTCCCACGCGGCGGTCATCCGCCGGGTATGGGAGCTTTTGGGGGATGGACGCATTTACCAGTTCGGCATCCGCTCGGGGGACCGCAGCGAATTTCAGTGGGCAAAAGAGGGGCATACCGCCTTGCAGCCCTTCGATTTCGAGGGACTGGCCCAGACATTGGAAAATTTAGCTGACAAGCCGATTTACTTTACATTAGATCTGGACGTGCTGGACCCCTCCATTTTTCCCGGCACCGGTACCCCGGAGGCGGGCGGCGTCGGCTTTCTCGACCTTCTCCGCGCCGTCCGTCAGGTCTGTAAAGGCCGGGTGGTTGCCTGTGACGTAAACGAGCTTTCGCCCCACTACGATCAAAGCGGCGTTTCCACAGCGGTGGCCTGCAAGGTGCTCAGAGAACTGCTTTTGTCGCTGAGGCTGTAAGGGACGGGTTTGACGAGAGAAAAGGATATAGCCGTTTGTATGGGCTGTATTCGGTGCATGGGGATTCTTGGCCGCGCTTTTTAAAAGCGCGCGGGTTGAAACATGCCTTGGGAATTGGCTCCCGGCTTGTCTTTTCTGTCGCGCTTACGGCAGAGCGTGCGGGTGGAAACGCCGGAATGAATCTGGACACCGCACTGCGCGGCCGGTCGCGCTCAAAAAGCAGCGTGAGGATTGAAAAATGCCTTGGCTTTTGGCGCCTGGTTTGTCGGTTTCGTCACGCTTTGTTATAGCGCGCGGGTTGAAATGCGAGCGTCATCATGCTACGGTAAGTGGCGGCCCCTGCTTTTGATAAACGGCGATGGGGGCTTCCTAATAGAACAAACGGGCGGGGCTTGCCCCGTTCACCTGAATGAATATGGAGGAATGGGATATGGGAAAAGCGTTGATCATCGGCTGCGGCGGCGTGGCCAGCGTAGCCATTCATAAATGCTGTCAAAACAGCGAGGTGTTCGAGGAAATCTGCATTGCCAGCCGCACCAAATCCAAGTGCGACGCGCTCAAGGATAAGCTCTCTGGCGGCAGGACCAAAATTACCACCGCCCAGGTGGATGCAGGCGACGTCAATGCCCTGATCGCTCTCATCGAGAAGGAGAAGCCGGACGTGGTTCTCAACCTCGCCCTGCCTTATCAGGACCTGACCATTATGGACGCCTGCCTGGCCACCAAGACCCATTATGTGGACACGGCGAATTATGAGCCGGAGGACACGGCCAAGTTCGAGTATAAGTGGCAGTGGGCCTACCGGGAGAAGTTTGAGAAGGCGGGTATCACCGCGCTTTTAGGCAGCGGATTTGACCCGGGCGTCACCGGCGTCTTTTCCGCCTACGCCATGAAGCACTACTTTGACGAGATTCATTACATCGACATTCTCGACTGCAACGCCGGCGATCACGGTTATCCTTTCGCCACCAACTTTAACCCCGAGATCAACATCCGCGAGGTCAGCGCCAACGGCAGCTACTGGGAAGACGGCCGCTTTATCGAAACCAAACCCATGGAAATCAAGCGGGTGTATGATTTCCCGGAGGTGGGCCCGAAGGACATGTATCTGCTCCACCATGAGGAATTGGAATCGCTTGCCCTGAACATCAAGGGCGTCAAGCGCATCCGCTTCTTCATGACCTTTGGGGAAAGCTACCTGACCCATTTAAAGTGCCTCGAAGATGTGGGCATGACCTCCATTGAACCCATTGAATTTGAGGGCAAGCAGATCGTGCCGCTGCAGTTTTTGAAAGCGGTCCTGCCTGACCCCGCTTCTCTGGGTCCGCGCACCAAGGGCAAGACCAACATCGGCTGCATCTTCCAGGGCGTCAAGGACGGTAAGCCCGTGCGCTACTATGTCTATAACGTCTGCGACCACCAGGAGTGCTACAAGGAGGTGGGATCCCAGGCGGTGTCCTACACCACCGGTGTCCCCGCCATGATCGGCGCCATGCTGGTGATGACCGGCAAGTGGCGGAAGCCCGGCGTCTATAATGTGGAGGAGTTCGACCCCGATCCGTTTATGGACGCGCTCAACCAGTGGGGCCTGCCTTGGCAGGGAAGCATTGATCCGCAGCTGGTGGATTGAGATGGAGCGCTGGTTTGAAACGGTCGAAACCCCTTCTTACGTGGTGGACGAAGGCTTGCTGCGTAAAAATCTCGCGGTCTTAAAAGCGGTTTGTGACCGCACCGGCTGCAAAATCCTTCTGGCGCAGAAAGCGTTCTCGATGTTTTATGCGTATGAGCTCATCGGGGAATATCTGGACGGGACCACGGCCAGCGGCCTCTTTGAGGCGCGCCTTGGCCGCGAGGAGATGGGAAAGGAAACCCATATTTTTTCCCCCGCCTACCGGGAAGAAGAGTTTGACGAAATTGTAAGACTATGCGACCATATCGTATTCAATTCCTTCGCCCAGAAGGCCCGGTTCGGCGAAAGGGCGCTGGCCGCAGGCCGTGAAATTGGCCTGCGCATCAACCCCGCCTGCTCCACGCAGGACCATGCTATTTACGATCCCTGTTCGAAGGGATCGAGGCTGGGGATCCTTAGAGAACAGTTTTTGGAGGACCAGCTCGACGGGGTGAGCGGTCTGCATTTTCATACCCTGTGCGAGCAGAACGCCGACGCTCTCGAACAAACGCTGGACGCGGTGGAAAAAAAGTTCGGCGTGTTCCTGCCCAGGATGAAATGGCTCAATTTCGGCGGCGGGCACCACATTACCCGGCCGGATTACGACATTGAGCTGCTTGTGCGCCTGATTGACCGGGTGCAGAATCGGTATCCTGTGCAGGTGTACCTGGAGCCGGGGGAAGCGGTGGCTCTAGGGGCGGGCTTTTTGGTGTCCACGGTGCTAGACCTTGTGGAAAACGACGGGCCCATCGCCATTCTGGACACTTCCGCCGCCTGTCATATGCCTGATGTTCTGGAGATGCCCTACCGGCCTGAAATCATCGGTGCGGGAAAGCCAGGGGAGAAGGCGTATACCTGCCGCTTGGGCGGCCCCACCTGTCTGGCGGGGGACATCATCGGCACCTATAGCTTCGACTGTCCCTTGCAGCCCGGGAACCGGCTGGTGTTCTGTGACATGGCGATCTATTCCATGGTCAAGAACAATACCTTCAACGGAATGAACCTGCCTTCTATCCTTTGGCGGGAGGAAACCGGGCAAATCCGGACGGTGCGCCGCTTTGGATACGAGGATTTCAAGATGCGCCTGTCTTAAGAGCGGGTTTAAAGCGAAACGAAATAAATAAAAACAGCATAAAGCCCTCCGTCCTTTCAGACGGAGGGCTTTGTTTGTAAATGAAACCGATTCTTATCTGATATGGAAAGAAACGCGCCTTATTTCTGCTTGGCGTTTCCGCTGTACACAATGCCGCGGGAGGCGTCCACGGTGACGGTAGTGCCGCTCTTTAAGATTTTCGTGGCGTTTAAAGCACCCACAATCACCGGCTTGTCCAGCGCCAGCCCCACAATAGCCGCGTGGGAATTGAGGCCGCTTTGCTCGGTGATGATTCCTTTCGCATCCCGGATGTAATCGAGCAGATCGTTGGTGGTCTGTGGGACTACCAGGATGTCGTCCTTGCGAAACTTCTCCTTGACCTCTGCTTCGTCCTGGCAGACACAGAGATTGCCGCAGGTGACATTTCTGGAAACACCGGTGCCGGTGACCAGGACATTGCCCACCAGGTGTACCTTGAGCAGGTTGGTGGTGCCCGACACGCCAAGCGGCACGCCCGCCGTGATGACCACCAGGTCGCCGTTATCCAACAGGCCCTTTTCCACCGCCGTATCCACCACATGGTCGAACAACTCGTCGGTGTTATTCTTTTCTTCCACCATCAGCGGATAAACGCCCCAAGACAGATTCATCTGCCGCCAGACGATGGGTTCGGTGGTGCAGCCGATGATCGGACAGTTGGGACGGTATTTGGAAAGCATCCGAACCGTGCGCCCGGATTTGGACACGGTGATGATCGCTTTGGCGCCCAGGTCATGGGCGGTGGTGCAGGAAGCGTGGGAAATGGCGTTGGTCACGTTGGGCGCATACTCGGTGCTGCGGGAATTGAAGCGTTTGACGTAGTCGATATCCATTTCCGCGCGGGTAGCGATGTTCGCCATGGTGCGCACCGCTTCCACCGGATAAAGGCCCGCTGCAGTTTCACCGGAGAGCATGATGGCGCTGGTGCCGTCATAGATGGCGTTTGCCACGTCGGTGGACTCCGCACGAGTGGGGCGGGGGTTTTTCATCATGGAATCGAGCATCTGCGTAGCGGTAATGACCTGCTTGCCTGCATAATATGCCTTTTTAATGAGCATCTTTTGAATAACGGGGATTTCTTCAAGGGGGATTTCCACACCCAAGTCGCCTCTGGCCACCATGATACCGTCGGAGACATGGATGATTTCGTCGATGTTGTCTACACCGTCGGAGTTTTCGATTTTTGCAATCAAGCGGATGTCGTGACTGCCAAGCCGGTCGAGCTCATGACGGATTTCGATCACGTCGTCCGCCGAGCGGACAAAGGACGCGGCCACAAAGTCAAACTCATTCTCGACCGCAAAGGCAAGATCGCTTAAGTCCTTCTCGCTCATATAGGGCATGTTCAGGTGTACGCCGGGGACGTTAATGCCTTTGTTGGAGGATACCACGCCGCCGTTGACCACCCGGCAGGTAATCTCCGTGTCAGAAGTGTCCATAACCCGCATTTCCACCAAGCCGTCGTCGATCAGGATGCGCGAGCCGCGTCCCACGTCCTTGGGCAGCTCTTTATAGGAAATGGAACATCTCTCTTCGTTGCCAACGCATTCTTCAGTGAGCAGGGTATAGGTCTGACCGGCCTTGAGGGTAACCTTGGGCGGGTCAAACTTGCCGGTGCGGATTTCCGGTCCTTTGGTATCACAAAGCAGGGCGATGGGAAGCCCCAGATTTTCCCGCAGCTCTTTGATCATATCCGCCCTTGCCTTATGAGAAGGGTGGTCGCCATGGGAAAAATTGAAACGCGCCACGTCCATTCCGGAAAGCATCAGCTCCTGCATAACATTGCGGTCGTCAGTGGCAGGACCAACGGTACAGATAATTTTCGTTTTACGCATATTTTGACCTCCAAAAGCCGCGGTCGGCGGCGTTTTACAAAAAGAATGACTACTTTCACATCTATAATCATACCAATTCCCTTTCTAAAGTGCAATTGCATTATTACCCAGATTTTCTTTTCCCAACAGAGGGAAAATGAGTGAATTTCCACTTTATTTATCAGAAGGCTTGCGCAGGCCGGAAAAAAGGAATACTATAGATACCAATAAAAAATCCTTTCGAATGGAGGAATTATGTGAACCAGGCCAATTCATCCTTTTTCAAAAAGAGCCTCTTAAAACGTACGGTTGCCCTGTTGATGGTAGGTGCCATGGGCGGCGCTTTGACCGCTTGCGGCGGTGACGGTGCGGCTTCTTCGGGTACATCGAGCACCCTGCCGGTATCGTCGAGCCCTTCTTCGCTTTTGGAATCTTCCTCTCTTCCATCCTCCCAGGCGCCGCAGAGCAGTGCACCCTCTTCTTCTAAGGCTTCTTCCTCGCAGGCTAGCTCATCCAAAGCTTCCAGTTCCGATGAAGTGGTTGCAACGGGAGCGGGCACCGGCATTGGCTATAAGGGAAGCGACTGGCGGCTGCGGGTCCCGAATATCGAAAATCCGCTGGTGGAAAGCGAGATTCCGGATGTGGTACAAATCGACCAGCCTACGGATGGACGCAAGCATTATTTTGACGCGCGCGCCATTGATAATTTAAATGCGATGATGGATGACGCGGCGGCAGCCGGCCTGAATTTATTTATTATTTCCTCTTTTCGCACGCTCGACTACCAAACGAACCTGTTTGAACGGCGTGTAAAGGAAAGAATGGCCCAGGGATACTCCCGCGCGGTGGCGGAGAATATTGTCGCCGAGGGCACCGCGCGTCCCGGAACCAGCGACCATCAGCTTGGCCTTGCCGTTGACTTCAACACCATTGAGGATGGTTTCGAAAAGACTGCTGAATACAAATGGCTCATCCAGCATTGTGCCGAGTATGGATTTATCCTGCGGTTCCCTGCGGATAAAGAGGACATTACCAAGGTTATGTACGAACCGTGGCACTACCGTTTTGTCGGGGTGGAACATGCAAAGGAAATTATGTCCCGCGGCATCTGCTTGGAAGAATATGTGTCTGAGCTTTAAGCTTCAGAAAATGGCGCGGATCGCAGCTGGTTTTAGATCGGCGGCGGTCCGTGTTCTTTTGCCGTAGAGTGCAAGGTTGCGGAAAATACAACCGTTTGAGAACAAGACTGCGCCGATGGAAAGCGGACGGATGCAACATGGCTTTTTTTCAGAAAAACAATTGACAAGCACACCCAGTTTATGCTATTATAATGTGCGTCGCCTGATTGGAGAGGTGTCCGAGCGGTTTAAGGAGCTGGTCTTGAAAACCAGTGACTCTTCACAGAGCCAAGGGTTCGAATCCCTTCCTCTCCGCCAACATTTTTCTATAGCGAAGTTGAAGATCCACACGGAGAAGTACCCAAGTGGTGAAGGGGCTCCCC
>CAMLYM010000092.1 GCA_946491705.1 uncultured Clostridia bacterium
GACTTTTTGGCCACTTTGCTGACCCGCCGTTCGGTGCTTGACTATAATATCAAATATGCAATATAATGTCAAGCCTTTTTCTCAACTTTTTTCAAGTTTTTTTGCCTGTCCTCTCCAAACCATTTGCAAATCAAGCAAAAGCAGAAACCTTCCCTCTAGATCTTGCATTTTTTCTTAGGATATGTTTGCTTTTCTACAAGATGTGGCAATCTCTTTCCTTTTTAATAATGCAGCTGTTTCTTGCAACCGGCGGCGTATATCTTTTAAGGAACCGTCTATCCTATTTAAAGAAAACTTATGGTTGGGGCCGGATGTTTTCTCCCTCCTGGAAAGGGCATGCAAAAATATTTTCAGAATTTGAAAATAGGACTTGCATTTTAAAAATGGATTATGTATAATAGACAAGCGCCAATTCATTCGGAGAGATGGCTGAGCTGGTCTAAGGCGCACGACTGGAAATCGTGTAAGTGCTAATACCACTTCAAGGGTTCGAATCCCTTTCTCTCCGCCATAAGTCCACCGTAATTTTGATAAAATTACGGTGGACTTTTTTCGTGGTTAAAAACCATTCCCACCTATGGTATAATACCATTGAATTGAAAACGATAAATCCCCATTGATGGAGGAAACGAGCGATGAAGGATTGGAATTCAAATCAATATGCCAAATTTGAAAAAGAACGAACGCAGCCATCTGTTGACCTAATTCACAGAATACATATTTCGCCTAAATTGATACTCGATATTGGCTGCGGTCCTGGAAACAGCACGAAGCAGCTTTCTGCTTCTTTTTCTGCAGCAGATATACTTGGGATCGACAGCTCTGATAATATGCTCGATAAAGCTCGTTGCTCCTATCCTTATCTGAAATTTCAGAAGTGTGTGATTCCCGTTGAACTCGACCGCATCGGAACATTCGATTTGATTTTTTCAAATGCCTGTCTGCACTGGGTTGCGGATCACCAAAGCCTTTTTCCGAAGCTAATGGATAAGCTTCATCCCGGAGGAATGCTTGCCGTTCAGATGCCGCTTGTCCAAAATGCGGTATTTTATAGAGTATTAGAGGAACTGATAGCAGAGGATAAGTGGAAAAGGCTGAGAGATATTCATGTTTTTCATAACCAGTCACCCGATAAAACCTATGATATTTTATCGGGAATATCAAAGGAAGTTACCATGTGGGATACGACATATTATCATATTATGCCGTCACACGGTTCTATAATTGATTGGTATAAAGGAAGTGGATTAAGGCCTTATCTGGATGCGCTAAGCAAAGCGGAGGAAGCCGAGTTTTTATGCGACCTTTTGAGAAGGATGAAAAACCGCTTTCCAGTGCAGTCGGACAATTCGATAATTTTGAAAATGCCGAGACTGTTTTTTACGGCAATGAAATGATACATTTCAGCCGGTAAGGATGTGCCGGTCCTACAAGCACGAAATGCAACCAAGAAGGAAACCAACCTGCTGCGTAAGGCGTATTACCCGGATTTTTTATGTAGTGGAAGAGCATAGATCCAAACCCGTAAAGAGGACTGCGAGGGACAAGTTTCCTACTTACATACCCTACGGCAGGCTCTGTTCCCAGTAGCACCGTATACGATATAAGGAGGAATTTGAAATGAACTATTATGTCGTGGACGCCTTTGCCGACGCCCTCTTTGAAGGAAATCCCGCCGGCGTATGTGCGCTCAATGACTGGCCTTCCGACGAACGCATGCAGCAGATCGCGGCGGAAAACAACCTTTCGGAAACCGCCTTTTTTGTAAAGGAAGGCGACGGTTATCGGCTGCGGTGGTTTACTCCTGCGGAGGAAATCGACCTGTGCGGCCATGCCACTCTAGCAAGCGCTTATGTCATCCGGCAGTTTCTGTCTCCTTCTTCGGACCCAGTTACCTTCTATACCCAAAGCGGCATCCTTACGGTCCGGCCTCAGGGAGACCTACTCGAGCTGGACTTTCCCGTGCGCGAACCGGTGCCGGCAGACTGTCCCCCAACTCTTGCAGAGGCGCTGGGCGCCGAGCCTTTGGAAATCCATTTATATCGGGACCTTCTGATCCGGGTTAAGGATTCGGATACCGTGGCTAACCTTCGCCCGAATATGGATGCCCTGAGACGGATTTCCGGGTGCAAGGGATTTATCGTTACGGCAGAGGGGCACGACTTCGATTTTGTTTCCCGCTTCTTCGCGCCGGAGCTGGGGGTACCGGAGGACCCGGTGACCGGTTCTTCTCATTGCGTGCTGGTTCCCTACTGGGCAAAACGGCTGCAGAAAACCAGGTTGGTGGCGCGGCAGCTATCCAGGCGGGGCGGCACCTTATTCTGCCAGCTGGCGGACGGACGGGTGAGAATCGCCGGCCGGGCCGTTCTGTATTTAAAAGGAGAGATTTTCGTATAACGCAAAGAGGCCCGGGCTTTAACCCGGGCCTCTTTCTTCATGTCGATTCTTTGGAGGCAAGATCAATGGATTGCTTGACCCGCTCCCAGATTTCCTTGGTCTTTATAAACTGAGAAAGATGTTCCTGCACTCTAGATTCGTACCGAATGAATTCGCTTTCGATATTCGCAAATTCGGATACGTTAAAATAAGCGCTGATTTTGGGTAGAGTCGCCTTGAGCTTTTCCTTCATGTCCTTCATGATCTGCACATATTCCTTGGGCCTCGTCAGAAATGTATAGAGCGGCTTATACCGCACCCAACCAATGCATGCGTTGTAAAACCGTCGGATGATCTCTTCCGAGTCCACCGAGCCGATGCGCTTAAGGCGGGTGGGCAGAACTCCCTGCAGCAGACAGCTGTAAATGGAAAAGCCGTCGTGAAAGGTATAAGCCGGAATCCGCTTGACGTTAACCTCATGCAGGCAGGTACTCAGAAAGGTATCCTCGCCCCGGGCGCCGGGCGGGTTATAAAAGGCAAATACCTTGGCAGGATCGGTCAGGTTGATTCCCAGGTTGCCGCCGGTTATGAATTTGGCTCCGTTAACCTCGGGTACCAGCGATGCTGCCTGCTCAATCAGCACCTCTTTGTCCGCATAGGTAATTCCTCCGTTGTCGATGACCTTCTTAATTTCATCCCAATTGAGGATATCGTTGCTCAATGCTTCGATAAAGATCTGGAAATCCTGCGCGGTCATAACGTTGTCAAATTCCATATAAGGGATGGGTGAAATATAGCCGCAGTGGTAACCGTTGGTCATGTCGGAGGTGCGCAGGTACTTGAGATGGGCTTCCAGCACATGCTGGCCGCTCCAAAGGGTACTGTTTTTCGACTCGGTGACCGCCATAGGATATTCGTCGTCATCCAGAAAAATCAGGTAATCCAATCCCTTTTTCAACGCGGTATACAAAAGGATGTTGCGCTTAGAAGCATAGCCGTTTCCAAAGCAAAGATCCGCTTCCTTTGCTTCAATCACGCCGCTTTGCACCAGCGATTGGGCGGTACGGTCGATGTCGTCCTCCCCTAAGAAGGTGACGGTGGTAAACTGCTCGAGCACGCCGGGACGGACGCTGGTATAGTCGCTGAGCACTGTACCCGCATAGGCCAAATCGTAGGCGACCAACAGGTGGAGATGCACATTGCGGTCCTTGAGCAACATGGATTCCTGGAGGTGGTAGATATAGGCATTGAGCACGTTTTGAAAGCTTTTGCGGCCAGTGGCAAAGGCAATCCCAATGTGAATCTCTCGTTCCAGCACGGCGATTCCCCCTTTTTATATAATTTTAAGTTAAGTATAGCGCTTTTGCCAATCATGCGCAAATAAAGATTGTATGAAGGTGCACAGATGGTGCAAAACAGATGGAATTCTCCTTGTTTTACTGCTTTGCCATTGGCCTCCCTATAAAAAGAAAGGAACGCCGGACAAACGGATCTATTTTCTATCTCCACATCAACGCAAAAAAATTAAAGAACGGAAGCGGAGGAGACCAGACGTCAAAACGGGAATCGTTTTATTCTAATTTTTCAAATATTATTAACAAATATAGTTGAATTTGTTTTAATTTCTGATATAATGGAAGATAATAGAGGTTTTTGGAAATTCAAACTGCTTTTTGGAAAAAAGGAGGCACACTGATGGACCAAATTCGCGCATTCGACACGACCGACTACGAATGGTTTCTTCCTCAGGCACGCAAGGTCCCCTATACGGTAAGCTTTACCGTGTGCGGCAAATGCAACATCAGTTCAAAGCTTCTGCCTCTCATTCCCCCGTCTATCACCATCGGTATTCGTTGCGACGGAAAAGAAATCGCGTTAAAGGAGGAAAATAAAGTCGGCTATAAGCTGCCAAAAAACGGTTCTCTCAAGGCTCCAAATTTGACGCGGGCCATAGTGGAACGCGCAATCCCCCTGCCGGCCCGGTACCGAATGGAGCAGCTTGACGAGGGGGTTTGGATCGGAATGCTATGCGATCCGCCTCAGACCGCGGGCGTAACAAAAACACCTATGCCGAGACGGCCGAGAAAATCGGGACTGGCCGCCATGATGCCCGAGGAATAGAAAGGAAGGTGGAGCGGGATGCCAGCCATGTTAACGGAAGACGATGTGATTCGCGCCAACCTTTCGCTGGTACTTCAGGAAGCACAGGGTGCTTATAAAGGCCTGGAATCCGAGGACCGGATTGCGGTGGCTATGTACGGCCTCTTGTACGCGGTACGGACCTTTTCGGAAGCATATTGTAACTTCCAGAGCTATGCCACCGACTGCATCCGCAAAACCCTGAAAGAAGCGAACCGGGAAGCTTGGCGGCAGCGACAGGGAGAGTCCCCCTTTTCTCTGGACCACTGCTACGGACCAAACAGCGAAACGGGCAGTGTTCTTTCAAACGCCGTTGGCCGGCAGCCTTTTGACGAAACTGGTTTGGAAGTACACTTTTTTCTTCATCTTCTCCATCCCCTTTCGCGCAAAGTCCTCCTTTTGCGTATGAACGGATACACCGACCGGGAAGTATGCGGTTTGCTCAAACTGTCCCGGCCAAAATTGTGCGTGATTTACACCTGTCTGCGGCAAGAGTGGCTGCTCTATACAGGCGCAAAAACAGCGGACTGCCCCTGATTTCAAAGGTGCATCTGCCCGAAAAAGTATTTAAGAATGAGATTCTTATTTTTATAATCGAAAGAAACCATTGCAAAAACAAGCACGCGTGAGGCTTTCAATCCAAATCATTCTTGTGTAAGTATAAAAGAAGCCCGGCTGCAGAATTGCAGCCGGGCCTCTTTTACCGTTTACTTTTCTTCGGATGGATCCGGTATCTTCTTTTTTCTGCGGCGCCGGCGCACCAGGAAGAAGACGACCGCCGCCGCCAAAACCACGCCGAGGACAATATATACGATATGAGAGTACAGGTCCATAAATGCAAGGATGTTTTCCCATTGATCTCCGACCAGAGCGCCGGCCACCACCAGCACCATGTTCCAAATCAGAGTACCCGCCGTGGTGAACAGCAGAAAAAATCCAAACCGCATTTTGGACATGCCGGCCGGGATGGAAATCAAGCTGCGTACCAGCGGCACCATGCGGCACAAAAAAACAGCCTTGTTCCCGTACCGCAGAAAAAACCTGCGCGCTCGTTCCAGGTCGGAGGACTTGACCCGCAGAACCTTGCCGTACCGGTCTACAAGCCGCTCCAGCCTGTCCACGCTGAGAAGCCGGCCCACGCCGTACAGGATGACCGCGCCGGCGATGGAACCCAGGGTCGAAAACAAAACAACGCCCACCACCGACATCTCGGTGGAACGGGTCAAAAAGCCGCCGAAGGTGAGAATGACTTCCGAAGGAATGGGTGGGAACACATTTTCCAGCGCCACCAGCAGAAAGATACTCAGATATCCGAACTCGGACATAAATTCCGTGATCCAGTTTTCCATATGCCTCCTCATTTCTAAAAGCAAGCTTGTTCGCACAGAAGCGGGGAAACTTCCCCCCTCCTGAGTTTTGGGGGAATCTTTCCCGATTATACGGGATGAAAGGCCGGGAGAAAATGAACAATCTGAAAACAAACCGAAAACAAAGCGCGAACGCCGGCAAACAAAAAAACACCGCCGAGCCCGGCAAAGGCTTGCGGTGCTTTTCATGTTGTCAATTGCGTTTGGAACAAAAGGCTTACATGATGGCCGTCTCAATATAGTGCTCAAGCTCTTCGTCGTCCTTGCGCTTCTTCTGACACTTATAAAGGATCATCGCAACAGTCGACGCAATGGCAACCACTACCGTGATAATACCGATCAACGTAAACATGTTCTTGGACTTTTTCTCCATATGAGCACCTCTTTCGAAATTCATTTTGTCCGTCCTATCCACAGGAATAGGCGGAAACTGCAAATTTACAGCAGGTCCTATGGACTTCTGTGTTTATCATACTCTTTTTATGAAATGAAGTCAAGCACTTAACCGCCTACACCGGCATGTGAATGCCCCGGAAGACCCGCTGCACGGCATGATAGCTGGACATATTCCCCACATCGTACCGTCTGCCCCGCATATTGTATGCGTAAACCTCCCGCTTCTTGCTCAGCCATGCGAATAAACTGCCCGGTGCATCCGCATGGCAGCCGTCCGCCACGCTTTGGCGCAAAAGAGGCAGGTCCCGCTGGTGATAGATATAGAAGGGCGGCGTAATCCAATAGGACTGGGGATGATCCGGTTTTTCTTCCATGCGAAGGACCTTAAAATCCCGGTCCAGCGTCACCACGCCCGAACGGCGCCGGACTTCCAGCTGCGGTTCGTGGTAGCACATAATGCAGGAGGCGTCCTTCTTCTTCGCAAACCGGACAAAACTCTGCAGCGAAAAGTCCAGTACGTTGTCCCCGGCGATGACCAGCAAATCGTCCTCCAAACGCAGCCGTTCGATGGCCAAAAGGATGTCGTTGACGGCCCCAAGCCGGGTATCGTTGCTCATAGATCCGTCGTCCACCACGTGCACCGGCCTTTGCAGCCGGCTGCACCGGGCCCATTCCTGAAAATGCCGGCTGTAGCGGTGGTTGGACACGATGACATGCCCATGAATCTCCTCAATTTTATCAATGTCTTCCATCAGCCAGTCCAAAATCGGTTTCCCCTGGACCGGCAACAGTGGCTTCGGGTAATTCTCTGTCAGCGGATACATCCGCGTCGCATATCCCGCCGCCAAAACGACACATATCATTCACATCGCGCCCCATCTGCTGAATTGCAAAAATGCACCGAAAAAGCGCCCCGATGCTCAGGAAACCTTTCCAAGTACTCCTTCGTCACGTTCTCTTCAATCGACTGGCGGTACTTCGGATCAATCACCGCCACACAGCAGCCCTTAAAGCCAGCCCCGGAAAAGCGGCCGCCGTAGATGCCCTTCGTCCGGGTCATAATGTCATAGATGGCGATCAGTTCCTCCGAACCGGTCTCGTAGTTTTCAATCGAACTTTGTCCCGATGCAAACATCAGCTGGCCAAACGTCTGCAAATCTCCGTTTTTCCAAGCAGCCGCGCCCTGTCTGACCCGTTCAAACTCGGTGTAAAAATGTCGGCAGCGTTTGGCAAAATTCTCCGGAAGCCGGTCTTTCCACCGTTCATAAACTTCACGTGGCACCTGGCGCAGATAGCTTTCCGCGACTGTATTGTACTCCATGCCTTCCATCGCCTTGAGGGCGTAGGCCGAAGCCCTGCACTCGTCCACCCGCTTATTGAACGCTGTTCCTGTCAGCGTTCTGGATACGCCCGAATAAAACACCGCAAACTCATAAGGCGGCATGGACGGACTTTTGGGAATCCATTGACATTGCCGGGTTTGGGTATCCAAAAATAGAAGGTTATCCCGCAGGGAAAGGACCTCACAGGACTGATCCAGCCGCCCCACACTGAGCCCTACATACTCTTTTTCAGCCGCCAGTGCCAAGTCAATCAGCTTGTCCGGCGTCAGCTGGATGTCATTTGCCTTGCACAGGGCCAGAATATACGAAATAATGACGGCTGCCGAAGAGGACAAGCCGCCGATGGGCAAAGATCCGCGGATGACGCCCCGGATACCGTGCACCAGCTTATATTTCTTTCTTAACAGCGCCCAAACCGCCCCCTGGGCATAGCGGCCCCAATCCTCTCTCGGCGGCATATCCGGCTGGATAATGAACTGCACCCGGCCGTCAAAATTGCAGCTGTCCAGCTCCACCACCCGGCTGGGATTGACGCAAAACGCCATTTCCACCCCATGGTCCAAAGCAAAACCGGATATAATCCCAAACTGATGATCGGAGTGTGCGCCCAATGGACACAAACGGTATGGGCAGGATACCCGGCTGATTTCTCCCTCTCTCGTATTCGGATAGATGTGCTCAAATATCTCGAAAATTGTCACCAATGAACCCCCCACGCGCGTTTGCCGGAATTGCGGTCTGCAAAAGACTCCGCATTCCTATCATCCCCCAAATTCGCCGTATATCCACCTTCCGGCGTACCTTTACCGGCGACGGCATTGGTTATTCTTTCCTATGCCGGAGGGTGCACAGGAGCCGTGCTTTTCCAAACCAAATGGGAAAAGCATCGAATTGAATAAAGTATAGCATATTTTTGTTGTTTCTGCAAGGAAATACGTCATGAGGCAAGTATTTTTCGTGCAAATGCAATTGAAGATACTTGCTTATATGTATTTTTTCCGGATCATTGGCGATCAAACCTGTTATTTTTCCACTAGAGTACTTTTTGCGTATGGATCTGCATGCATTTTTGGCAAAATAAAAAGCAGTGCACATGGCACTGCTTTCCCATTCCTATTTTCCCTTACACAGCCGCGCTTTTGCGAGCCAAGGCGGACTTCTTTCTGGCAGCAGTATTCTTATGAAGAATCCCCTTTGCCACTGCTTGATCGATCTTTTTCACGGCAAGACGAACGGTATCGTTCTTATTGTCCGCATTCTGATCGATGGCGAGGTTGGCCTTTTTTACGGCCGTCTTCAAAGCGGAATTGTAATTCTTATTGCGCATCGTTCGAACGGCGGCAATCTTCACACGCTTTTTCGCAGATTTGATATTCGGCATTGTCACACCTCCTTCAGCTCGTAATCACACTCATAATATATTAACACCATTCCATCTCAATTGCAAGCACTATTTTCCGCGTCACCTGCGATTTTCCGCTTTTTTGATCAAAACCGAAAGGACAGGCGGATATTTCCTTTCCGGCCGGAAATACTGACTTCGTAACGGCTATGCGGAGCTATTCCGCTGGCCGAAAGCATGCAATCGAGGAGGGCTCCTGAAATGAAAACATGGAAGGTTCTCTGGCGGGTCATGATGGTGCTGTGCGTTTGTGTTTTCACAGTAAACATCGTATCCTATCCCCAGCCTGAGGTGACCGAGGTCTTATCCAAATACGGTTCCCGCAGCGAAGAAGTCCGGCAGATTCAAACGAAGCTCAAGCAATGGGGCTACTATTTCGGCAGCGTGGACGGCATTTACGGAACGCAGACCCAAGACGCCGTCATCAAGTTTCAAAAGAAAAACGGCCTGCGGGTAGACGGCATCGCCGGTCCGGAAACGCTGGCCGCCATCGGCATTTCCAGCTCCAGCGGTTCTTCCGGTTCCACCGGCGCTTCCACCAGCGACGTAAATCTCCTGGCCCGCACCATTTCCGCCGAGGCGAGAGGCGAACCCTACAGCGGACAGGTGGCTGTCGGCGCGGTTATCCTCAACCGGGTGGAGCACCCCTCTTTCCCGGATACCATCGCCGGCGTCATCTACCAGCCCGGCGCCTTCTCCTGCCTCAACGACGGG
>CAMLYM010000093.1 GCA_946491705.1 uncultured Clostridia bacterium
CTCTGGGGCTTAAGCACCATGTTTCCAAGTCCGCCTTCTGGCTGGGGCGGGCGATGGCGGCGGCTTTAGCGGCGGCGGCTACCGCGCTCTTGCTGCATTGCTTCCCCGTAGAGCTTGAAACTATGGTGATCGAAACCTCCACCGTGCCCGCCGCCCTCTCTTCTTCCGCCCCTGCCTCCATCTTTTTGCTCATATTTTCCGCGGCCATGGTGCTTGTTTCGCCGCAAAACGCGTTGGAATTCGAGCACGTCCGTGCTATAATGAAAAAAAAACGATGACAGGGAAGGAGGCGGTCGCTCGTGGGAAAGAAACCGTTCGGGAGCCGCATTGAGCCCAAGTGCGAATACTGCGCCTGTGGGACCCGGTCGGCGGACGGGAAGATGGTGCTGTGCACCAAGCGGGGAATCATGGAGCCGCAAGGGAAATGCCGCAAGTTCGCCTATGACCCGCCCAAGCGGGTGCCCCGCCGCGCGCCGGTGCTGCCCCAGTTTTCCCAGGAGGACTTCTCCTTGGAGGATTTATGATTGATAAGCAAAACGTCCGCCCGAGGGTTATGGCGGATACCTGTAATCTAGCATGCCGCCTCAGGCAAGGGCTGAGGCGGCATGCTTATCGTTGACAGACTCAAGAATTGCGTCCATAGGGGCATAACAAACTACGGATGGAAAAGGAAGAGATTATGCGCAAAGTCCTTGTGATTGGAAGTCCCGGTGCGGGAAAAAGCACATTTGCACGGAAACTTAGCGTCGTGACGAAACTGCCGCTGTATTACTTGGACCTGTTGTGGCATAAGCCGGACAAAACCACAGTCTCAAGAGAAGAATTCGACAGACGGCTTGATGAGATCATAAAAACGCGGCGGTGGATTATAGACGGGAATTATCGAAGGACACTGGAAACACGATTCCAGGAATGCGATACGGTATTTTTGATGGATTACCCGCTGGACGTCTGCCTTTTGGGCGCACAGTCCCGTATCGGGAAGCAGCGGGAAGATATGCCGTGGGTGGAAGCCGAGTTTGAGGAAGAATTCAAGCAATGGATTCTGGATTTCCCCAAATCTCAGTTGCCGTATCTCTATGAATTGTTGGAAAAATACAAGAAGGAAAAGGAGATTGTCATTTTCCGATCCAGAGAGAAAGCCGAAGATTATTTAAATAGCTTGCAGGGTTGAACCATGCCGGCTTCCCGGTTATGGACATTACCCGGGTGGACGTTTTTTCAATAGGAAAAGGTGCAATCGTCTATGGCGTGAAAACCGAAACATGTGCTATAATAATGCCGCTTTCAAAGGAATATGCTGAATTCTTGGTTAGGTGGGAAAAGACAAAATGGATATCTATCAGGCCATTGCATCGCTGGTGACTCGTGCCGTCGAGCAGCGCATGATCGAACCGGAGGATGAAATCTACTGCAAAAACCGGATCATCAATCTGCTCGGGCTGACCGAATACGTTGAAAGGGAACCGGCTGACCTGGATATTCCGGAGCTTTTGGAGATGGTGACCGGCTATGCCGCGCAAAACGGCGTGATCGAGGACCTGTTCGATCTCAAGGAAGTGCTCTCAAGCGCGGTTATGGACGTGTTTTTGCCCAAGCCGTCCCAGGTGGACGCCCGGTTTCACGCGCTCTACCGGCAGTCCCCCGCTATGGCGACCGAGGACTTTTACCGGTTTTCCCGGGTCAGCAACAACATTCAGACCCGCCGCATTGCCAAGAACATCTCCTATAAAACCCCGACCAAATACGGGGATCTGGACATTACCATCAACCTCTCGAAACCTGAGAAGAACCCCAAGGACATCGCTGCAGCCAAGCTTCTCAAAAGCGCCAATTATCCCAAATGCCTTTTGTGCATCGAGAATGAGGGCTATGCAGGAAAGGTGGGCCATCCCGGTCGGGCAAGCCACCGGATGATCCGTCTCAACCTCTGCGGAGAACCCTGGTATTTTCAGTATTCGCCTTATGTGTATTATAACGAGCACTGCATCGTCCTGTCCCGCTATCACCGGGACATGGCGATCACCCGCCAGACCTTCGAGCGGCTGCTTTCCTTTGTGGAATGGCTGCCCCATTATTTTCTCGGCTCCAATGCCGACCTGCCTATCGTGGGCGGCTCCATCCTGACCCACGATCATTACCAGGGAGGCAATTACGAGTTCGCCATGGCCAAAGCGAAGGCGGACTATTATTTTGAGCTTCCCGGCTTTGAACAGCTTACCTGTTCGGTGGTGAAATGGCCCATGTCGGTCATCCGCATGGCGGGGCCGGACAAGGACACGCTGGTCCGGGCGGCCGTGCACATTCACGAAGCCTGGAAAGGGTACAGCGACCCCAGCGTGGACATTCTCTGTGAAACCGGCGGGGCGCCCCACAACACCGTTACCCCCATTGCCCGGCGCAAGGGGGATCGTTTTGAGCTGGACGTGGTGCTTCGCAACAACCGCACCTCCCCGGAGCATCCATTGGGGATTTTCCATCCCCATGAGGACGTGCAGCACATCAAGAAGGAAAACATCGGCCTGATCGAGGTCATGGGCCTGGCGGTGCTGCCTGCTAGACTGGTGGGAGAGCTTAACGAGGTGGAAAAGTTTTTGCTAGGTCTGCCCAGTGAGGTAGCGGACTACCATCGCCCCTGGGCGGAAGAGATGAAAGTTCGGTATCAAAACGCCCTCTCGGAAGCCAACGTGCATGACGTGGTGCAGCAGGAGGTGGGGCGCAAGTTTGAGCGGGTGCTGGAAGACGCGGGCGTATTCAAACGGGACGAACCGGGCCGCGCCGCCTTCGCTCGGTTTATTAAGACGCTGTGATGATTTTGGGCAGCCGTTTTCTCTGCGTTTGGCCGCACCTGCGGCGAAAACCCAGGGGATAGGGGTACGAATATCCATATCAATTTGCACACGAGAAAGTGCAAAAAGAAGGCTTGGACGGAGATTTCCGTCCAAGCCTTCTTTGGTTGAAAAACGATGTACACATTACGCCTATTTCTTCGTATCGTCATGAGGGACCCCCAGTTCCTGTTTCATCACCAGGTCCACCACAAAGGCGGAGAAGAAGCAGGAGAGCCAGACGGCCGGAATGGTGTCAAAGCACCCTTTGCTCCAGATGCTCATTTGAATAAAGTCCCCTTGAAAAGCGAAATTCTTCAGGATCAGCCCTATGAGAGCCAAAACCAGCGGCAGCAGCAGCCCGATGGCCATCAGGATTCCGGCAGGCCGGTTCATATTTTTGAGCATGGAAAGAAACCCGCGCATGGGATTGTCCCCCGTTTCGTATTAGATATCACCAGTGTAACAAAGAAGAAGGGGACGCCGCAACCCCTGAAATATTGGAAAAGGCCGCTTGCATCTTGGAAAAGGGTATGCTAAAATCAGAAAAAATGCGGGAGGACGTACCAATGAAATGCCCGTTTTGCGGATATGAAGAGAGCAAGGTCGTGGATTCCAGACCCACTGACGAAAGCACGCGGATTCGCCGGCGCAGGGAATGCTTAAAATGTTCGGGCCGGTTTACTACCTATGAAGTGGTGGAGAGCGTGCCCATCGTGGTGGTCAAGCGGGACAAATCTAGAGAGGTGTTCAACCGGGACAAGCTGCTGGGCGGGCTGTTAAAGTCCTGCGAAAAGCGGCCGGTTTCCATGGAGACGCTGGTGCGGGCAGTGGACGAGATCGAAGCGAAGCTGCAAAACTCGCTGGACCGGGAAATCACCTCCCAGCAGATCGGGGAGCTGGCCATGGAGAAGCTCAAGGCCATTGACGAGGTGGCGTATGTGCGGTTCGCGTCGGTCTACCGGCAGTTTCGGGATATCAATACCTTTATGGAAGAGCTTAAAAAGCTTTTAAAAGAGAAGTAAGTCCATTGATCGGCAAAAAGGGCCCCGGGCCGAAGGAAGGCCCGGGGCTCCTCTGCGTGGGAATAGAAGTTTCTCTTCGGTTTTATCCGCCCTGCGCAAATGGGGCGCTCTTTTTTACAGAACACGAGTGTTTTGGCGTCTCCAGGATTATTTGCGCCTGAGCGGCCGGTTTCCCGGAATGGAGCGTCTAAAAGCGGCGAGGTTTAAAGAAGCAGCTGCCTGGCTTTCAGCCCAGGTGGAAGCGGAGCAAAGCAAAGAGAAAGCGCCTGGAAACGAATGTGATCGTTTCCGGGCGCTTTTGGCCGTATAAATGGACGCTGTGTTTACGCCGGGGAAATGACGAGCCGCCCTCCCGGTGCAAAAGCAACGGGAAAAGGCGCAAACGGCGCTGCCGTCTGTCAGGCTCATATTTATAAAATATTCCCGAAGGACGGCTGCTCCGATTCCCATAGGTGCTTCAGGTAAACCATGCTTGCCTGGCATTCCTCCGTGAAGGTTTCCAAATCGTCCTGATCCAGATAGGTGCTCAGGGAATTGGCGGCAACCAATACATGCTCGATTTCCTCATGGCGCATGTAAGTGGAAAGAATGTGGTGGGTTTGGGACCAGTAAGCCTGGATGCTGTCTGCCGTTTCCCTGGCCTTATCCAGGTCTCCCTCGGTGGCCTGGGTATACGCGTCTTCAAACATGCCGGACATGGTCTTTGTAATGGTATGGGTGGCGTTAAGGCTCAGGAAGGACAAGACCAGAATGACGGATAGGAGAGAAATGGCGATCCATACCCGTTTCATTCTTTTGCCTCCTTTTTAACGATCTGAAAATTTTGCGCCCGGTCGGTGGTCATAATAAAGATATCCTCCAGTTTCACATTCTGCTCTTTGAGGGTTTTGTTGAGCCAGTTGACGTCAAAGCCCACGATTTTCAGCGCTTCGTCGTAAACGTCCCCGTCGCTGACCACCACCATGGGCAGGCCGGGGTCATCGGTGGGAATGTTGAGCTGCTGGGCGGTGGGCTGGAGCAGCTCCGGCTTTTTGAGGATGCTTAGCTGACCGTTGGTCTCCACGATGGCCCAGGCGATTTCGTCGAGGCGGAACACATCGTGCAGCCGCATTCCCTCCATCAGATCTTCAATGGTAAAGCGGATGCGGCGCATTTCGTTTTGCTGCACCTTCCCGTTTCGCACCACGATGACCGGCTTGCCGGAAATCATCTGGCGGAACTTGTTGCTTTTGATCATGCAGGCGGACAGGATCAGTTCCAACGATACCAGCACGAAGATCGGGACAATGCCGTCCACCAGCGGAATGCCGATTTCCTGCATGGGCACTGCCGCAATGTCGGAGATCAGCAGGGTTACCACCAGCTCGGAGGGCTGCAGCTCACCTATTTGCCGTTTGCCCATGATCCGCATGGCCAGCACGACAAATATGTACAGCAGTACAGTCCGGATTAACGTAATCATCATAAATTCATCACCGGGAATTAGTATCGCCGGGTTACAGGAAGGGTATTCGCCCAATGGGAAAACTTCGTTGACATTTTCTGTTAATCCGAGTATCATAAAACCGAATGTTTGCCGGCGGGAAGGAAACGGGCCTTTGCTTGACAAAAAAGTGGCAAAGCCGTATAATGCTTAAACAATCTAAGTATATTGGGCGGCATCTGGCCTGCCCAAAGAAAGGGTACTATGGACGCGTTTTGCGAGCATATGAATACGGTTTTGGTGGAAACCTTCCGTTCTGTTTTAAAGGTAGAGGAAAAAGCGCTGCAGCAGACGAGCAAGCTGGATCTGTCCATTTCCGAGCTGCATTTGGTGGAGGCGGTGGGCAAATGCGGCACAGAAGGGCACACCATCAGCGGCATCGCCAAGGAACTGGACATCACCCTGCCGTCGGTGACGGTGGCCATTAATAAGTTGATGAAAAAGGGGTTTGTGGAGAAGTGCCGCTGCCGGTCGGACGGGCGTTCGGTGCGGGTGACGCTGACAAAGCTCGGGCAGAAGGCCCAGGCCGCCCACGCGTATTTTCACCGGCGGCTGGTCCGTTCGGTGGCAAAAGAATTGACAAGTGAAGAAAAAAGCGCGATGATAAAGGGAATGATTAAATTAAACGACTTCTACAAGCAGAAGCTGAATGAGATGGAGGACTGACTTTGAGCTTTCAAGTGATCGGCACCGGGAGCGCCGCTCCCGCCTGTGTAAAAACCAACGACGACCTGTCCCAGTTTCTCGACACCAGCGACGAATGGATCCGCACCCGCACGGGCATTGGGGAGCGGCATGTGTGTACCACGGAAACCATGTCCGACCTGACCGAGTGGGCGGCCAAGCGGGCGCTGGAGGACGCGGGGGTTTCTCCTCAGGAGCTGGACCTGATTCTTTGCTCCACCGTGCGGGGGGACTATATGACGCCTTCTCAGGCCTGTGTGATTCAAAAGCGCATCGGGGCGACCTGCCCGGCCTTTGACGTGAACGCCGCCTGCTCTGGTTTTCTGTATGCGCTGGACGTGGCGGATGGCTACTTTGCCCGCAAAAAGGTGAAAAAGGTGCTGATAGTTTCTTCGGAAGTTTTGAGCCGGCTGGCGGACTGGACCGACCGCTCCACCTGCGTCCTCTTTGGGGACGGCGCGGGCGCCGTGGTGCTTGAGGAAGGGGACGACCTGCTCTCCCTGCGCCTGACGGCGGACGGAAACTGGGAGTCTCTGGTCATCCCTCAGGTGCACGGAAACTGTCCCTTTGACGAAACCCAAGAAGAGGACCCATTTTTGCGTATGAACGGGCAGGACGTGTATAAGTTCGCGGTCACCAATATGGCGGCGGACCTGAAGTGTGTCATTGAGGAGGCGGGGCTTACCTGTGAGCAGGTGGATTTCGTGCTGCCTCACCAGGCGAACATCCGCATCATCGAGGCGGCGGCCCATCGTTTGCCCATTCCAAGGGAGAAATACGTGGTGAATATCGAGCACTACGGCAACACTTCCTCCGCCAGCATCCCCATGATGCTTGACGAACTCAACCGTGAAGGAAAGCTCAAGAAGGGGGACATTCTGGCCATGAGCGCCTTCGGCGGCGGGTTTACCACGGGCGCCGGCGTGCTGCGCTGGAGCAAATAAGAATCGAGCATGGCGCTTGGAGGCATGAGCATGACGTTTGACCATGTGGCGAAAAGGATCGCCCGGTATAAAGGTGTGCGGTTATCCAAAATCCGGGCGCAGACGACCTTTGCCCAGCTGAGGATCGACTCGTTGGACATGGTAGAGCTGCTTTTAACCTTGGAAGACGACTATCATGTGGAAATTGAAATGAGCGAGCGCATCCGCTGTGTACAGGACCTGGTGGATGCAATTGAACAGGCTAGGCTGGAAAAACGGCTCAAAAAGAATGGGTAACCGTGACGGGCGGGGATCGGATATTCCCGCCTGGGACGGCCCGCGCTTTCAAATAGGACAAACGCCCGCCCAAACAGCTTCAAAGCCTGGGCGGACGGAAAACTGACGACTAGGCGGTGCAAAGACATGGAACAGATTGCATTTGTATTTTCCGGGCAGGGCGCCCAGTACAGCGGTATGGGCAAGGAGCTTTCTGAGTGCTCCCCGGCGGCCAAAGCCGTGTTCGACACGGCCGACCGGATTCGTCCGGGAACCAGTGAACAGTGTTTTACCGCGTCCAAGGAAGAGCTTTCCATCACCATTAATACGCAGCCCTGCCTTTACTGCGTGGATCTGGCAGCGGCCAGGGCATTGGAAGAGCACGGGGTGCACGCGGCGGCGGCGGCGGGATTTTCGCTGGGCGAAATCGCGGCGCTGACCTTTGCCGGAGCCCTGGACGACGAGGCGGGTTTTTCCCTGGTCTGTGAGCGGGCAAAGTTCATGCAGGCGGCAGCCGAACAGGTGGACGGCGCTATGGCTGCGGTACTGAAGCTTAAAAACGAAGAGGTGGAAGCCCTGTGTGCTCCTTTTGACCATGTTTACCCGGTCAACTACAACAGCCCCGGCCAGCTGGTGGTGGCGGGAGAAAAGGGCGAGCTGGCGGAGTTTAGCGCGGCGGCGGCCCAAAAGGGCGGCCGGGTGGTGCCGCTGGCGGTAAGCGGGGGCTTTCATTCGCCGTTTATGAACGAGGCGGCCGAAAAGCTCGCCGGTTATCTAAAGACGGTGCCTTTTTCGGCGCCGCGCATCCCGCTTTACGCAAACGCCACCGCAAAGCCTTACCCTGCCGACGGGCGGGAGCTTGCGGCAACTCAAGTCAACCATCCGGTCCGCTGGCAGGATACGGTGGAGCAGATGCTCAAAGACGGCATCGAAATCTTCATCGAGGTGGGCGCGGGCAAGACCTTGAGCGGCCTGATTAAGAAAATCAGCAAAATGGCTACGGTGTTCCATGTAGAGGATAAAAAGAGCTTGGAAGAAACCCTGGCCGCCTTGCAGAAATAAGCAAGTCTCGGTGCTTTGCTGGGCCCGGCGGCCTAAGCGAAGCGAAAGCCATATTCTTTCCGCCGGAGAAACGGAGATTAGCAACCTATGGTGTTAGAAGGAAAAACAGCCATCGTCACCGGCGGCTCTAGAGGCATCGGCAGGGCCATCGCGCTGGCGTTCGCGCAAAACGGAGCCAATGTGGCTATTTTGTACGCCGGCAACGAAGAAGCGGCCAAGGAAGTCTGCAGCCAGGCTATGGCTTTTGGCGTGAAGGCCGAAAGCTACCGGTGCGACGTGTCTGACTTTGCGAAGACGGGCGAAGTGGTCAAGGAAGTCATCGAGGCCTTCGGCGGCGTGGACATTCTCGTCAATAACGCCGGCATCGTCCGGGATTCTCTGGTCCTCTCCATGAAGGAGGAGGACTTTGACGCGGTGATTTCCACGAACCTCAAGGGCGCTTTCAACCTGATCAAGCATACCTATTCCCACTTCATGCGCAAGCGCAGCGGCCGGATCATCAACATTTCTTCGGTTTCCGGGCTCATGGGCAACGCCGGTCAGGCCAACTATTCGGCGGCCAAGGCGGGCATTGTGGGGCTTACGAAGACCGTGGCCAAGGAGCTGGCGGCCCGCGGGGTCACCTGCAACGCCATCGCCCCCGGCTTTATTGAAACCGATATGACCGGCGCTTTGTCCGATAAGGTCAAGGACGCGGCAAACGGCATGATCCCCATGAAGAAAATGGGCTCGCCTGAGGACATTGCCCAGACGGCCCTGTTCCTTGCATCGGAAGGAGCACGGTACATTACCGGCGAGGTCATCAAGGTGGATGGCGGCCTGTATATTTAACGGGAGATTCCTTCCCATAGAAGTATGATCGAGCAAAGAAAGGAAGTTTCTATGAACAGAGTAGTGGTGACGGGTCTGGGCGTTGTTTCCCCGGTGGGCAACGACGTGGCGACCTTTTGGAAGAACCTGACCGACGGCGTTTGCGGCATCGGTGCAATCACCAAGTTCGATGCGGCGGAATTTAAGGTAAAAATCGCCGCCGAGGTCAAGAACTTTGACCCAACCCAGTACATGCCCAAAAGCGAGGTGCGCAAGACCGACCTGTACTGCCAGTACGCTCTGGCGGCGGCGGCCCAGGCCATGGCAGACAGCGGCATTCAGGACCAGGTGGACCCGGAGCGCCTTGGCGTTTACATCGGCTCGGGCGTGGGCGGCATCAATACCTTCCTTAGCGAGAGCGACAAGCTGCGCTCTGGCGGCGCGCGCAAGGTTTCCCCTTTCTTTATCCCCATGATGATCGCCAACATTGCCGCAGGCAACGTGGCCATCAAATATAACGCCCAGGGCCCCTGCGTGCCCATTGTGACCGCCTGCGCCACCAGTACCAACACCATCGGCGAAGCCTTCCGCGCCATCCAGCACGGGTACGCGGA
>CAMLYM010000094.1 GCA_946491705.1 uncultured Clostridia bacterium
ATGTCGGACAAAAAGGCCGTGCGCAGAAACCCACTTTCCAAAATGTCGTGGCTGAGCACCTGGTTTTCCGGAATGGCGGTGTCCAGCAGGGTATAAAACGCCTTTGCGTCAATGAGCCCCTTGCCGGCAAAAATCCCTTCGCCGAACAGGTCCTGGTACAAATCCCCCACCGCCGTGTTGTAGGCGGTCACGCCTCCTAACCCCGCCATAATCCGGGAAAACGGGGTCTTGGCGGAGGACGCAAGGTCGGTCTCCATCCGGGGCGCCAGAATGCCGTACCCCGCCGTCACCCGTCCGCCTTCTTCTCCGTAAACCGGCCGATTGAGCGGGTGCAGCGCACACGCCACCAACTCGGACACCGTGTTCATCAGCGGCTCGGTGTCCGCGTCCAGCGCCAGAAGGTAGCGCACCGAGGGAAGCTGTCCCAGATCCCCTTCGCTCTCCAAAAGCTTCAGCCGTTCTCCCGCCACCATCCGGCAAAGCTGGGTGATGGCGCCGCGCTTTCTTTCCCATCCGCTGTAGGCCCGCTGGGTCTTGCTGTATACCCGCGGCCGCACCAGTAGCAAAAAACGGTTTCCGTACTGGCGGTTTAAATCCCGGACAATCCGCTTTGCCGCCGCGATGGCGGATACGTCCTCCGGCAACGTAGGCGTGTCCGCCTGCTTTAAGTCGGCCAGGATGCAGTAAAGGATATTCTTCCCGCCGTTTGTAAAACAAAGCCGCGTCAGCCGCTGCCGCAGGGGCTGGGCCTTTTCCGCCGTAGAGAGTAAGGTGGAGATGACCACCGCCGTTTTCCCCTCCTCCGGGATGCCTTCACGAAGGTCCATCCGCGGCAGAATGGTGGGCGGGATTCCCTTGAGGGCGAAGTAGTCCACCGCCGGCTTGACCGCCTCCCAGAGCGGGAAGAACAAAAGCGGGATGCTCCAATACGCCCCGCACCAAGCTCCCGCCAGCGCAGCGATGGCCGCCGCCAGTACCACGTTGACGGTAAGGGCCGTCACGCCCCGCCGTCTGCGCTTGTGAAGAAACGTGCGTTCCTCCAAAATCCAGTAGCCGATGTGCCGCTGTCGCTCCTCAGAAGCTGCCTGTGCATTCGTAAGCGCCTCCTCTGCCACCTGGATCTCGGAAACCCGCCGCCGGATGGCCAGATCGCTGATCCTGCCCCGGTAAAGGGCCCTTGATTCCTCCGCCATCTTCGGATAGGTCCCCGTAGGGTCTTTGCGCAGAATTTCTTCCACCGGGCTAAACGGCTCGGTGATAAGCCCGAAGTCCAAGTTCGGGATTTCCTGGATAGACCCTACCGCCGCACCCATGCGTAAGGCTGCCGCCCCGTCCCGTTTCCCCTCGCAGCACTTGGCCGCCTGGTGCAGAAGCGCCGCCTTGAGCATCGGCTCGATGAAATCCAGCTCGCATCCCTCCAGCGGCCGTACCTTTCCCGCCTCTTTGAGGATCCCGGTCAGCGTCTCCTCCGTGAACCCGCCCGTTTTTGCGCAAAGCAGTTCGCACAGCCGGTACACTGCCCACATCCGGTCCTCCCGCCGCGTAGGCAGAGGCCGCGCCGTCTTCATCACCCGCAGAAGGGAACGCCCCTCCCGTTCCAGCAGGTAGAAGTTGTCGCACAGCCATTCGGCCACCCCGTGCCGGTCGTCGTTTTGCAATTCTTCCCGGTAATGCCGCCGCAGTATATTTAGGTCGCTCTCCACCTGCCGCTTGATCGCCGGCGCCTTGCGAAACTGGAGTTCTCCAGGCGCTCCGATCTGCTCGGCAAGGCCGAGACCCTGACGGTTTTTCTGTGTTGCAGCCATGAAACGTACCATCCTTACCCTTGAAAGTACCGGACGCGGTGATTGCGCATCCGCAGTTCACAGGATATTGTTTCCATGGACGGCGAAAAAATACCCGGCTGCTTTTCTTATTCACAAGGCTTCGGCCGTTCCCGGTGGGAAAAGACCACGTCCGCTCTCGCTTCTTTCCGGTCGCTCCGGCCGCACAGATAATCTGCGCTGACCCGGTAAAGATCGCAAAGCTCCACCATATCGCCAATCCGAATCCGCGCCGTGCCTGCTTCCATTGCCTGGTACCGTTTTTTCGAGGTCCCGATGTACGTGGCCACCTGTTCCTGGGAAATCCCCGCCTCCAGACGCAGCTGCTTGATTCGCTCCATTGTCATAAAACCGCCTCCTTTTTCCGCAAGGATACCTCCTTTTCCGGAAAAAAACAGGGCCTGATACTACTAATAGGAAGTATAGCAATTGTTTTTGCAAAAAAATTCGGCCCCCTGGTTTCCCAGAGGGCCGAAGCTCGCCTTATAGATCGCCTTTCTTGTGTGCCAGGCGCAGGAAAATCTTGCGAATCAGGTCCGCCGGCACCACCAGGAAGGAGAGCCACAGCACCGTTTGAAGCTCCTTCGCAGTAAGCCCCGCCGTGCGGAAAAGGCTCCCGCCGAAGTAGATGAGCAGCAGCTGCACCGCCACCACCGCCAGCATAATCACCAAGAAGGACTTGTTTCTCGAAATGTGGCTAAGCAGGTGGAGCCGGTGGGTCCGGGCGTTGAAGCTATTAAACACCCCGCAGAAAATAAACAGCGCGAAAAACGCCGTCATCAGGTAAATGTAATCCGGCGAAGGCCGGAACAGCCCCGCGATGGACGGCAGCTTTAAAAACGCCACGCATACGCATATGGTGAACAGTCCCATACACACAATCTGGTTGAGCATATAGCGGTTGAGCACCGGTTCGTCCCGCCGCTTGGGCGCCTCCTTCATGTAATCCTTTAGCGGCGGTTCCCCCGCGAAGGCAAGCCCCGCCAGCGTATCCATGATGATGTTGATCCACAGCATCTGGATCACCGTCACCGGCGTGTCGATGCCGATAAACGGCCCGATGATGGACACGCCCACCGCGCATAGGTTCATCGTCAGCTGGAACACGATGAATTTCCGGATGCTCTTGAAAATGGTCCGCCCGTACAGGATCGCCTTGACGATGGAGGCAAAATTGTTGTCCAATATGACAATGTCTCCCGCTTCCTTGGCCACCTCCGTGCCCGCGCCCATGGCAAACCCCACGTCCGCCTTTTTTAGGGCCGGCGCGTCGTTGATGCCGTCCCCCGTCATTCCCGCTACCAGCCCCATCTCCTGGGACAAGCGCACCAGCCTGCTCTTGTCGGTGGGCAGCGCTCTTGCCACCACTCGTATGTTTCGCAAAACCCCTTTGAGCTGCCCATCGTCCATAGCCGCCATCTCGCTGCTGGTGAGGACTGCTCCCTGGCTGTGGGTGCTGATGAGGCCGCATTCCCTGGCAATGGCCGTGGCCGTCTCCTTGTTGTCCCCGGTAATCATCACCACCTGGACCCCCGCCCCCTGCACCTCCTTAATGGCGCCTCGGGCCTCCGGCCGGAGTTCGTCGCGGATGCCCACAAGCCCGATCATGCACAGGTTTTTGAATTCCCCTTTCTGGGTTACCGGCGTGTCGGACACCGCCAGCGCCAGCACCCGCACCGCGTTCTGGGTCATCTCGTTCCATTTGTGCCGCAGCGGGCTTTTGTCCAAAAGCGGCCGTATCCGCCCCTTCTCGTCGTAATACCGCGTGCAGGCGGACACGATTCGTTCCGGCGCGCCCTTAATGAGGATCAGGTCCTGCCTGCCCTTGATGTGGGCGGCGGAGAACTTATGCGCGCTGTCAAAAGGGACCGTTTCCAGCTTCGTGTACCCCTGTACGTTTTTGGAAAGGGGGAGAACAAAGTTTAGAAGCGCCCGGTCGGTGGCGTTGCCCCCCAGCGCTTTCCCGTCGGATACCACGCTCCCCGAGTTATGGACGCAGTTGAGCTCCAAAAGCTCGTAAAGCCCCTTGCAGCTTTGGATTCCGCCTGCCTTCCTCGGCTCTTTCCCGTCTCCGAACACAAACTGGCTCACCGCCAGCTTTCCCTTGGTCAGCGTTCCCGTCTTGTCGGTAAACAGGATGTTCAGGCTTCCGGAGGTCTCGATGCCCACCAGCTTTCGCACCAGCACCTGGTCTTTGAGCATCCGCCGCATGTTGGAGGACAGCACCACCGTAATCATCATCGGAAGCCCTTCCGGAACCGCCACCACCACCACCGTAATCGCCAGCGTCAGCGCGTGCAAAAGATGGCTTAGTACCGCGGGCCAGTCGGAAAACAGCATGGCCATCCGTGCCGCGTCGAAACCGTTATCCATCACAAAGGAGTGAAATAGGTCCGCAAACGCCACCAGCGCCGCCGCACAGTATCCCAGCCGGCTGATGATTTTCGCGAGCCCTGCCAGCCGGACCTTCAGCGGGCTTTCCCTGGTTTCCTCCTGCATCTCCCTGGCCATGTCTCCGTAGAAGGTTTCGTCGCCCACTCGGCGGATCTGCACCACGCCTTCCCCCGCGCACACGATGCTCCCCCGGAACACCTGGTTGCGGGACATCAGGTCGAAGTCCTCCGGCAGGTCGAACCCAGGTTTTTTGGTGATCTCCTTGCTTTCGCCGTTTAAGGCCGATTGGTCGATATGTAGCTCCCCGGAAACCACTACCCCGTCAG
Organism: uncultured Clostridia bacterium; assembly: GCA_946491705.1. Taxonomy (GTDB): domain Bacteria; phylum Bacillota; class Clostridia; order Oscillospirales; family Acutalibacteraceae; genus Solibaculum_A; species Solibaculum_A intestinale. Next base: position 4,544 of record CAMLYM010000094.1, read on the forward strand.
CAGGCACCCGTTCGCCCGCCTGCAAAAGAACCAGGTCGCCCACCACGATTTCGCCCATGGGAACCGACTGGATGCCTCCCAGGCGCTTGACCCGGCACTGGATTTTCTGCGCGTCCTCCTGTAGTTTGATAAAGGCCGATTCGCTTCCGTATTCCGACAAAGTAGAAACAAAGGTGGCCAAAAAGATCGCCACCGCAATGCCCGCTGTTTCGTACCAGTTGAAATCCCGGAACAAAAAGATCACATTGATGGCCAGCGCCGCCAGTAAGATTTTAATGATGGGGTCGCCGAAGCTCACCAGGAACTGCTTGAAAAAACCGTTTCGTTTCTTCTGTGTCAGCTCGTTGGAACCGTGTGTTTTCCGGGATTTTTCCACCTCCTGCGGACTAAGCCCCCGTATGGCCACCGGCCTTGCCGGCGTTTTCTTTCCAATCACGCTCGGATCACTCCTCCAATCCCATGCCGCATCCATCGTGCGCGGATGCTATATTGTATGGGGGAATGTCCGCTGTTATGACCCACCGCCCGCTTCGGCCTGCCCCTTCCATAAACGCAGCAAAACGGGCCTGGATGCCGTTTCCAGGCCCGTTTTGCTTTCATCGTCTTTTTAAAAGAACATCAGCTTCATAATCAGCGCTGCAATGGCCGCGCCGATGAGAGCGCAGCAGACCATCCGGGAGATCATCACCAGCCGGCCCGCTCGTTTGAGGCTTCCGCCCGGCTGGCCCATACCGATGAGCAGCTTGGTCGCCCGGCGGCGCAGCTCAGCGTCGTTCAAATGCAGCATATCCGGCCGCACAAAAAGAATCGCCCGCTCAAAATACTCGTTTTCCGTTTCCGAAACCTCAATAATATGTTTATTTACCCCTCGAATCATGCAAAACCACCTCGTCTTCTTCGTATTCTTCCTGGGGTTTCCACAAATTCCACAGACTTTTCAACAAGTTTCCACATTGCCTGTGAAAAGGAAAACCACGTGTTTCCCATCTGCTGGTATTTTTGTCTGTATATCCGGTGAATATGCAAGGGGATTCCGGAAAAAAGCCCGCCCGGACAAGGAAAATGCAATGCATATACACGGGGTATAGGAGAGTTAACATAAAAGTTGTGGAAAACTCCGTGGAAAAGGTGGAAAAGTCGGCGGAAATCAAAAAGGGATGGTGGAAAATCCTTTTGATTTCCTCCACAGGAAAAGAGGATCCTAAAATTTATGTAAACTTCTGTCGATACCCAGAGTTAAACGTTGTCTGGTCAGCCGCCCGTTGCCCTGTGAAAACCCGCCTGTGGAAAACAGAAGGGGCGGCTGGAAAAGCTGGGTTTGCTTTCACCCCAGCCGCACGTGCGCGCCGGCAAAAAGAACAGGCGTCTCTGAGACAACGCCGATAAAAAACAGCCGACAGCAATGTTGCTGTCGGCTGTATCCGTCAGGGTCTCTCGGCGGCCTTCTCTTTTCCAAGCAGAAGCTCCGCCAGCTCCCGGGGCGTGTCCACCTCGTACTGCACCTTGCACTCCTCCAGGCTTGCGCCGGCGTCCAGCCCCCATCGGACAAACGCAATATCCGCCCCGCACCGGTTGCAGGCCTTCACATCCCGGATTTCGTCCCCGATGTACAGAAGATCAGACACCGTTACCCCGTGCTCCTTGGCAAACTCCTTGATGGTCTTGTGCTTGCCGAACAGCCCGTTGGAAGAAACGATTTCCAGCTCGAAGGGGAGGGGATACCGATGGAAAAAGGAGCGGATGTTCTCCACTGCGTTGGAGGACAGCACCGCGATCCGATAGCCCCTTTTGGAGCAGGCGAGGAGTAACTCCAGCATCCCGTCGAACAAGTGGATTTTCTCCAGATTCTCGCCGTAGAGCGCAATGAACTCCGGCCGTATTTTCATCATAAAGGAAAGCATCCGCACCTTCTGGGCCACCGGAAGATCGTCCCGGTCCCGAAAGTGTTCCGGCTCCACCTTGGTGATGCCGTGACGCCTGAGCAGGGTGTGGGTGATTGCCAGCACCATTCCATAGGAATCGGCCAGCGTTCCGTCAAAATCGAACAACAGATAGGAATAGTTCATGTTTGCTCCTTTGTTTTCCGCCGTCAGCGGGAATCCTTGACCGACCGGGCCACCAGATACTGTATGGTTCTCTCCACCGCGTCCCGGGAATTTCCCCAGTCCTCATTGTTGCCCGCGTTGCGATAGTCGTACATTTTGCAGTAATGGGAAACGTCCTCCTTGAGCGCCAGAAGATACCGTCCGGATACCTTGGCCGCCGCTTCGCAGAAGGCCGCCCGATCCCGTTTTTTAAGCTTTCCCGCCGCGCTGACAAGCTGCTCATAGTGGGGCAGACACAAAAAGGGCTGTTCGTCGAACAGGGCGCGAAATTCCGCTTCCTGTACCCAAAGCCGGCATACCGTATCCAGCATCCGTTCCATGCCCCACTGGATTTTGTCGCACACAAAGCAGCCCGCTTCCTCGGTGAGAAAGGAAAGCCTTTTTTTGTCAAATACCTGCTCTTTGATTTCAATCAGCCGGCTTTCCAGCATGAGCGCCAAAGAAAGCCGGTTTTTCTGCCCGAGCATTTTACGGAAGTGGTCCTCGCAAAAGCCCCGGCGGTTGGTTTCCATACGCACGTCCGGCTCCATCATGGCAGCGCCCATGATGTATTCCACCATCCGCGTCTCCACTGTGTCCCGCATCCGGCAGATGGGGCATCCGTCCTTGGGCTCGAACACCTCGCTGACAGGAATGGTGCAAATATCCTCTCTCATGGATGTATCACGTCCTATGGGTAAATTTGTTTTCTGCGTAATGTTACAATTATACCACAAAGCTGCTATAATAACGGTTACAAACCTGTGAATGAAAGTAGGAAAATACGATGCCCCTTCCCGCGGTTCAACTTGATGGTACCATTGTCTTGCAGGCGCCGGATCTCGACCTTCGGGCGACGCTTCTGTGCGGCCAGTGCTTTCGCTGGGAGGAGCGGGGAACCGGCTTTTTCGGCGTGGTGTCCGACCGGGCGGCGCTTGTTTCTTACCGGGACGGAAACCTGCTCATTGCCCCGGCCACCCCGCTCAAAGAAGACGAGGCTGCCTTCTGGCGGAATTATTTTGACTTGGACCGGGACTATGAAGCTCTGCGCCGGCAGATGGCCCCGCATCCGGTTTTGCGTGAGGCCTGTGCCTTCGCCCCTGGCATCCACATTCTCCGCCAGCCCTTCTTCGAAACCCTCTGTTCCTTCATTCTATCTGCCAACAACAACATCCCCCGCATCAAGGGGATCATTGAGCGTCTGTGCGCCTGTTTCGGTCCTGCTTTGGAGGACGGGCATTTCGGCTTTCCCTCGCCGGAAACCCTCGCCGTCTTGGAAAAGGGGGACTTGGCGCCCCTTCGGAGCGGGTACCGGGCCTCCTACCTGCTGGACGCCGCCAGGCGTATGGCGTCCGGAGAGCTCGACGAAACGGCGCTTAAAGCCGGTCCCATGCCCGATGCCAGAGCCGTCCTGCAAACCGTCATGGGAGTGGGCCCCAAGGTAGCCGAATGCGTGCTTCTCTACGGCCTGGGACGGATGGAGGCCTTTCCCGTGGACGTTTGGATGCGCCGGGCTCTTCTTGAGCATTTTCCCCAAGGTTTCCCGGAGGAATACCGCTCTTGCGCGGGGCTTGCCCAGCAGGTCCTTTATCACTGGGTGCGTCAGAGCGGGAAAAGCGGGGAAAAAGCATAATTTTGAGCAAAAAGTCCCTTCCTTTTTTGTCTTTCTTAGAGTATAATAAAGGGTACCTAAGGCGGACGGCTCCGCCAAAGGCCCGGCAGCCACTCGCTGCCAGAAAAGAAATAGGAGTGATGGATGAATGCCTCTCGTAAACACCAGAGAAATGTTCCAGAAAGCGTACGATGGCGGTTATGCGATCGGTGCGTTTAACGTCAATAACATGGAGATCATTCAGGGAATCACCGAGGCTGCAAAGGAACTGAACGCCCCGCTGATCCTGCAGGTTTCCGCCGGCGCCCGCAAATATGCGAGCCATACCTATCTGATGAAGCTGGTAGAGGCCGCCTTGATCGAAACCGACCTGCCCATCGCTCTGCATCTCGACCATGGCGACAGCTTTGAGCTGTGCAAAAGCTGCATTGACGGTGGTTTTTCCTCCGTCATGATCGACGGCTCTCATTACGATTACGAAGAGAACGTGGCCCTGACCCGCAAAGTGGTGGAATACGCCCATGAGCGCAACGTCACCGTGGAAGGCGAGCTTGGCCGTCTGGCCGGCATTGAGGACGCGGTGAACGTTTCCGCCGAGGACGCTTCTTATACCAATCCCGCCCAGGTGCAGGACTTTGTGGAGCGCACCGGCGTAGACTCGCTGGCCATCGCCATCGGCACCAGCCACGGCGCGTATAAGTTTAAGCCCGGCCAGAAGCCTCAGCTGCGTTTTGACATTCTGGAAGAAGTGTCCAAGCGCCTGCCCGGCTTCCCCATCGTGCTGCACGGCGCCAGCTCCGTCATTCCGGAGTTTGTGGAGAAGATCAATAAGTTCGGCGGCGCCATGCCCGACGCCATCGGCATCCCTGAGGAAATGCTCCGCCAGGCCGCTAAGATGGCCGTGTGCAAGATCAACATTGACTCTGACCTGCGTCTGGCGATGACCGCCTCTATCCGCGAGCATTTTGCCGAGCATCCGGATCATTTTGACCCGCGGCAGTACTTAAAGCCTGCTCGTGCCGCCATCAAGGACATGGTTGCTCATAAGATCAACACGGTTCTCGGCTGCGCTGGCAAAGCATAAGCAGAAGAATAAAAAGGCCCGGAAACCCACGGGGTTCCCGGCCCTTTTTGTTTGGCCTGGGGGCGCCGGCACCCTTTCCCTTAAGGAAAAGCGCCCCGCCATTAAAGAACCGGG
>CAMLYM010000095.1 GCA_946491705.1 uncultured Clostridia bacterium
GTGGTGGCGGTGGGCATCTGCGCCTGCAACGGCGGCATCTTTAAGGAATGCTATAACATCCAGGGCGGGGTGGATACCGTGCTGCCGGTGGACATTTATGTTCCCGGCTGCGCCGCCCGCCCGGAGGCTATTATGGACGGGGTGGTCAAGGCGGTGGCCCTGTTGGACCAGAAACGAAAGACGGCGGCCGAGCAGCCGGCGCCGGACCCAAAGGAGGCAGGCTAACATGATCGACGGCGAAATCCTCACCATCGGCCCGGGGGACCTGGTTCCCCACGTGCTGCAGATTAAGCACGACGGCTACCGGCTCATCCAGATCTGCGCCACGACCACAAAGGAAGGGTACGAGTTGACCTATTCTTTCGGTAGAGGCTATGAGATGGCGCACCTGCGTCTTATTGTCGGTCCGCATGCGCAAATTATGAGCATCAGTAATATTTATGAGCCTGCGTTTCTCTATGAAAACGAAATTACCGACCTGTTTGGAGTTCCTATTCAGTTGATTTCACCCGACTACAAGGGCAAGCTGTATCGCATCGAGCAGCAAACGCCCTTCCAATAAGGAGGCGTTGAACGTGGCGACGCGAAGTGTAGTGCCCTTCGGTCCCCAGCATCCGGTGCTGCCCGAGCCCATCCATCTGGATCTGGTGCTGGAGGACGAAAAGGTGGTGGAGGCCGTTCCCTCCATCGGCTTTGTCCACCGGGGCCTGGAAAAGTTGGTGGAAAAGAAGGATTTTCACGAATATGTGTACGTGGCCGAGCGCATCTGCGGCATTTGCAGCTTCATGCACGGCATGGGCTACTGCGAGGCGGTGGAGCGGATTATGAAGGTGGAGGTTCCCCAGAGGGCCCATTACCTGCGCACCATTTGGTGCGAAATGTCCCGTATCCACAGCCATCTTTTGTGGCTGGGGCTTTTAGCGGACGCGTTCGGATTTGAAAGCCTGTTTATGCAGAGCTGGCGGCTGAGAGAAAAGATTCTCGATATGTTTGAGGTGTCCACCGGTGGCCGGGTCATCTTCTCGGTCAACAAGATCGGCGGCGTCCGTAAGGACATGGACGCGGACATGCTCAAAAGCTTTGTGGCGTTGTTTGACGACATGGAGAAGGAGCTGCATATCCTTTCAAAGACGTTTTTGAACGACTACGCGGTCAACAGCCGTTTGCAGGGAGTCGGTTTTTTAACCAAGCAGCAGGCCCATGATTTCGGTGCGGTCGGGCCCTTTATGCGGGCCTCCGGGATTGACCGGGACACCCGTAAGCTGGGCTACGCCGCTTACCCGGACCTGGACTTTGCACCCATTACCAGCGACGTGGGCGACTGCTACGCCCGCACCCAGGTGCGTATCAAAGAAATCTTCCAGAGCTTTGACCTCATCCGCCAGGCGGCGGCGAAAATCCCCGACGGGGAGATCGCCGTACCGGTGAAGGGGTTCCCGGACGGGGAGCATTTCATGCGGGTGGAGCAGCCCAGAGGGGAGGCCGTCTATTACGTCAAGGCAAACGGCACCAAGTTTTTAGACCGGGTGCGGGTGCGCACCCCTACCTTTGCAAACCTGCCGGCCATGCTCGAAACCCTCAAGGGCTGCCAGCTGGCGGACGTGCCGATTTTGATTCTGACCATCGACCCGTGCATCAGCTGCACCGAGCGGTAACCACAGGAAAGGGGAGATTGGGATGAACATGATGAATTTTACCCGGGTGGCGCTGAAAAACCTGTTTTCCAAACCCGTCACCCGGCCTTACCCGGCCCAGCCCAGAGACTATCCCGCGCGTACCCGGGGCCAGGTGGCCATCGACATGGACGCCTGTATCCTGTGCGGTATGTGTATGCGCAAGTGCCCGGCGGGAGCCATTCAGGTGGACCGGGCGGCGCGGACCTGGAGCATCGAGCGCTTCGGCTGCATCCAGTGCAACAGCTGCGTGGAAAGCTGCCCGAAGAAGTGCCTGCATATGGAGCAAAGCTACCCACAGCCGGACGCGCACAAACGGGTGGATACGGTGGAAAAGCCACCCGAACCGCCCAAGGAACCGCCGGCAACCGCTGCAAAATCGGAATAATAGGAATACATATTGTAATGTTTTATCAGATTGCTACGAATAGGAGGCGCAAAATCCATGCACGATTATCATAAGGCCGTGGATATGGTAAACTACGGCGTGGCCCAGGCAAGCAAGCAGGGCAAGCGCAAGGTCACGAAGATCACCCTGGTGATGGGGGACAGCTGCGGCTATTCGGAAGAGAGCATCCGCATGTACTTTGACGAAGTGTCCGCGGGTACTGTTTGCGAAGGCGCCCAAATCTGCGTCGAACATGTGAAGGCGAAGCTCAAGTGCCCCCAGTGCGGCAAGCTTTTCGAGCGCAAACCCATGCACTTAGCCTGCCCGGACTGCGGCGTGGAAGGGGAGCCTACCGATGTGGGCACCCAGATCGAGATCAAGAGCGCCGAGCTGCTATGACCTGGACGGTGACCGTGCGGGGCGTGGTGCAGGGGGTGGGATTTCGCCCCTTTGTGGCCCGCCAGGCGTCCGCCCTTTCCTTGACGGGAACGGTGCGCAATAACGGCGGGGTGGTCACCATCGTCGCCAACGGTTCGAAAGAGGCGATGGATGCATTGGTCCACCGCCTCTCTTGCGTTGCGCCGCCGGGCGCGGTGGTAGCCGACGTGCAGGTTTCGCCTGCAGAGGAGGGGGCGTTCGACGGGTTTTCCATCGTTTCAAGCGAGGACGGTGACCGGGCCGTTCCGGTGCTGCCCCCAGACCTACCGGTGTGTGACGATTGCCTGCGGGAGCTTGGAGACCCCCAAAACCGCCGCTACCGGTATCCTCTCATCAGCTGTGTCTCCTGCGGGCCCCGGTACAGCATTTTAAAGGACATTCCCTATGACCGGGAAACCACCGCCATGGATGCTTTCGATATGTGCCCGGCCTGTGAGGCCGAGTATCAGGGGAACGGCAGGCGGCGGCACGCCCAGACCATTTCCTGCCCGGACTGCGGCCCACAGGTGACGTTTACCTGGACGGATGGTCCAAAGCGCCGAACTATACATAGGGACGAAGCTGTGAAGCAGGCAGTCCAGGTTTTGAAGGCGGGCGGGGTAATTGCCGTGAAGGGAATGGCGGGGTACCAGCTGTGCTGCTCGCCCTATGACGAAGAAGCGGTTCGCCGCCTGCGAAAGGCGAAGAGCCGGGAAGGAAAACCCTTTGCGGTCCTTTACCCGGACATGACCGCAATCCGGGCTCATTGCCCAGTCAGCCCCGCGGAGGAAGAACTTCTTGGTTCCCCGGCTCGTCCCATCGTGCTGCTTCGGAAGGGGAAGGACCCTTTCTGCCGGGCGGTGGCGGGGGAAAGCCGGGAGCTGGGCGCCTTTTTGCCCTGCACGCCCTTGCAGAAGCTTCTTCTGGACGAATGCGGCCCCTTGGTGGCCACCAGCGCCAATGAAAGCGGGCGGCCCATGGTGTTTGAGGACGGGAACGCCCTCTCCATGCTGGACAGACCGGTGGACGGGGTCCTATCCCACGACCGGGAGATTCTCACCCCTCTCGACGACTCGGTTGCCCGGGTAATTGGGAAAAAGGTGCAGCTCATCCGAAGGGCGAGAGGATACGTTCCGCTGCCGGTGACGCTGCCGGTGAAAACAAAAGCGGACCTGCTGACCATGGGCGGAGATCTAAAGAGCTGCTTCGGCCTTTTGCACGAAGACTCCCTCTATCTCAGCCAGCACCTGGGGGACTTAGACGACGAGAGAACCCAGACCTTGTTTGAGCATACCCTTGCGCGGATGGAACGGATTTTTCGCATTCATCCAAGCGCCGTTGTCTGCGACCTACATCCCGGCTACCAGTCCGCCCGCCTGGCGCAGGCGCTGGCTCAAAAACAGGGTATCCCCCTTCTTAAGGTACAGCATCACCATGCGCATGCGGCGTCGGTGATGGCCGAGCATGGACTTAGCCGCTGCATCGGCGTTGCCTTTGACGGCACCGGCTACGGAATGGACGGGACCGTGTGGGGCGGGGAGTTTCTGCTTTGCGAGGAGGAGCGGATGACGCGTATGGCGCACCTGTCCTACCTGCCCATCTGCGGCGGGGACCAGGCGGCGAAGGACGCGTCTTTGACCAGCCTCTGCTACCATCTGGCGGCAGGAGAGGAATGCGAGGATGAAAGGTTTCCTCTGGTGCGCCGGGCGGTTGAGGCGAAGATAAACGTGGCCGCGTATTCGAGCATGGGCCGTCTGTTTGACGGGATCAGCGCCCGGCTGGGGCTGGGCAAGCGAAACCGGTACGAAGGAGAATGCGCGCAGGCCCTGGAAAACGCGGCAACGGCTGCGAAAGAAGCGGGCGTTGCCCCCATGTCCCTTTCCTTCCCGCTTTCCAAACGAAATGGAATCCTCCAGATCGGGCAGGCGGAGCTATTTTCACAGCTTGGACGGTATTCTGACGAAGGGGCAAACCCGGGCGCCCTGGCGCTGGGATTTCACGAAGCGGCGGCGCAGATGGTGGCAAACGTCTGCCGCCAGATCCGGGCCGAGACGGGAGAAAACAAGGTGGCCTTGTGCGGCGGGGTGTTTTTCAACCGGCTGCTGCTGACTGAGTGCCTTGACCGGCTGCAAGCGGACGGATTTTCGGTCTATCGCAATGAAAAAACACCGGTGAACGACGGCTCGCTGGCTTTGGGCCAGGCGTACCTAGGTATATGGATGCAAAAGAAAGGCGGAGGATGAAAAGCATGTGTGTGGCATTGCCGGGCAAGGTAATTAAACTGGAAGGGACCAAGGCCACGGTGGACTTTAACGGCAACCGGGTTCCGGCGGAGGCTGGCTTGGTAAAGGCAAAACCTGGGGACTATGTTCTGGTGCACGCGGGCTGCATTTTACAGGTGCTTTCCAAAGAAGAAGGGGACAGCCTCACCGACTTGTTCTTGGAGCTGGAGGCGTTATGACCGGCTTGGTAACCGCCATCCGGCAATACGACGGCTCGCCGGTGCGGTTTATGGAGGTGTGCGGCACTCATACCGCCGCCATCGCCCAAAACGGCATCCGCAGCCTTCTGCCGGAAACCATCCGCCTGGTATCGGGTCCGGGCTGCCCGGTCTGCGTCACTGTGACCGCGTATCTTGACCGGCTCATCGCCCTTTCCAAGGAACCGGACACGGTGGTGGTTTCCTTCGGCGATCTGCTGCGGGTGCCGGGGAGCAAGGGAAGCCTTTCCGACGGGAAGGCGGAGGGCGGCCGGGTGCGAATGGTGTATTCGCCCATGGAGGTTTTGGATCTGGCAGGGAAAAACCCGGATACGACCTTTGTTTTCGCAGCGGTGGGGTTTGAAACCACCGCGCCGGTTTATGCCCTGCTTTTAAAGCAGGCGAAGGAACAGGGGATCGAAAACATCCGCCTGCTCACCTCTCTGAAAACCATGCCTCCGGTGATCGACTGGGTCTGCCGGAAGGGACAGGTGGACGGCTTTCTGGCCCCCGGTCATGTAAGCGTAGTCACCGGTAGCCGCATCTTCGAGCCCTTAGCCGAACGTTATCGGCTTCCCTTTGCGGTGGCTGGGTTCTCCGGGGAATCCATTCTTGCCGCTTTGTACGGGCTGACCAAATGCAGAGGCCGGGGAACGGTTCTAAACCTGTATCCTTCGGTGGTGACCCGGGACGGGAACCGCCAGGCGAGGGAAGCGGTGGAGGAATGTTTCGCCCCCTGTGACGCGGCCTGGCGGGGCATTGGGATCATAAAAGGCTCCGGCCTCCGGCTGAAGGCGGAGTACGAACGGTTCGACGCGGGAAGCGGAGGGCTTATGGAAGACCGGGAGGCAAACCGTTCCTGCCGGTGCGCGCAGGTGCTGGTGGGCAGACTGGAGCCTGCCGGCTGCCCTCTCTTTGGGAAGGCCTGCACGCCCGCCATGCCCCAGGGAGCGTGTATGGTGTCCACCGAGGGGAGCTGCTATCACGCGTTTTTGAGCGCAGAAGGAGGAATCAGCCGATGAAAATCACCATGGCCCACGGAAGCGGCGGGCAGGAAACCGCAGCCCTGATTGAGCAGGTGTTTGCGTCCCGGTTTCAAAACCCGGTCCTTGCGAAAATGGAGGACGCGGCGGTGGTGCCGGGCGCGCACCGTCTGGCCCTCACCACTGACAGTTTTGTGGTCACGCCCCTCTTTTTCCCCGGCGGGGACATCGGCCGTCTTTCGGTCTGCGGTACGGTCAATGACCTGCTCATGAGCGGGGCCATCCCTCAGTACCTGACCTGCGGCTTCATTCTGGAGGAAGGAGTGGAGATTGAGGAGCTTGAGCACATCGCCGCCTCCATGGCGGACACTGCCCGGGAGGCCGGCGTGAGCATTGTGGCCGGAGATACCAAGGTGGTGGAAGGCAAGGGCGGCGTCTATATTAACACCGCAGGCGTTGGTTTTGTTCCTAAAGGCCGGGAGCTGGGTGCCGACCATTGCCGGGAAGGGGACGTGTTGCTTCTGTCGGGAACTTTAGGGGATCATCATGCGGCCATCCTCAGCGCGCGCATGGGAATTGAGAATGAAATCCGAAGCGACTGTGCCCCCCTGTGTGAAGGAGTTGCCGCCCTTTTGAAAGCGGGCGTGCAGGTAAAAGCCATGCGGGATGTGACCCGGGGCGGGCTTGCCACGGTTTTAGGTGAATGGGCAGGACGGTCGGGTCATGGGATCCGGTTGGAGGAAGAGGCGTTGCCGGTGTCAAAAGAGGTGGAGGCCTTCTGCGGCATTCTGGGCCTCGACCCCCTGACCATGGGCAACGAGGGAAAGTTTGTGGTGGCGGTGGCAAAGCAGGACGAGGACCGGGCTTTCGCGGCGCTGAAAGCGGCGCGGTACTGTGCACACGCGGCGGTCATCGGAAGGGTGGAAGGACCAGGCGACGGGGTACGGATGAACACAAGGCTGGGAGGAACGAGACGGGTTTGCGCGCTTTACGGGGAGGGTCTGCCCCGGATTTGCTAGAGGCGGCGGGAAAAGGTCCGTGCGAATGCAATAAAAACGAGCAGTTTCATGCGGATCCTTTTGCCATAGACACATTCCATTCATGCTTTGTTTTCTCTTTGCTTACGGGAATTGAAAAGTTTCTTCACATCCCTTTGGTATTCTATAGTTGCAGGGAAAAACAAGAGCTACAAACCACATGCTTTTTCATTTTCATCTCCTTCTTCTTTCATAGAAAACAGGCGCCGCTTGAAAGCGGCGCCGTTTTCTTTTGCAGTAAAAGAGCACGGAAGACGCGCTTTTCCGGGCGAAGGCAATAGCCGGACCCTTTTCAGGTTGGGATCCAGAATGAAACGGATGATATGGATTTTGGCGCTTTCCCTGTAAAAATATTTCAAAGAAATGTGAAAATGGTTGAAAACACAATCAAGATTTCCTATAAAAGTAAAAAGACGCAGGTGAAAGAATCCTTGTGTTTTTTTACTCCTATGGTATAATCAAGACATTCGGAAGGCGGGGGAACTTAGAAAGGAAAAAACGGGAATTTATCCATCGGAAAAGTAAACTGGTAGATCCCATACGGGGAAGGAGAAACCATGAAGAAAGAGCTGAGGGTGCGCATGTTCGGCGGCTTTTCCATCCAGTATGGGGAAAAGAAGCTTACGGAAAATGTCGGGCGGACCAAAAAGGTGTGGGCGCTGGTCGAGTTTTTGCTGGCACACCGTGGCAAAGACGTTTCCCAGGAAAACCTGATGGAAGCGCTTTGGGGAGACGAGGAGTTCTCCAATCCCTTGGGGACTCTGAAAAATTTAGTCTACCGGGCGCGCAAGCAGCTCAATGAGCTGATGCCGCCGGGGGAAACGGTATCGTTCATTCAGTTTGAACGAAGCACCTATGTGTGGAATTCTCTGATTCCCTGCCGGATGGACACGGCGGAATTCGAAGCGCTGTGGAAAAAGGCGGGAGACGAACGGTTGGCCAAGGAAGAGCGCGTCCGGCTATACCAGGCGGCAGTGGCCCTCTATCAGGGGGAATTCCTTCCCAAGTCTTCTTATATGGACTGGGTGGTCTCCAAAAGCGCATACTATTCCACTATTTATAATGAGTGTGTCCTTAGCCTTTGTGAGATGCTGGTGGCTCTTCACCGATATGATGAACTTGTGGTGGCGTGTGAGAGAGCGGTGCTCCATTGCCCGCTATCGGAAGACATCCACCAGGCCCTTTTATACGGGTATTACAAGACCGGTCAGCCCTCCAAGGCAATCCCTCATTACGAACGGCTGCGTGATGCGTTCTATAATGAGCTGGGGGTGGAATTGTCGGAAGCAACCGTCCAGCTTTATCGGACCATCCGCCGGAAAATACACAACTTGGAGATGGACTTGCACGTGATCCAGAAAGATTTGCAGGAAAGCAGCCAGTGTGCAGGCGCGTTTTACTGCGACTATGACGTATTTCGAAATATTTATCGGATGTTGGCGCGCTGGATCCTGCGCACCGGCCAAAGCATCTATATTGCGTTGTTCACCTTCACGGACAGACAGGACGAGCTTCCCGACTCCAGCACCATTCCGAACGTGATGGCGGTTTTGCGAAGCTGCGTATGCAGCCAGCTCAGGCGCGGCGACGTAGTTTCCACTTACAGCTCTACCCAGTTGGTAGTGATGCTGCCGCTGAGCCGGTATGAAGACGGGCTAGGGGTGCTCGAGCGGATCACGCGCTTTTTTATGCAGACCTATCAGGGCGATGACGTGAAGATTCACACCAATCTGCGCGCCATTGAACCGGCAGACTCTTATAGGGACCGAAGCTAAAAAGAGAGAATCTGGAATTTGTGACCGTCGTGTGACTGGGAGACGGTATACTCGGTTTATCGAATAGGAAAATGGATGGTTTCCTTTCTTTTTCTTCGTTATCACGTTTTACAGCAGCGCTTGTTTCAGGATCCCCAATTTTGGAACGGCGCGGCTGTACCTTCTCCATATTGCCGGCCAATCTATGGTTTGAGGCTCTGCTTTTTATCCCAGAAAAGCAGTTTCTTGGCCAATGATTTGGTCGGCATTCCTCTTGTTCGGGAAAGCCCGGTATGTCCCGGATAAGGGTATACCAGGGCATTTATAACATCGCTGAATGCGATATAGCGAAAGGCATCCGTCCCATCCGATATACCGGCACGGATGCGGGGGCGGGGTGAGCAGCCGTTTTGATACAAGAAACTGTGTTTTTATGGGGATTTTTTCAAAAAGGGCTTGTAAATCGGCAAGACACGTGCTATAATACATACTTGTAAATAAACCGTTGATGAAAGAGTGGGTGCTGCACCCGCTCTTTCGTTTGTATTACGCCGATTTCACCGGGGACCAAAGCTGCGGGAACCGGGCTTGGCGGCGGATGTGGAGGAATCTATGGCAAATGCATCCCACGGCGGCAATACGGCCGCCACGGTCTGGAACCTGTCCGAGCCGGTGGCCGCCGAGCTGCATCTCG
>CAMLYM010000096.1 GCA_946491705.1 uncultured Clostridia bacterium
AAGTACTTCACGCCGTTCTCGTTGGCCCACTTCTTATAGGTGCCCGCCACCAGGTGCTGGAAACGGGTGGGGTTGGTGGAGTTGCCGGTGATGGACACGTCCACACCCTCGTGCTTCATGATGGCCACGCCCTCGAGCACGTCGTTGGCGCCGTAGCACTTAACCTTGGCACGCTCGCCCTCGGAGAAGGCCTTCTCGCTGACCACCTTCAGCTCGCCGGTATAGAAATCATAATCGGTTTCCACAAAGGTAAAGCCGTTGATTCTCGAAATGATATAAGCCGCATCCTTGCCCAGGCCGTTGAGGATGACGCGCAGGGGGTCCTTGCGCACCTTGTTGGCGGTGCGGGCGATGCCGATGGCGCCTTCCGCCGCCGCAAAGGACTCATGGCCCGCCAGGAAGGCGAAGCACTTGGTCTCTTCTCTAAGGAGCATGGCGCCCAGATTACCGTGGCCCTGGCCCACGTTTCTCTGCTCGGCCACCGAGCCGGGAATGCAGAACGCCTGCAGGCCGATTCCGATGGCTTCCGCCGCGTCCGCCGCGGACTTGCAGCCCTTCTTGATCGCAACCGCGCAGCCGAGCGTATACGCCCAGGCGGCGTTTTCAAACGCGATGGGCTGAACATCCTTGACAATGGCGCCCGGGTCAAAGCCCTTGCTCACGCAAAGCTCACGGGCCTCTTCCAGGCTGGCGATTCCATATTCCGCAAGACATTTTTCGATCTTTTGCATGCGTCTTTCTTTGCCTTCAAACATTACCTCGTTTGCCATGTGGGTTGTCCTCCTTCTCTCTTATTCCTCACGCGGGTCGATGTACTTGGCGGCGTTGTCGTACCGGCCGTACTGACCGATGTTCTTTTCATACGCCTCGTTCGGGGCGACGCCGTGACGGATGTCCTCGAGCATCTTGCCCAGGCGCACGAACTTGTAGCCGATTACCTCGTCGTTTTCATCCAGCGCGATGGAAAGGACATAGCCTTCCGCCATTTCCATGAAACGCACGCCCTTGGCGCGGGTGGAATACATGGTACCCACCTGGGAACGAAGGCCCTTGCCCAGATCCTCAAGGCCGGCGCCCACGGGCAGGCCGCCCTCGGAGAACGCGGTCTGGGAACGGCCATAGGCCAGCTGCTTGAAGATTTCACGCATGGCCACGTTGATGGCGTCGCACACCAGATCGGTGTTTAAACATTCCAAAAGGGTCTTGCCGGGCAGAATCTCGGCGGCCATAGCGGCCGAATGGGTCATACCGGAGCAACCGATGGTCTCCACCAGCGCCTCCTCTACGATACCATCCTTGACATTGAGAGTCAGCTTGCAGGTGCCCTGCTGGGGCGCGCACCAGCCAATACCATGGCTTAAACCGGAGATGTCCTTAATTTCATAGGCCTTGACCCACTTTCCCTCTTCCGGGATGGGAGCCGGACCATGATGGGGACCTTTTGCGACGACACACATGTTTTCCACTTCACGGGAATAATTCATAGCGGTACTCCTTTCGGTTGTAAATACGAACGCTTTTCTGCCTTGCCTGGGAATGAAAGGACGGCTTGTCCCTTTCCGAACAAATGACTGCGGCTTGCGCGTATACTTCTCCTATTATAATCAGAGCCGGGCAGTTGCGCAAGTGCCGCTGCCCGGGCGGCCGGACAAATCGGCGGTTTTTTCGCCACAGTTTTTAGTCAAAAAGCCCAGTCTTTTGTCAAAGCGGCCTCCCCAAGCGAAAAAAGCGCGGCAAAACGAAAAGAAGAATCCATTCCTTTCCGTTTTGCCGCGCTTAGAAAAATCCATCTTCAATCCCAGATTTCCGATTTATCCTCTACATATTGCAGAATATCACCCGGCTGGCATTTGAGCTCCCGGCAGATGGTTTCCAGTGTGGAAAAACGCACCGCTCTGGCTTTGTTGTTTTTGAGAATCGAAAGGTTTGCAAGAGTGATTCCTACCCGCTGGGAAAGCTCCGTCAGTCCAATTTTTCGTTTCGCCATCATGACATCCAAATTCACAATAATCGGCATATGCTTCCTCCTATCATCCGCCTCGCGGTAAGAACCGGTTCTCTGCTTTTGCCGCAGGCCGGAACAAATTTTATAAATATTTTGTGAAAATTATTCACCTTAGTTGTATTATAGAACATTTTTTCCTTTAAAACAAGTTTCTTTTTCAATTTCATCGAAATTTTTTCCAGATTAGGAAGAGTACGCCTAAACATATCCTTCTCCGGGAAAAAACTTGCCTTCGTGCCCAAGAGCCGGTATAATAAATTTTATATTGACTTGTCAGAAGGAAAGGACTTGGAATACAAATGAAACTGGGTATTGTCGGCCTGCCCAACGTAGGCAAAAGCACGCTGTTCAACGCCATTACCAACGCCGGCGCACAGAGCGCCAACTATCCCTTTTGCACCATCGAACCAAACGTGGGCGTGGTGGCGGTGCCGGATAAGCGTCTGGATGTACTGGCGGACATGTACCATCCGGAAAAATATACGCCGGCGGTCATCGAATTTGTGGACATCGCAGGATTGGTACGGGGCGCGTCCAAGGGGGAAGGCCTGGGTAACAAATTTCTGGCCAACATCCGGGAGGTAGACGCGGTGGTGCACGTAGTACGCTGCTTTGAAAACGACGACATTGTGCATGTGGACGGCAGCGTGGACCCCAAGCGGGACATCGAGACCATCAACTTAGAGCTGATTTTCTCCGACCTGGAGATGCTGGAGCGGCGTATCGACAAGGCCAAAAAGCTAGCCAAGGGAGACAAGTCCTATCTTGCCGAGGCGGAATTTTTGACCCGGGTGGCCGCCGAGCTGGAAGAGGGGCGTCCCGCCCGAAGCGTCGCCTGCACGCCGGAGGAGGCTGAGATTCTTTCCTCCGTGGCCCTGTTGACCAATAAGCCGGTGATTTATGCGGCAAATCTGAGCGAGAACGACTTTAAGGGAGACTTGTCGGACAATCCTCATTACGCGGCGGTGGAGGAAATCGCCAAGGCGGAAAATGCAGAGGTTCTGCCCATCTGCGCAGAAATTGAGGCGGAGATCTCCGGGATGGAGCCGGAGGAAAAGGCACTCTTTCTGTCCGACATGGGGCTTAGCGATTCCGGTCTTGACCGGCTTATCCGCAAAAGCTATCACTTGCTGGGGCTCATCTCCTACCTGACGGCGGGTCCCCAGGAAGTGCGGGCTTGGACCATTACGAACGGAACCAAAGCGCCCCAGGCGGCGGGCAAAATTCACACCGACTTTGAGCGGGGCTTCATCCGGGCGGAAATCGTCTCCTACGATGATCTGGTGGCCTGCGGCTCCATGACGGCCGCGAAGGAGAAGGGCCTGGTACGCTCAGAGGGGAAAGAGTATGTGATGCACGACGGCGACGTGGTGCTGTTCCGCTTCAACGTATAATAAGCCCCGCCCTATAACAGAAAGACACAGACGCGCCCGCCAGCGCAAACGGCGGGCGCGTTTTTTATTAAATTTCGAAATTCAAACATATTTAAGCCGCAAACGGCATAAATAAGAAGCAAAAGCAAAAAAATTCGAATTGTAGGTATTATATCTGAAAACTTTATAAATTTTTAAAAGTTTTTTGCTAAAAGCACTTGACATTTTCCCAGGATTGCATATAATAAAGACAGGAGGTGATTCCAATGTGGTGTGAGGAAACCGCAGAAGCTACCGCGGATCATGGTTTAATCGCCCTAGGTTTTGGAGTTGCTTTTGCGAGGGACAGAATGTAATCTGGAAGCATCATTCCATGCATCAGGTTTATCGGATCGACAGCTTCCCCTTTGAAAGAGGACGGCAAATGTCTTTTAAAACAGGAAAGCGTTTGCGGGGATGAAAAGGTAGTGTAGGAATCGGCAGGCATCGAAAGCGCATTTCTCATTGAAGGCGTTAAAACGGTTCCATTGCAGAAACGCAGTGCTTTTTCCCAATCCATTTCGTTTTCTTCCGGTTCAGAGAGGTATGACTGCCGAAAACGTATCGGGTATTGTGGTGTTCATCCCCAGTGTCGGTATGTATAGTATTCCGTTTCTGTAGGTGGCTTTTTGAGAAGAGTACCATTCGTGAGAAAACGGATCCGGTAAACAACAAAAACTGGAAATGGAAAATTAGCTGCCATTTCAACATTTAGTGAACTGAATGCAAATTTTCGGGTATCCGGACAGCTTGTGCTCCAGAAAACGGGAAGTCCCTACGTTCTTTTCTCAAACGGCAATGTGATTTGGAAGAGGCTCCGAGGAGGTAGTTCGGAGTAAGCGTTTGAATCCATGTGCCAAGACGAAGCGCAACGCAGAAAAAAGATACGCACACAATCGGTCCTGCGGCTTTGAATGGAAACAATATTATATTTGGTGCCATTGCAAAAAAGACGCGCAGCAAAATATATTCCGTTCCCTTGCAGGAAAACATTTCTCGGCCATGTTTCATTGACGCTAACCCTTATGCAGATACCCGGTTTGGGTAATCCCTCAAAGTTGAACCGGAAGCGGTCGCTTGAGGGTGCATGAAACAAACAATAAGGTGTGTTACCGTCGTTAGGCAGAAGGCGCAGAGAAATGGACATCAAAAGGCGAACGGCTTGCTGACAAGGGGGAGAAATCCAAGGTTCAAGGAAACGGTGTGTGTTCAGGCGCAAGAAGACGGCGAGCAACATGGAACGAGGATTCTTTGCATTTCGCAGTGGAAGCAAGAATTGCTTTTGAGAAAGAAAAGGGAAACGCAGCAAGCAATGTCCAACATTTTAAATAAGTTTGGCGATTGGTTCAAGATTTAGGTGTTAGATTCTGCAAACGGATTTTGTTTTTCGAATATTTGTTAAGAATGGGAGAGAAACATTATTAACAACTCAATAGTTTAGCTGGCTTTCATTGACGATATGCAATGGAAGCCAGCTTGTTTTTTCTGCAAAGGGGATACGGCAAGGGGTATCTTTTTCGTGTCCGGCTTCTTCTAAAAAGCCGCTCAAATGGACAAATATGGTGAAACAGGTACCCGGGTACAGGTCACGGATTCTTTGGTCAAACAAGGAAACGGATGCGTTAACGCAACTTCCCGTTTGGTGCAAAAAATGACAAGTTTGGTCGATTTATTTTTCACTTGCAAAGGGAGATTTTGTCTTGACACTCTCCTATATATGCTCTATAATTAGTCCTGCTCGCAACAATGAATACAAGATATTGTGTAGGAGGGTGCCCCATGATCACAACCATCATCAAGCGGGACGGGCGCAAGGTCCCGCTGAATATGGACAAAATATCCGAAGCGATCTACAAGGCTTTTCAGGTGACCGGCGGCAAATCAAAGGAAGAAGCTATTGAGCTTGCCAATGAAGTCGTGGGGTATATGGACCATGTGTTGCATCTGACGGAACCGTCTGTGGAACAGATTCAGGACGTGGTGGAAAAGGTCCTGATTGAAAACGGCCATTCCCGCACCGCGAAGGAATACATCCTTTACCGGGCGGAACGCACCCGGGTGCGGGAGATGAACACCCGGCTGATGAAAACCTACGAGGACCTGACCTTCAAAGAGTCCCGGGAGAACAACATCAAGCGGGAAAACGCCAACATCGACGGGGACACGGCCATGGGCACCATGCTCAAGTACGGCTCGGAGGGGGCCAAGCAGTTCTACGAGATGTACGTGCTTCATCCGGAGCACGCGAGAGCCCACCGGGAAGGGGACATCCACATCCACGACCTGGACTTCTTAATGCTCACCACCACCTGCTGCCAGATCGATATTGAGAAGCTGTTTGAAGGCGGCTTCTCCACCGGTCACGGCTATCTGCGGGAACCAAACGACATTGCCAGCTATTCGGCGCTGGCGTGTATCGCCATCCAGTCCAACCAGAACGACCAGCACGGCGGCCAGTCCATCCCCAACTTCGACTACGGCATGGCCAAGGGGGTGGCCAAGACCTATCGGCGCATCTACCGGCAGAACCTGGCCCGGGCCATTGAAATGCTCACCGATGTGGAAAGCGGCGAGCCGGTGGCGAAGAAGCTTCTGGAGACGGTAAAGGCCCAAGAGGGCCTCTCCCCCGTCCTCGCCAACGACAACGGCTACTGTGAGGCGGAATTCCCGCTTTTGAGCGAAGTGGTGGGGGAAGACGCGGCGAAGAAATGCCAAAAGTTTGCTTTAAAGCACGCGGTGGCGGAAACCGACCGGGCCACCTACCAGGCCATGGAGGCGTTCGTCCATAACCTCAACACCATGCATTCCCGCGCCGGCGCGCAGATTCCCTTCAGCTCCATCAACTATGGGCTGGACACGTCGCCGGAGGGCCGCATGG
Organism: uncultured Clostridia bacterium; assembly: GCA_946491705.1. Classification (GTDB taxonomy): domain Bacteria; phylum Bacillota; class Clostridia; order Oscillospirales; family Acutalibacteraceae; genus Solibaculum_A; species Solibaculum_A intestinale. The sequence continues at coordinate 6,296 of CAMLYM010000096.1, forward strand.
TCATCCGAAACGTGCTGCTGGCCACCGAGGCGGGCCTTGGCAACGGGGAAACCCCTATTTTCCCCATTCACATCTTCAAAGTCAAGGAAGGCGTCAACTATAACCCGGGCGAGCCCAACTACGACCTGTTCAAGCTGGCCTGCCGGGTGAGCGCCAAGCGCCTGTTCCCCAACTTCTCCTTTATCGACGCGCCCTTCAACCTGCAGTACTACAAGGAGGGCCATCCGGAGACGGAGGTGGCGTACATGGGCTGCCGCACGAGGGTCATGGCAAACTCCTTCGATCCCTCACGGGAAATCGTCAACGGCCGGGGCAACCTGTCCTTTACGTCGGTAAACCTCCCCCGTCTGGCCATCCGGGCTCACGGGAATGTGGACATGTTCTTTGAGGACTTGGACCGCAAAATCGACCTGGTCATCCGCCAGCTTCTCGAGCGGTTCGAGCTGCAGGCCAACAAGAAGGTGAAAAACTATCCCTTCCTTATGGGCCAGGGCATCTGGATCGATTCGGACAAGCTAGGTGCGGAGGATTATGTGCGGGAGGTGCTCAAGCACGGCACGCTGACCTTAGGCTTTATCGGCCTGGCCGAGGCCCTCAAGGCCCTGACCGGCAAGCACCACGGTGAGTCCAAGGAAGCGCAGAACCTGGGGCTGGACATCGTCGGGTACATGCGCCGGCGGATGGACGAGGCCACCAAGCAGTACGGGCTCAACTTCTCCTTGATCGCCACCCCCGCCGAGGGTCTGTCGGGCCGCTTTGTCCGGATGGACCGGGAACGCTACGGCGTCATCGAAGGAGTTACCGACCGGGAGTATTATACCAACTCCTTCCACATCCCGGTGTATTATGACATTTCCGCTTTCGATAAAATCCGCCTGGAGGCCCCCTATCACGCGCTTACCAACGGCGGGCACATTACCTATGTGGAGCTCGACGGCGATCCCTGCGAGAACCTGGAAGCCTTTGAATCGGTCATCCGCTGCATGAAGGAGTCCGGCATCGGGTACGGCTCGGTCAACCATCCGGTGGACCGGGACCCGGTCTGCGGGTTTACCGGCATCATCGGGGACACCTGCCCCAAGTGCGGCCGCAAGGAAGGGGACGGAAACCCCAACTTCGAGCGCATCCGCCGCATCACCGGATATTTGGTGGGCACTCTCGACCGGTTTAACGACGCGAAGGCCGCCGAGGTGCGGGACCGGAAAAAGCACTCGCTGGGCACCGGTACGGGCGAAATGGAACAGATCTAAGTGACGGAATGGACTCTTCTTTTTTCGCTGCGAAAAGGGGCGGCTGATTGGGCCGTTAAGATAAGAAGGGAAAGGCGGGCAGGAGGACTCTCCTGCCCGCCTTATGGCGTAAAAAAACTGGACGGCGTGACCGTCCAGGACGCAAAGGAGCAATCAAAATGCAGACGCTGGAAGAAACGCCGCTGCGGCTGGCGGGGGTGATCCGGGAGTCCATTGTGGACGGGCCGGGCATCCGCATGGTGGTGTTCGCCCAAGGGTGCCCTCACCGCTGCAAGGGCTGCCACAACCCCGAAACCCACGACCCGGCGGGCGGGTATGGCTCCACGGTGGGAAACCTGTTGCGGGAGGCGAAGAAAAACCCGCTTCTAAAGGGTCTGACCCTGTCGGGCGGGGACCCGTTTTTCCAGGCAGAAGGGTTTGCCAGGCTGGCGAAGGCCGCCCACGAGGCGGGGTACGACATCATCACCTACACGGGCTACACCTTTGAGGAGCTCCTGGCCGGGTTTGAGACTCACGAAGGCTGGGAGGCCCTTTTGCGGGAAACGGACATTCTGGTGGACGGGAAGTTCGTTCTGGAGGAACGCAGCCTGTCTTTGCAGTTTCGCGGGAGCAGGAACCAGCGGGTCATCGACGTGCCCGCTTCGCTTGAGGCGGGAAAGGCAATCGAACGGGAGTGGGAAGAAAAATACGCTCTATAAGAGCGTATTTGCTGTCTATAATCTAGCAGACGATCGGCGGATTTTCCTTTATACTGGTATCATTGCAGCAAAAGGAGGGTTTTCTGTGTCGGAATCATTTCTGATTACATCCAAACCGAAGGGAAAGAACGTCGGCATCAGCATTCGCATCAGTCAAGAACTGGACGAGAGACTACAATGTTTAGCAAAGCAACACAGAATGTCACGAAATGCAGTCATTCGATTGGCACTGGAATATGCTCTTGAGCACCTAGACGAAGAAAAAGAGGCTGACGCATAAATACGCGTCAGCCTCTTTGCAACTATTTTTATTTCTTCAGAGCAATGGCCTGCTTCGCCTGGGCGGCGATCTTCTGGGCCGTCAGGCCGAAGTACTCGAGCACCTCCAGCGCCGGAGCGGACTTGCCGAAGGTATCCTCCACGCCGTTGCGGATGACCGGCGTCGGGCAGGCCTCCGAAAGCACCTCGCATACCGCGCTGCCGAGGCCGCCGATGATGTTGTGCTCCTCGGTGGTGACGATGGCGCCGGTTTCCTGGGCCGCCTTGATGATGATCTCCTTATCGATGGGCTTGATGGTGTGGATGTTGATCAGGCGAGCGGAAATGCCGTCGTTGGCCAGAAGCTCTCTGGCCTTGATGGCTTCGCCTACCATCAAGCCGGTAGCTACGATGGTCACGTCGTTGCCCTCGGCCAGCTGCACGCCCTTGCCGATCTGGAAATCATAGTTTTCGTCAAACAAAGTCGGCACCGCCAAGCGGCCAAAGCGCATGTAAACCGGGCCGTCAAACTCCGCCGCTGCAAACACCGCCTTGCGGGCTTCCACGTCATCGGCGGGGTTGATAATAGTCATGCCGGGGATGGTGCGCATTAGGCCGATGTCCTCACAGCACTGGTGGGTCGCCCCGTCCTCGCCTACCGAGAGGCCGGCATGGGTGGCGCCGATCTTCACCGGCAGGTGGGTGTAACCCACGGCGTTGCGCACCTGCTCAAAGGCGCGGCCGGCGGCAAACATCGCAAAGGAGCTGGCAAACACCAGCTTGCCCGCTGCGGCTAAACCCGCTGCCAGGGAAATCATATTGCCTTCCGCGATGCCGCAGTCAAAAAAGCGGTCGGGGTAGGCCTTCTTAAAGCCGCCGGTCTTGGTG
>CAMLYM010000097.1 GCA_946491705.1 uncultured Clostridia bacterium
TAGTTATAGAATCCGAATTGGTTAATGGTTTTTGCCGGTTTCAGTAAAAATCGGCAAAAAAAGAGACAGGCTTTCAAAGAAAGCCTGTCTCTTTTTTTGTGCGGCCGAGGAAGAATTCCATACCCACAGAGAGGAAAAGCATAATCGCTGCCTCCTCGGTTATACGGGAATAGGAGCCTCCCGCTGCGCTTCCTCGATGGCTTCAAACTGCTGCATCAGCCGGAGGTACTCCGACTTGATGGAAAGATAGTCCTCCATGGTCTGGGCACAGTCTTCCGCGGAAAAGGTAATCAGCTCGTCATAATGCTCCAGCGCCATCGAAGTGACGATAGGGTCGAGCTGGTTGCGGTTGGCCATTGCACCCAGAATGGCGGTCACCTGGCCTTTGGGCATGGGACCTTTGTAGCTGCGTTCGCCGATGAGCGCACTTAAAATGTCCGCTACCGCCAAAACGCGGGAATAGAAGGGAATCTCATCCCCCTTGAGCCCTCTGGGGTATCCGGATCCATCCAGCTTCTCGTGGTGAGAAGAGGCAATGAGCGCAATGTTATCAAAGCCCAGTTCCGTAAGAATCTCGTAGGTAGCGCTGGCATGTCTTTTCATAATGGCCATTTCCTCTTCGGTCAGCGGCCCTTTCTTTTCGAGTATCTGCACCGGTGTGGTAATTTTCCCTATATCATGAAGCATGGCGGAAGCCGTCACAATGGAGGTGTCCACATGGTCGAGCTCCAACAGACCGCACAAGAGCTTGCTCAGGCTCATGACGGAAATGGAATGGGTAACCGTCTGCTCGCTGCGAAAGTCAATGGAATACATCAGCATCTGCGCATAATTCATGACCTCTGAGCGGGAGAGGGTGGTTTTCCGCCAGAAAGCGTGCAGCTTTTCGTGATAGCTGCCGTCTTTCAGGGCCTGCAGCAGCCCTTCCTCCCGGTCCGTCTCCAGGAAGGCGGCCACATGCTTCGGGTCAAACTCAATGCCCGACAAGGCTCCCAGAAAAGAGAAATCCGGGTTTTGCTGGGTGAGAAACACAAAGGAGACCCGGTCGGACAGGTTCAGAAGCAGGGAATCGGTTAAAAAGCTGGGATCAATATACCGTTTGTATAAGTATCCCATGTGATGATAGAGAATCACCGGAGCAAAAGAAGGAAACGGGGAATAAAACCGGGCGTACAGATAACCGTAGACACAGTGGCTTGCAGTGTGGAGAAGTTCAAACTCCGAAAGGGAATGGTCGGCGTCCGTTTTGTAAGCGCCCATGTCGTGAAAAAGGGCCGCCGTGGTCAGTGAAACCATCCGCGCCCGGGAGCAGCCCATTCGGTCGAGCAGCCGCCACATCAAAAAGGCGGCCTGCTCCCCATGGCCCTTTAGGCGCGGATCCACCAGATCGAAGGCCCTTTGGACGGCGCGCAGCCCATCGCTTAAGGTATATTCGTTCATTGGCGATCCCCCTTTTGTCTTTCGGTCATCCGATCACGCTGTAAATTCCAAACATGGGTACCACAATCGAGATCACCACCGTGCCCACGATCACCGCGATCAGGATGGTCATGGCCGGCTCCATCATGGCAGTTAGCTGCTTGGTGGTATCGTCGGTTTTTGATTCATAGAGTTCAGCCAGCTTGCTGATGGTATCGCTGAGCATACCCGATTCTTCGCCCACTCGGAACATGGAAACGATCAGCGGTTCAAAAAGGGGAGATTTCTGCATGGACTGGTGGATGGGGATGCCCAGTTTCACATCCGCAACAATGTCGGTGATGTGCTTTTTGAGTTTGCGGTTGGGGAGCACGTCCCGGGAAATTTCCAGGGAATTGACGATTTCCACACCGGCGCTCACTAGGGTGGACATGACCCGGCAAAACCGCGCCAGATAAGACTGCAGCAGCAGCTTCCCGATCACCGGCACCTTGAATTTCGCCGCGTCCACCCCCATGCAGAAGGCTGGGGAGAACCGCTTGAGCAGTGTGTAAGTAAGCAAGAGCACCACCACCACGCCTACAATGTAGTACCATTGATACATGATGAAATCGGAAACCCCCATGACCACCTGGGTAATCATCGGAAGCTCGGCGTGAAAGCTCTCAAAAAGGGTTTTGAAATTGGGGACCACCATGACGTTCATCACAATAAGGAGCAGCAGCGTCAAAAAGAGAAGAAAGCCGGGATACACCAGCGCGCCCCGGATTTTGGAAGAAAGCGTCACTTCCTTCTCCAAAATCAGCGCCACGCTTTCGAAAGCTTCGTCCAGCCGGCCGTTGACTTCGCCCACCGCCACCAAACTCACTACTACGCTGGAAAAGGCGGAAAACCTCCCCATGGATTCCGAGATGGGCACGCCAAGATACAGGTTCTCATCGATTTCCTTGAGAATCTTCTTGAATTTTTTGTCCTTTTCCCCGTCGATGAGCACTTCCATAGCCAGCGACAGGGAAACGCCGGAACGCATCATGATGGCCATCTGATGGGCCATGACCATGATGCGTTTTTTCTTGATCTTTGCCTTATAAATATCCCCTTCGAACAGTTCCTTCTCCCAGATGCTCTCGTTGCCCGCATTCCCCCTGTCCTTGGCGGTCAGGGAAATGGGAATCAGGTCCCGTTCTTTGAGCCGGGCGATGGCGGCCGCCTTGTCGGCGGCGGACAGCTCGCCGGTCACCGGTTTGCCGTTCGCGCCGGCAGCCGTATACGTATAGGTCAAGAAAACTCCCTCCATTCAGGCTTAGGGTGCGAAAGATCGGTTAAAAGTCATACCGCCGGGAGGTGCCGCCGCCCGGCTGGGGATGGCTTTTCAAAGGGATGGGGCTGTACTCCTGAGCCGTTTCGGGAGTAATGCTTCCCGCCTGCAACAGCTCGGCAATGTATTTGTCCAGAGTAATCATCCCATCGTTTCGCCCGGTCTCGATCATCTGGTTGATGTTAGCCACCTTGTTTTCCCGGATCAGGTTGGAGATGGCGGAGTTGACGAACATGACCTCGAAAGCGCCGATGCGCCCTTTTCCGCCCGCCCGCGGCAGAAGCCGCTGGGAGATGACCGCTTTGAGCGCAGTGGAAAGCTGCATGCGGATTTGCTGCTGCTGTTCGGGGGGAAACACATCCAAAAGCCGGTCGATGGTGTTGGCCGCGCCGATGGTGTGCAGGGTGGAGAAGACCAGATGCCCGGTCTCCGCCGCGGTGATGGCAGCGCGCATGGATTCCAGGTCCCGCATTTCACCCACCAGGATGATGTCCGGGTCCTCCCGCAAGGTGGCGCGTAGAGCCTTTTCGTAGCTCACCGAGTCGCTTCCCACTTCCCGCTGGTTCAGAAGGCACCGGATGGGCTGATGAACGTATTCAACCGGGTCCTCAATGGTGATGATGTGAGAAGACCGGGATTTGTTGAGCTCGTGGATGATGGCGGCCAGGGTGGTGGACTTGCCGCTCCCAGTGGGGCCAGTCACAAGCACCAGGCCGTCCTTTAAGTCCAGAATCCGCTGCAGGGAGGAAGGAAGCCCCAGGTCCTCCATCTTTGGAATGGCTTCGTTGACGATACGCATGACGATGCAGGCGCCCCGGATCTGGCGGAATAGGTTTACACGAAACCGCCCGCACCCCTCAATCTGCAGGGCGCAGTCGGCGTCGCCGGTTTTCCGGTATTCCTCGTATTTGTCCTTCGGCATGCATTCGGCCATCATCTGCTCCACCGCCTCGTGGGTCAGGACCGGTTCCCCCGAAACAGGCTCCACCACCCCGTCGATGCGGTAGGCGGGCGGATTCCCGGCGGACAAATGGATGTCGGAAGCGCGGCCAGAAACGCCCTGCCGCACCAAGGTTTCAAAGTATTCCCGCATGAAACGACCTCGCTTTTTTGGATACCGCCTTCCTTACGCGTTGAAGGACAGCAGCTCCACGTATTCGGATATGGAGGTATTCCCTTCGAGCACCAGCCGCCGCACATTGTCCTCCAGCGTCTGCATACCGCTCTTTAGAGCCTCCTCGCGGATTTCGTCCGCGCCTTTGCTCTGGTTGATAATATGACGGATCCCGTGATTGACCATCATCACTTCGTGCACCGCCGTACGGCCCTGGTAGCCGGTAAAATGACACTTTTCACAGCCTGCCGGCCGATAAAGGGCAACGGTTTGATCCTCGGAAAGCCCCAGAAGCTTGCGGTCGCTTTCCATTGCCTCGTAGGCTTCTTTGCAGACGGGGCAAAGCTTGCGCACCAGCCGCTGGGAAATGACTCCCGCCACTGAGGAAGAAACCATATAGGGAACCACTCCCATGTCCAGCAGGCGGATGATGGCGCTGGGCGCGTCGAAGGTGTGGAGCGTGGAAAACACCAAATGGCCGGTGATGGCGGCGGAAATAGCGATTTCCGCCGTTTCCGGGTCCCGGATTTCCCCCACCATGACCACGTCCGGGTCCTGGCGCAGAATGGAGCGCAAGGCCGCCGCGAAGGTAAGCCCCGCTTTGGCGTTGACCTCCACCTGCGTGATGCCTTCGATGATCATTTCCACCGGGTTTTCCACGGTGACGATGTTGATGTCCTCCCGTTTGATTTCCCGTAGCGCCGTATACAGGGTGGTGGTTTTGCCCGAACCGGTGGGCCCGCAGACCAAAATAATCCCGTGGGGATTCTTGATGAGGGAGTTGAACTTTTCCAAGTTCTCCGGCAGAAAGCCGATGCCCTCCTTGGTCATCTCCAGCCCCAGGGCGGTGGTGATCCGGATGACCACCTTTTCTCCAAAGACCGACGGCAAAACGGAAATACGCAGGTCCACGTCCTTGCCTGCGCTTTTATAAGAAATGCGTCCGTCCTGAGGCACCCGCTTTTCCGCAATGTTCATGTTGCTGATGAACTTGATGCGGGAAACCACCGGCGCAATCAGGTCCGCCCCGGTCTCCATGTAAACGGTCAGCTTGCCGTCGATGCGAAAGCGGATGCGCAGCGCCTTTTCCTGGGGTTCGATGTGGATGTCGCTGGCTTTGAGGATAACCGCCTGGTCGATCATATTGTTGACAAAGCGGATGATCGGCTCGTCCGACTCCTCGGGAAACTCCTCCAATTCATCCTCCTCTGCGTCCTTGCTCAGCTCCCTAGCCGCGTCGAAGGCTTTTTGGGAGGTATAGGCCTGATGGATCTGATCGAGGATTTTCTTTTTCTCCGCAATCACCACGTTGGCCATATGCCCGGTGTACACTTCTACGTTGCGGATGACGTTGTAGTCGAGAGGGTCGGCGATGGCTACCGTGAGGACATTTCCCTCCAGCCGGACCGGGATCAGGCTGTTGATGCGGGCCATGGTTTCCGGAATGATGGCGGCGATGGTCTCGTCCACCGTCATCCCATCCAGGTCCAGATAGGGAATGTCCAGCTGATGGGAGAGGGAATCAATGAGCTGGCGCTCGGTGATGTGCTTATTCTCAATGAGAATTTCGCCCAGGCGCTTGGTGGTGCCCTTTTGTTCGGACAGTGCTTTTTCCAGCGTCTGTTGGGAGAGAACGCCGGAATTGACCAGGATCTGACCCAGTTTCATGGTGGTATATTTCATGGTATCCTCCCCCGAAAGTCAAAGAAGTCGAATTTAGGAAAATAGGGACAGGTAAAGGTCCGCGAGAGCGTGAAGCTGAGGAGAGAAAAGCAAATATGCGAACGCCGCAGCCGCGATAAAGGGCCCCAGCGGGCGCATGTCGCCCCGTTTAAGACGGCCCGCCGCCATCAGTAGCGCAAAGGTAAGCCCGGAAAGGAGCACCGTCAAGAGCAAAACCAGCACGCTTCCTTTCAGCCCGCAGAAAAGTCCGATGGCCGCCAGCAGTTTTACGTCGCCAAAGCCCATGATTTCCCGCTTGAACAAAAGAGCCCCGACCACCAGTAAAATCGCCGGCGCGCCGCCCGCCGCCAGCGCTCCAAACAGGGGTGAAAGGCAGCCGAGTACCGTAAAGGGCCCGGTCAAAGCCATGTACACGCCGCCGGCGATGCCGTAGAATACGCCCAGTAGGGCGAGAAGCCCCGTCAGCTGGTCGGGCAGGATGGTATATTTCGCGTCCGCCGCCGCCAGCAAAAGCAAAACCGGCAGGGCCGCCCCAAAGAAAAAGAATGCGCCCGGCAGGGAAAATCCGTACTGCAAAAACAAAAGGGGATAAGAAGCGCCCAGAAGCAGGGCGAACAAAAACCCGTACCGTTTCCTGGGAAGCCGGGGGAAGGAGAGCAGTTCATCCCCCGGCGCTTCCCCGTAATCGCACAGCCACCCGGCCGGAATCCGGTCGAAAAGCGGGGCGAGGAGAAGGCCCAAGCCGGCGCCAAAAGCCGCCAGCCCCGCGCATATAAGCCCCATCGTGACCACATCCGTCTTCATGGTTACTTGGAGCCCCCAGGGGCGCTGGAGGAGGTGTCCGGCGCAAAATAGTACAGGGACAGAGAAAGGCTGAAATTATGCTCTCGGGTGGAATTTTCCTGGTTTTTCTCCGCCGCCGCTTCAAAGGACTGGACGTAATAAGCCCCGTCCTCGTGGTTTTCAAAATACCGCAGAAACCCCACCGCCTCGTCGTAGCTGGCCGAGAAGGTAATCTGAATGGGCAGGGAATGCATCACGTCGCTGTTCTCCATGCTGGACGCCACCTTGGTGGGAGAAGGCGTTCCCACGTGGATGCTCTTGAGGGTGATGCCGTAGGCCTCTACCGCGTCGTAAACGTCGTTGCTGACCATGATGCCGCTGACGATCACGTTTTGCCCCATTTTTTCCACCAGCTGATTTTTCAAGCCCTCGATTTTTCGGTCCAGCCCTTTTGCGTCCTGCATCTGGCGGTCCAGATCGGCGATCTTCTGCTGGAGGGTTTGGTGCTGGGCGGTCAGCTCGGCCGTCTGGTCAAGCAGGGGAAGAAAGGCAAAATTGATGTACAGCGCGCAGACGGCGGCGTAAATCAGGAAGAAGAGAAGAAACGGAGAAAGGAGCTTCGACTTCTTCATGAGTTGCCACCTCCCGCCGCCTCATAGGGGACGAAATCCACAATGGCCAGTGTGACCTGGCAGGTGGCGGCCCCGGTTTTGTCGTTTACCGTACAGGAGAAGGGGATGGCGATGTCGAATTCATTGTTTTGATATACCTCATCTTTTAAGGTAATGTAATCGTTGAAGGTGGGAGTCTCAAAATAGAGGGCGATGGTGCCCTGCTGGTTGTTGAGATGAAAGCTGGTGATGGTGGACTTGGCGGAAAACTGGCCCAGCAGCTTGGTCACCGCCTCGTTGGCCGACGACTGATGGAAGGGCAGGGTTTGCTTATCCTTTTCGCAGGCAGCGATTTGGCGGCCCAGCCGCTCGATCTCGTCGAGCTTCTCCTGGGTCTGCACATAAGGGAGGGTGGCCAGCGTGCGGTTGTCCTGCTCCACCTGTCCCTGCACCACTCCGTGAAGGATGGGCTCAATACAAAAGAGCAGCAGCGTCACCAGGGAAATGGCCGAAAAGGCGATGGTATTGAAGGCAAGGTTGCGTTGGTGCTCCATGGAGCCGCGCAAGAAGTTTACGTCGTTGCCTTTGGTTTCATAGACAGCGCCCGCCGTGGCGAAACAGTCCGCCGCCAGGCCGGCCCCGCTGTCCAAGTGGGGATCAATGGTAAATTCCGGTGTCAGAAATCCGGCCAGGGAGCCGATGGAGGTGCAAGGAATTTCAGTGGAGTGGGCGATGTACCCGTCCAGGTGGGGGAAAGAGGAAAGCTTTCCGGAAACCACAATCTGCCCCAGCTCCAGCCTTTGGGAGGAGAGCACGATACGGATGGAACGCATGATTTCGTCCATCAGCGTATCGATCACCAGGCAGATGCGGCGGTACGCGTCCGGATAGGCCTCGTATTCCGGGTTTTCCGCCTGGAATCCGTTTTTTGTCAGAAGATCCAGGGCAATGTCCCGCGTGACGCGCAGGGTGCGCCGCAGATTATCCACAATGTCCTTATATATTCCAAGAAACTCGCGCTCGTACACCGGCGTGCCGTTTTCGAAAATCGCGAGAGTGGTTTTCGTGGTACTGAAGTCCAGGAAAGCCGTTGCGCCCGGCTTTAGCTGGTGCAGAAAGTCCGGCTTTTTGCAGGCCGTGGAAACCGCCTGTATAAAAGCATGGGCCTTGGGGGTGATCTTGATCAGATGAATGCCTTTTGTGGAGAGTTCGTGGGAAAGCCGGTTGCACAGGCGGGTAGGGATGGAGTAGAGAACGCTTTTATGTTCGCCGCCCAAAAAGTCCCGGTCGCCGTAGCGGTAGGTTTCCACCGTCATCTCAGTGGGGTTGCCGTGAAATACCGATTCCGCTTCCAGAGTTGCCAGCGCGTGAAGAGATTCGGCGGCTTTTTTCTTGGGAGTCTGATGCATGAATTCTTTGGAGACGACGATTTCATCCTCTAAAACAAGGACTGCCCGGAATTTGTGGAAATGTTGCTCGGCAATGCAGTCGTGGATAAAATGGACCAGGATGGAAATGTCCGCGAACAGGCCCTCCTTGCGCAGCTGCTCGGGAAGATAAAAGACCCCGGACTGGGTCAGCTTGAATTTTCCGAGGCCGGTGGTTCCCTCCATCAGGCGCAGGTATTTTTGGGTCAGTTCAATTAGCAGGATTCTCAAGACGATGGTTCACCTCGTTTCACCAAATGGAACAGGGAGGGAGTTCGAATAGGGAGCCATACAACAAAAGCCCGATGTAATCGGGCTTTTGTTGTATGAGAAACTGGATTTGACTTAGGTGGAGGAAGTCGTACTTCCGCCGGCGCCGAATTTGATGCTTGCAAAATCCGTTACGGCAGTGCCGGTAAGGGTATTCGCGTCTTCCACGGTGCAGCGTTCGGTGGTGGTGTTGAAATAGAACTCCTTGCCGCCTTGTTTGATTTCCATAGAGGTAATGCCGGAGTCGTTGAGCGCTGTCTTGTACTGATCGGCCGTGAGAGTGGCAAAATCCGTGATTTCATTGCCCTTCTTTTCCTGGTCGGCCACGTACAGCTTGACCGCCGCTTCGATGGCGCGGGCGTTAGCCGCGTCGGTGCTTTCGTTGGCGCTGCTGATGACGCCGATGACAGTGGGGATGGCGACAGCCGCCAGGATGGCCAGGATGGCGATGACGATGACCAGTTCTACCAGGGTAAAGCCTTTCTTGCCGCGCTTTTTGAGAAATAACTTCATGATCTGGCTCCTTTTCAGTTTATATTTGCAGTACGCGCTCCTCTCCTGTAAGTATAGCGTACCAACAGACCGCAAAAATAGAAAATAATATCCATTATTTACCGAAAATACGTCTAAT
>CAMLYM010000098.1 GCA_946491705.1 uncultured Clostridia bacterium
TTATAGGTGCCGTTTTTCTCTTTTTCCTCGGTGGCCCCCACGCCGTCCACCTCCAAAGCCTTCACGCTGTCGTTGACCGCGCCGATGGAGGTATACCCGATGGCGTACTTGTCAACCTCCACTTTGGCGGGAACTTCGTCGGTAGAACTGGCGATGACCGCTTCGGAGAAGAGCTTGTTAACCTCGCTGTCGCCGGACTTCTCAATCAATCCCATCAGCTCGTCGAACGCGCCGCGGGTACCAGAGGACGCTTCCCGGGAGATGACGGTGATTTCCTTGGTGGAATCGAAGCTGCCGGCAGCCGTGGTGGAGCCGGTGGAACCCGTGCTTGAATCGCCGTTGCCGCCGCAGCCGGCCAAAACGGATACGGCCACGATTACCATAGTCGCAAGAGAAAGCAATTTTTTCATTTGTTACACCTCACTGTATTTCTTACAGGATCCATCATAAAAGGGGCGTGTATAGCGGGAATATACCGTGTGTAAAGATCGTGTAAAACCGCATTTTCCCAGTTGTAAGTAGTGTTCACAGATAGAAATGGAAAAATACACGACAGAATTTGACAAAGTTATAGGGAATCGGTATAATTAGACCCATATAAATCTTTGCAGCACGAGCAGAAATCGAGTGAAAAGTGAGGATGTGAAAGCATGTTGGAATTTATCCAAAACCCCTGGGTCATCGGCATAGTGGGCGGCATCGTCTGCGGCATTATCGTCTGGCTGCTGACCCGGTGCGCCATCTCCAGCAAGGGGAACAATGAGTACATTAAGAAAATCTATCAGGCAAACGACGAGGTGTTCCTCTCCTTGAAACCGTACATTGCGGACAAGGGCCTGCCCGACCAGGAGATCATCGAAGCGATGATCGCGTCTACCGCCAGAAAATACCTGCTTAAGGCCAGCGATATGTATACGGTGCAGATTTTCTGCGAGGAGCTGATTAAGGACATTACCTCCAACGTCTACTTCTCCTGGGAGGAAAAGAAGCGTTACTCCAACGACCTGCGCACCTTTATTGAAGACCTAAACCGTCAGACGGACAAAAAGACTGCCGCGGAAATTGACGCGAAGGTAAGCGACATCGAGCATAAAAAGCGCCTGTCGGAAATCAAGCGCAAGGACCTCAACACCGTGAGCATGATCGCGGGTCTCTTTACCGCCGTGGTCACTTTGGTGCTCGCGCTCATGGCAAATAGCTTCTTCCCCTCTGCCGAAGGGTACAACAGCTTTGTGCTTTACACGGTGCTGGCCGTTATCCTGTGCGGCATCGTCAGCTCCGGCGCGCTGCTTTTGTTTACCAAGGTCAACATTGTGGGCCGCCGCAAGCGGGCCGCCAAGGAAAAGCGCAACGCCATTGTCGTGGATGTGGACGAAGGAAACGACAACTGGATCGAATAAAGCTTTGTACGATGGCTGCAATGCCACACCGCTGTGAAGGCAAATGGCGGTGTGGTATTTTTTTCGTTTCCGGTAATCCTATGCATATACATGTCATAAAACGAACACGCATATGGGTAACATGAAGAAAGGAGGCGGCTATGCGATGAAGCTTTCCCTGGCGAAAAAGGCGCTGCTTTTGTGGCGGATTTGGCTTATGCTGATCTGCACGGCAGCCGGTGTTCTTTTTTATGCGCTCTTTCCCCTTCTCGGGAACGGCGCGGTAGCGGCGGGGATTTTCCTGGGCGCCATCGCCTTGTGGCTTTTCTTTTTCTGGATCCCGGGGTACTATTCCTCCTTTCAGATTCAGCTGGAAGCAGGCCGCCTTTCTCTTCGCCGGGGGGTATTCCTGCACCTGGAGCACAGCACCTCCCTGTCCGCCGTCCTCCTTTTGCAGCTGCACCAGACCCCGCTTCAGCGGCTGATGGGGATTGCGTCGGTGACGCTGTGTCTGCCCGGTTCCCGGCTGCATCTGCCCGACCTTTCTTTGGACGACGCGCAGCAGCTGCTGCACCTGTGGAAAACGTACAGGAGGCGGCCATGAGAAGGCGCACCCATCCGGCCCGGATTGCCACCGAGCTCAAACGCTACGTGTTTTTGCTGCTGCTGCCGGTAGCCCAGCAGCTGCTCACCCTTCCCTTTGAGCCCTGGGCCTGGTCGCTGCTCTTGTGGCAGGAGCTGTTTGCGGCCTCGGCGGTAGTACTTTTGGCGGTCTGGCGCTGGGCAAGGCTATGGTACACCGTCAAGAACGGGGAAATCCTAGTGGAAAGCGGCATTTTTCTTCACAAACAGGTACATCTGCGTTTTCGGGATGTGTCCTCGGCCGACGTGGAACGCCCTTTATGGCTTATCCTCCTGGGCGGCGCCCGGCTGCGGCTGGACACAGCCGCAGGCAGCCGGCGCAAGGCGGACGTGGAGCTCTATCTTCCCAACCGCCGCGCCCTTTCCATCGCGGCCATGGTCAAGGGTCACGGCCGGACACCGGCCATTTCCTCGAGTTACCGGGCAAATCCATTTTTCGTGGCGATAATGGCCGCCTCCGCTTCCAACGCAGCCGGCGGCATTCTCTTCGCCGTTCCCGTGGTCAAGGGGATCGGCCAGCTACTCGGGCAAGAAATCGAGGCCCAAATTCTCGGCACCATCGGCACCTTAGCCACCTTTCTGGTGGCGGTCCTCCCCCCCGCCACCGCGCTTTTGGCCACCATTTTGGCGGTGGGCTGGCTCATTGCATTTGTCCGGGTCTTTCTGCGGTACGTGCGTTTTTCTCTGCGCCGCACGGAGGGGCGGCTGACGGTGTCCTCAGGCGCCGTTGGCCGGTACCGGTCGGTGCTGGGGACCCGGCACATCTGCGCGGTGGACATCCGCCAGGGCCTCCTCCTTCATCTGATGGGGCTTGCCAGCGTCAACGTAATTTGTGTGGGATACGGCAAGCAGGAGGGGCAAAAGGCGGTACTCCTTCCCTGTGTGCGAAAACGGAAAGCACGGGAGTCCTGCGGGGAAATCCTCCCCGAGTTCGCAGGGCCTAAAAAGCTTTCTCTGCGCCCTCAAAAGGGTACTTTGCGCCGATACATTCTCTACCCCTGCGTAGGGCTGCTCCTCATTCCTCCCGGGGCCTATCTGGTTCAAATTCTCCTTTCTCCGTTCAGCGCCCTAGTCCCTTTTCTCGCCGCGGTGCTGGCAATTTTATGTCTGTGGATGATGGTGCTTTCCCTGCTGTCCTACTATGAGGCGGGGGTCGCTCTCGAAAAGCCGGTATGCCGGTTTACCTGCCGCAAGCGCTTTTCGCTGCACGAAGTACTGGTGCCGGCGGAGAAAGTGCAGCGGCTGGCCCTCACCCAAACCCCGTTTCAAAAGCAGGCGGGGCTTTGCCACCTGCGGGTGACCGTGGTGGGAGAGCGGGGGACTTCTTACGTCATTCGGCATCTGCCGGCAAAAGAGGCCCGCGCGGCCATCCGCAGGTTCTACGGAGAAGAACCCAAATAAAGCCGAAAAATCCTACAAAAATGCCCCAAAGCCGCAGTTTTCTTTGACAAGGCGGCTCTGGGGCGTTATAATATAGTATAAACTGCCTTCCATCTGTAAGGTCATTTTTGGTGATTCTAGCCCATTCTTTTGCGGAGATGATTCGGTATGCAAGAAATCATTGATTTTCATGCGCACATTTACCCGGATAAAATCGCCCGGAAGGCGACCGAAAACGTCGGCCACTTCTACGGCATTCCCATGGACAACGTGGGGAATGTGAACACCCTGCTGGCGGTGGGCCGCCGGGCCGGGGTGACGGGTTATGTGGTCCACTCGGTGGCCACCACGCCCGAGCAGGTACCTTCCATCCATTCCTTCATCGCCTCCCAGTGCCTCGAGCACGAGGAGCTGACCGGCTTCGGCGCCTTCCATCCTGACTTAACGCCGGCTCAGGCCCAGCAGGCCCTCGACCAGATTAAGGAGCTGGGGCTTAAAGGCGTCAAGCTGCACCCGGACTTTCAGAAGTTTAACATCGACGACCGGAAGATGTACCCCTTTTACGAAATGATCGCCGGCAAGCTGCCGGTCCTGTTTCACACCGGAGACGACCGGTACGATTTCTCCAGTCCCACGCGGCTTGCAAGAGTGCTTTCCGATTTCCCGAACCTGACGGCGGTAGCGGCTCACTTCGGCGGGTACCGCCGGTGGGACGAGGCCCAGGCGGTTCTGCCCAAGGGAAAGGTGTATATCGACACGTGCAGTTCCATCGCTTTCATCGGGGTCAAACGAGCCCAGGAGCTGATCCGCCACTACGGGGCGGATCATGTGCTGTTCGGTACCGACTTTCCCATGTGGGACGCCAAGGACGAGCTTGCCTATCTGGAAGAAATGGATTTGTCTCAGGAAGAGCGCGACCTGATTTTCTCGCAAAATGCCAAACGGCTGACTAGCCGGTAAGGGATTTCCTGGCGGTCATTCTTTCGTAATGAAATGTTTACACATGCTAGGGCAATTGCTGATAGAATATTGCTATTCCGGCAATTGCCCTTTTTGTGCGGCAATCCTGCCGCACAGCATCCGGTTTTCAGCGCTTTTTGCGCTTTGAATACGAAGACCCATCGCAGACAAATAGGAGGGAATACATATGATAGAGGTGAAAAACCTCTCCAAACGGTATGGAAAGAACTATGCCGTTGAGGACATTTCCTTCTCCGTGAAGGAAGGGGAAATCCTCGGCTTCCTCGGGCCCAACGGCGCAGGAAAATCCACTACCATGAATATGCTCACCGGGTACATATCGGCCACGTCCGGATCGGCCTCGGTGGCGGGGATCGACATTCTGGAAAACCCCATTGAGGCGAAAAAGCACATCGGTTATCTGCCGGAGCTGCCGCCTCTGTACCTGGACATGACGGTGAAGGACTATCTGGACTTCGCCTATTCGCTCAAGAAGGTGTCCCTTCCCAAGCGGGCACACATCCAGGAAATCTGCGGGCTTGTGAAGATTGAAGACGTGTACGGCCGTCTTATCGGCAACCTTTCGAAGGGATACCGGCAGAGAGTCGGGGTTGCCCAGGCTCTGCTTGGAAACCCGGACGTGCTGATTCTGGACGAGCCTACGGTTGGCCTGGACCCCAAGCAGATCATTGAAATCCGAAACCTCATCAAGCACCTGGGCAAAGGACACACGGTCATCCTCAGCTCCCACATCCTCACCGAAGTGCAGGCGGTGTGCGAGCGGGTGGTGGTCATCAACAACGGCCAGATCGTGGCCGACGGCACTCCCGACGACCTGTCCACCGCTATGACCGCCGACCACAAGCTGATCATCCGGGTGGCCGGGCCCAGCGAAGACGTTTATAAAATGCTCTCCAAGCTTCCCCATCTGGTGGAGATCACCCGTAACGGGCAGAAGGAACCGGGCGTCTTCGAATATTCCATCGAAACCGAAGCGGGCACCGACATCCGCAAGGAAATCTTCAACCGCCTCTCCGACCGGCACTGGCCTCTGATGGCCATGCGCACCAACGACCTGACGCTGGAGGACGTGTTCTTGCAGCTGACGGGAGAAAAACAGATGGGAGGTCGCCGCTGATGCTATCGGTTTTCAAACGCGAATTCAATTCCTATTTTCATTCGGCCATCGGCTTTGTCTTTCTCTCGGTGTTCTGCTTTTTCTCGGGCCTGTTCTTCTATCTGTACTGCCTGGCCTCTTTAAACGCCGATCTGACGCCGGTGTTTTCCGCTATGTTCACCATTTCCTTGATGGTGATCCCGCTGCTGACCATGAAGCTCCTCAGTGAGGACAAGCGCCAGAAAACCGACCAGCTGCTGCTGACGTCGCCGGTGAGTCTTTTCTCCCTGGTGGTGGGCAAGTACCTGGCGGCCCTGGCGGTCTACGGGCTCGCCATCCTCATCAACGTCCTTTTCGGCATCGTCCTGTCCGCCTTCACCACGCCGGAATGGATGGTAATCATCGGCAACCTTTTAGGCTCCTTCTTCATGGGGGCGGCTTTCATTGCCATCGGCCTGTTCATTTCCAGCCTGACCGAAAGCCAATTGATCGCGGCGATCTTGACCTTTGCCGTCTCCTTCATCCTCATCCTGCTCGACGGCATCACCGCGTTTTTCTCTTCCACCGCTCTGAACAAGGTTGTGGAGTGGCTTTCTTTCAACAACCGCTACTACCCCTTTACCATCGGAGTGATCGACTATTCGGCCATCGTCTTTTTCTTGAGCGTTGCGGCGGTCTTCCTATTTTTGACCATCCGCGTGCTTGACAAAAAGAGATGGAGCTAAGGAGGGATGACTTTTATGAAACAGAAATTCTCAAAAAGCCGTTCCTTCCGGTACGGCGGAATTGCGACTGCCATCACCGCGGGTTTTATCGTGGTGGTGGTGCTGTTAAACGTGCTGGCTACCACTCTGTATGAGCGTTTTCCTCTGGGT
The DNA here is from genome assembly GCA_946491705.1 of uncultured Clostridia bacterium. Classification (GTDB taxonomy): domain Bacteria; phylum Bacillota; class Clostridia; order Oscillospirales; family Acutalibacteraceae; genus Solibaculum_A; species Solibaculum_A intestinale. The sequence goes on from CAMLYM010000098.1 coordinate 6,354, forward strand.
GTGGACCTGACCAGCGACCAGAAATTCACCCTGTCCGAGGAGGCAGTCAACTATCTTGCCGACGTGGATGAGGACGTTGTCATCTACATGCTCTCTCCGCGGGAAACCTATGAGGCCTACGATGAGAGCACCGGCGTTCCGCTCAACCGTCTGCCCCGCATTGCCGACGAGATTTCCAAGGCCAACAACCACATCAAGGTGGAATACATCGACCTGGACGCCAACCCCACCTTTGCACAGAAATACAGCGAAGAGACCCTCTCCCAGCTGCATATTATCATCGAATCGGCCAAACGGCACTTTACCATCAGCGTCTACGACCTGTTCGACATCCAGACCAGCCCTACCACCGGCACCCAAAGCGTGACCGGAGAAAAAATCGAGCTGACGCTGGTATCGAAAATCCTCTCCTGCGCTATGGACACGGTGCCCAAGGTCTCCTTTGTCACCGGTCACAACGAGGATACCGCTTCCCTTGCCGCCTTCAAGCAGCTCTTATCGGACAATGGGTATGAAACCAACGAAATCAGTCTGGGTTCCGACGGCATTCCCGAAGACACCAACTTTGTGGTGATCGCGGCGCCCAAGCTCGACTATACGGCAGAAGAACTAAAGGTGCTTGACGCCTTCCTGGCGAAGGACGCCAACAATCCCACCCTGATGGTCACCTTCAGCGCTTCCTACGCGCCCCTTGACAACTTCGATGCGTTCCTCTCTGAGTGGGGCATCAAGGCGGGCGACGGGATGCTGGTGGAAACCCAGCAAAACCGCTATTTTACCAACAGCCCCAATATTGCCATCGGCAATCTGGGCTCGAGCGAATACGCTTCTTCCTTTGCCTCCAGTCAGGTGCCGCCGGTGGTGGCCAATTCCAAGCCCATCGAGCTGCTCTTTACCAGCAAAGGAAACGTCACCACCGAGTCGGTGGTGACCACCTCCAACACCGCCCAAATCGTGGACGCCGACGGCAACCCGGACGAGACGGGGACCCGTTCCTACGACGTGCTCACTGTGTCTAAGAACACCCGTTACGAAGGGACCACGGAGTTTAACGCCAATGTGGTTGCGGTGGGTTCCAACGACTTCTTTAACGCGTCGTCCATCTTCTCCTGCATCAACGACGACATCATCATGAAAATCTACAATTCCATCAGCGGCCGGGAAGGCCAGGATGTTGCCATCAGCACCCGCACCGTGTCCGACACGGCCATCAGCGTAACCAATACCCAGGCGGTTTGGATCGGTATCGTGCTCTTTACGGTAACCGTTCCGCTTCTCCTCTTGATCGCGGGTGTCGTGATCTGGCTGCGAAGGAGACATCTATGAGGAAACAAGTCAAGACCTTAATCATCGTCGGCATGGTCATCGTCGTGCTGGCTCTGGCCACCGGAGCGCTTTTCCTGTTCGGCTCAGGCGGCGGAGGGGAAAGCTCCTCCCCCGCTTCCCAGCACGAGCTGGCGGCGACTTTTGTGGATAAGACCAGCGACGATGTGCAAAGCGTGACGGTCCAGAACGAAAAAGGGGAATTCACCGCCCAGCGCGGGGAGGATACCCTGACCATCTCCCTGCTCAGCGGACTTGCCACCAACAGCACCGAGCTTGAGAATCTGGCGGTGGCCGCCTCCGGCTTTTACGCTGAGCGTCTTATTGAGGAAAATCCGTCCCGCCCGGCCGACTTTGGGCTGGATCCGGCGGCGGCCCAGGTTTCGGTCACTTATACCGACGGGAGTACCTTCTCCATCGAGCTGGGCAGCGCCTCTGCCTCAGGCGGCCGATATGCCCGTATCCCCGGGGAAACCAAGGTCTATCTTCTCACCGAAACCACCGATTCCTTCTTCTACGGGGTGAACCATTTCGTCTCCAACGTCATCTTCGACGCGGGGCTGACGGAAGAACAAAAGGACGAGGCAGTGTTTCTCAAGGCGGAGCTGGGCGGCACCCTGCATCCGCAGCCCATCGTCATCGAAAGCAACCCCTATAAGAATGTGGAGACCCATCCCGCCGGCTATGTGGACAAGGCCATCACCTCCCCTTACTTTGCGGGAGCCAGCGTCAGTGTGGACAACGCCTTTCCCTCCGGCCTTACGAAGATTCTCGCCTCCAGCGTGGAAGCCGTCGTCACCGATCCGGCGCAGCTTGCCCAGTACGGGCTCGACCAGCCCTATTCTACTCTTTCGTTCTCCTTCCAGTCGGGGGGGCAGACGTATAACGGGAGCCTCTGGATCGGCTCGAAAAACGACGAAGGCAATTATTACGCCACCACCGCGGACAAACGGGTGGTTTACGTGGTCAAGGCCGACAACGTATCCTACATGGAGCTGACCGACCGCCAGCTTCTGTATCCGATTCCCGTGCTTATCAACATTCAGCTTCTCTCTTCCTTTGACATCGACGCTTCCCAGGTAACGGCGAAGTTCGAGCCGGTGGTCACGGAGGAAAACGGCTCCAAAACCGTCACCGGCGGCGTGGCCAACGGCAACGGCGTTTCCGCCGGCTGCATCAAGAAGCTGTACGAAAGCCTCGGAAAGCTGTCTGCCGACGAAATCACGGACCGGGAGCCGGCCGGCGAGCGGCTGATGACGGTCACCTACCGCTTCTCGGATGGGGCTACCGCTCCGATCACGGTGGACTATTACTACGACACGGCGCGCACCGTGCTCGTGAAGGTCAACGGCCTGGAGAACGCGCCCAACTACATCATGCAGCGCAAGGCCATCGATTCCTTCCTGAACAAAACCCAGAAAGCGCTCAACGGCGAGGTGGTCGTTCCCAGCGCCACCGACTGACGCAATAACAAAGAAGGCCGGAACGTCAATGACGATCTCGCCGTCTGTTCTTCTCTTGGTCTTGCGCGGGATAAGCGGAAGGAGGAGCCGCATTTTCCCCCCTCTGCGCCCCCGC
>CAMLYM010000099.1 GCA_946491705.1 uncultured Clostridia bacterium
GGATGCGGGAAACAACGCCCTTGTTTCCGTGGCGGCCGGCCATCTTGTCGCCCACAGAGATCTTTCTCTTCTGGGCGATGTAGCATTTGACCACCATGTTCACGCCCGGGCTCATCTCGTCGTCGTTTTCACGGGTGAACACCTTCACGTCCACCACGATGCCGTATTCGCCGTGAGGAACCCGCAAAGAAGTATCCCGCACCTCTCTTGCCTTTTCGCCGAAGATGGCGCGCAAAAGGCGCTCTTCTGCGGTCAGCTCCGTTTCGCCCTTGGGCGTCACTTTACCGACCAGAATATCGCCGGCGCGTACCTCCGCACCAATGTGGATGATGCCCCGCTCATCCAGGTCTTTGAGGGCGTCCTCGCCCACATTGGGGATGTCGCGGGTGATTTCCTCGGCGCCGAGCTTCGTGTCTCTGGCTTCGATTTCGTACTTTTCAATATGGATGGAGGTATACACATCGTCGCGGACGATCTTCTCGTTGATGAGAACCGCGTCCTCGTAGTTGTAGCCCTCCCAGGTCATAAAGCCGATCAGGGCGTTCTTTCCCAGGCTGATTTCCCCGTTGTCGGTGGCCGGGCCGTCGGCAATGACTTCATGCTCAACCACGTGCTGGCCCTTGGTCACCACCGGGCGCTGGTTGATACAGGTGCCCTGGTTGGAGCGCAGGAACTTGATGATGTGGTATTCGTCCAGCTCCCCGTCCGCGTCGGCGCGGATGACCACTTTATCCGCGCTGACCGATTCCACCACGCCCGGGCGCTTGGCGAGAACCACCACGCCCGAGTCCACCGCCGCCTTGTATTCCATACCCGTGCCCACCACAGGAGACTGGGGCTTCAGAAGCGGCACCGCCTGACGCTGCATGTTCGAACCCATCAGCGCGCGGTTGGCGTCGTCGTTTTCCAGGAAGGGGATCATGGCTGTCGCCACCGAGACCACCATCCGGGGGGACACGTCCATAAAGTCCACCTTGTTCGCTTCGATTTCCAGGAATTCATCGCGGTAGCGGGTGTTGACCTTTGCGTTCATGAAGCGGCCGTTTTCGTCCAAAGGTTCGTTGGCCTGGGCGACGATGTAGTCGTCCTCCATGTCGGCGGTCATATAGATGACTTCGTCGAGCACCACGCCGGTTTCCTTGTCCACCCGGCGGAAGGGTGCTTCCACAAAGCCGTATTCGTTGATCTTCGCATAGGTGGCCAGATAGGAAATCAGGCCGATGTTGGGTCCTTCCGGGGTCTCAATCGGGCACATGCGGCCGTAATGGCTGTAGTGCACGTCGCGCACTTCGAAGCCCGCCCGGTCACGGGACAGGCCGCCGGGGCCCAGGGCGGACAAGCGGCGCTTGTGGGTCAGCTCCGCCAGGGGGTTGGTCTGGTCCATGAACTGGGACAGGGGCGAGGAGCCGAAGAACTCTTTGATCGCCGCCACCACCGGGCGGATGTTGATGAGGCTCTGGGGGGTGATGGACTCCATCTCCTGGGCCTGCAGCGTCATCTTTTCACGCACCACCCGCTCCATCCGGGAGAAGCCGATGCGGAACTGATTTTGCAGCAGCTCGCCCACCGAACGGATGCGGCGGTTGCCCAGATGGTCGATGTCGTCGGTGACGCCCACGTCCAAAGCAAGGCCGCTCATATAGTTGATGGAAGAAAGAATGTCGTCTAGGATGATATGCTTGGGGATCAGCTCGTCGATGCGGGTCTTTACGGCCTCGCGGATGGCCTCTTCCTCGCCGGCGGCGTTCTCCATGATTTCCTGGAGCACCGAAAAGCGTACCTTTTCATGGATGCCCAGCTCTTCTAAGTCAAAAGGCAGGAAGTCCCGCAGGTCCACCATGCCGTTGGAAATCACCTTGAACTCCCGGCCGTCTAAGTCGAGCCAGGCGCAGGAAACGCCGCTTCTCTCGATCTCTTGGGCCTTTTCGCGGGTGACAGTCTCCCCCGCCTCAGCCATGATTTCGCCGGTCACCGGGTTTGCCACCGGGCGGCTTAATACCTTGCCGGTCAGCCGGCCGCCGATGGCCAGCTTCTTGTTGTACTTATAGCGTCCCACTTTAGAAAGATCGTAACGGCGCGCGTCGAAGAACAGGCCGTCGATGTGGGCCTGGGAGCTTTCCACCGTGGGCGGCTCGCCCGGGCGCAGCTTCTTATAGACCTCCATCAGACCCTCTTCCCGGGTTTTGGCGGTATCCTTTGCAAGGGTGGCGATGATGCGCTCGTCTTCACCGAAAAAGTCGAGAATCTCCGCGTCGGTGCCAAGGCCCAACGCCCGGATGAAGGTAGTCACCGGCAGCTTGCGGTTTTTATCGATGCGGACATAGAAAATGTCGTTGGAATCGGTCTCGTATTCGAGCCAGGCGCCCCGGTTGGGGATGACGGTGGCGTTAAAAAGCTTCTTGCCGGTCTTGTCGTAGTTCATGCCGTAGTAAACGCCCGGGGAACGCACCAGCTGGGAAACAATGACACGCTCGGCGCCGTTGATGATAAAGGTTCCGCTCTCGGTCATCAGCGGGAAATCGCCCATGTACACCTCGGACTCTTTGATTTCCCCGGTTTCCTTATTGATCAGGCGGGCGCGCACCCGAAGAGGGGCGGCGTAGGTCACGTCCCGCTCCTTGCACTGCTCGACCGTGTACTTCGCCTTCTCGTCCAGTTTGTAATCAATAAAATTGAGGACAAGATTGCCGGTGTAGTCGGTGATGGCGGACACGTCCCGGAACACCTCTTTGAGGCCCTCTTCCAGGAACCAATTGTACGAATTCTTCTGCACCTCAATCAGGTTAGGCATGTCCAAAACCTCATTGATGCGCGAAAAGCTCATGCGGGTATTGTTGCCTAGTTTCACCTGTTTGACATTCACCATAGGCTTACACCACTCCATTTCCTAAAGATCGTGACATCGCATGTTTTGTTCCCTATTTTCACTCCGAAACACACGGCAACGGAGTTAAAAATCGTCCTTATGTTCCTTGCCTTTTTGGTTCTTTTGTGCTATCCTCTGTCTAAAAGATAGGTATACTATTCCATCATAAAGCATTGTGAGATTATACGACAGATGGGCGAAAAAGTCAAACTTTTTCGCCTTTTTTGCTGATTTTCTCTAGGTTGCACAACCAGACGGATTTGTGCAGCCTTTTTTTGTGCAAAAGTTGTGCATGAGCTTCATCAGCGCATCTACGCGGTTTCAAACCCATTTACCGGGATTTTCCCGGCTGCTCTGACCGGCCCCTTTGCCGCGTGTTTGTCCTTGTCAAGAAAAGAACCCGCGCAAAAAGAAATCTCTCCTAGCGGCGCCTTTTGCCTTTTATGAATATTCGTCACAAGCCCACTGCGGCCCGCCCCATCAATGGTAACAAACTTGATACTTTCATCCAATTCAGTTGACTTGTTATACCTCCTGCTTTATAATAAATCTAAGCAATTCACACAGATAAACAAGTATTTTACATCGAATGATTATATTTTTTGACGGATTCGGCCGTTTCCCAGCGTATTTTCTGTCCGGATCCGATCCGTCGGAATGGAGTCCGCTATGCATGCATTACAGGACCTGTATGAAGCGATCCCCTCGGCGGAGGGAAAAGAACCTTACTTCATTCCCGCCGGATGGAATTATCTCTCCGTCCCTGACCGGACAGACTCTTCCCGGCCGAACGAGGTGGCGGTGGATCCATGCGCCTTCTACCGAGCCTGCCTCGCTTTTATTCTGAATACGCCAAAAGTGCCGCCCAAGCAAACGACCTGCGGCGTACTTTACTCTATGCTGCCCCGGGCCTTTTCCGCCTGGAACCATACCGGTTCCCTGCAGTCCGGGAGCTTTCTCAAGTGCATCGCTCTGCTCCCCCTGCTTTTGCAGATGGGAGTGGACTTTCTCTACCTGCTTCCGGTCTTTCGTTCCAGCCGCGCCTTTCAGAAAGGCGGCGCCCCCAGTCCTTATTCCATTGAGGACATGGAAGCCTTCGACCCGGACTTGGACGATCCTTTCGCGGGCGGGCTGCCGCTCGAGCGGCAGTTTGCGGCGCTGGTGGAAGCCTGCCACCGGCTGGGGATGCGGGTCATGCTGGACTTTGTCTTTCGCACTGCCGCCAGAGACCATGTGTTTATCCGGGAGCATCCGGACTGGTTTTACTGGATCAAGGCAGAGCGGGCTCAGTCCCTGGCGGCCCCGGGCGTAAAGGGCTTAGGCCACGCGGTGGTCTCGCCGGACAATGTGAACCTTCTCTATGCCTCCGACGAGATGCCGGCCTTTCTGGACGGCTTTGTTCCCCCGCCCGACCCGGCGGCTTGGCGTGCGCTTTGCCGCCGGGCGGACGAAACGGGGGAAAACTGCATGGATCTAGCCATAAAAGAATGGGGAATCTGCACCCTCCCCGGCTTTGCGGACACCATCAACGATCCCCAGCCTCCCTGGACAGACGTGACCTACTTAAAATTCTACTTTGACCCTTCCCCTGCCGCCAAGGCGCTGCCGAATTTGGAGTCCCGCCCGCCCTTCATCGCGCAGGACGGAGTCAAGTGCAGCGTCTTTCCCGGAGAAAAGCCCAATCAGGCTCTCTGGAATAAAATCGCTGGGATTATTCCCGCCTTTATCCGCCGGTACCGCATCGACGGAGCCCGCATCGACATGGCCCATGCTCTCCCCGTCCCGCTGGGAAAGGAACTGATACGCGCCGCCAAAAAGGCCGACCCGGATTTCCTCTTCTGGTCGGAGGAGTTTTCCCCCGGCAAGGCCCAAAAGGCCAAGGAGGAAGGGTATCACTTGATCCTGGGAGACGTTTGGTCGGCCTGGAAAACAGTTTCCCCTATGCTGCTGGGGCAGTCTCTGGCGGCATCGGTGGAAGCGGCGCTGCCGGTGGTGGCCGCCGCAGAGCTGTCCGACTCTCCCCGGGCCCCGGTAATGACTGGCTCCCAGGAGAAGGCCAACGCCGCCTTCCTGCTGGCGGCTCTCCTGCCAAACGCCTATCTGCTTATCAACAACGGACAGGAATGCGGCGAGCGCCAGCCGATGAATCTGGGTCTTCTCAACGACGAAGCCGGACGCTTTGTCCTTCCAAAGGAAGATCCCATGTACGGCAAACTCGCCTTTTTCGACCGGATCTGTTTTCACTGGGCAAGCGATTCGCAGGCGTTTGACTGGATCAAACAAGTAACCGCCCTGCGCCGCACCTGCTTTTCTCTGCTTCATGAACCGGGCGCTTTCCGCCCGGACCTTCTGCGAAAGCCGGGCCCTCTTGTCCGGCTGGCGTACCAGGACGGGGAACGTGTTCTCTGCGCCCTCTTCTCTTTTGCAGAGGCGGCGCTGACGGTATCCCCGGCGGATGAATTTGGTTCTCTCGCCGCCCGCCTTTCTTTTGAGCACCCGGTTCTCTCTCAAGGCGTCTGCAAAAAAGACGGGCTTCTCTCGCTTTCTCCCGGCGGCTGCTTGGTGTTCACACGTGGACAGTCCACATAATTATGCTGTTCCCACACGGTACAGAAAAGGAGTATGGTCTCATGAAAAAGGAACCAACCGTCGCTTATTTTTGTATGGAATACGGCCTGCAATCGGATTTCAAGATTTACGCGGGCGGCTTAGGGATTCTGGCGGGTGACCTTTTAAAGGCCGCCAAGGATCTGAAAAAACCGGTGGTAGGAATTGGAATCCTCTGGCGCCAGGGCAGCACCCGGCAGGTGATTCACGAAAACGGGTGGCCGATGGACTGCTTCCCGGAATACCGGTACGACTTTCTCAAGGATACCGGCGTCACCGTCCGCGTCTCGGTACGGGAGCGTCCGATTACCCTGAAGGTCTGGCTGTGTGACTGCTTTGGGAATGCCCCTTTGTTTTTGCTGGACGCGAACCTTGCGGAAAACTCCGATCGCTTGATTACCGGCCAATTATACGGATGGTTTCACGAAGAACGGATCGCCCAGGAGATCATTCTGGGAATCGGCGGGGTACGGGCTCTGCGGGCGTTGGGGATCCAGGCGGACCTATATCATTTTAACGACAGCCATCCCATGTTTGCCTCCTTTGAGCTGATCCGCGAAGAAATGAAGGCGGGACGCAGCTTTGAAGAAGCCCGGGCCAAGGTCCGGCAATCCATCGTGTTCACCACCCACACGCCGGTGGCCGCGGGCAATGAGGTACACGAGCACAAGCTGCTCGAATACATGGGCGCTTACAACGGCCTGAGCTACGAGCAGGTCAAGGAAATCGGCGGCGATCCGTTTAATATGACGGTGGCCGGCCTTCGCATGGCCCGGCTCGCCAACGGCGTAGCCGCTCTGCACGCCCAGACGGCGCAAAAGATGTGGGCGGGCGTAGAGGACGCGGCTCCCATCCTGGCCGTTACCAACGGAGTGCACAACGGCACTTGGCAGGACAAAGCCATCCGGGATGCTTATCTAGCTGGCCGGCCTCTGATGCCGGTGCATAAGCGGCTGAAAATGCATCTTTTGAGTGAAATTGCACGCCGCTGCGGTGTGCGTCTCAACCCCGAGGCCCTGACCATCGGCTTTGCCAGGCGCGCCGCCCCCTATAAACGGGGTGACCTGATTTTCGGGAAAATGGAGCTGATCGAGCCCTTGCTGAAAAACGGCACCTTGCAGCTGATCTTCTCCGGCAAAGCCCATCCAAACGACCTGACCGGCAAAGAAATCGTTAGTAAAATGGTCCAAATGGCAAAGAAATACCCCTCTGCCATCGTGTTCGTGCAGGATTACGACATGCAAGTGGGCGCCCTGCTTACCCGCGGCTGCGACGTATGGCTCAATACGCCCCTACGCCCGCTGGAGGCCTCCGGCACTTCCGGCATGAAGGCGGCGATGAACGGGGTGCTCAATCTGAGCATCCTGGACGGCTGGTGGCCAGAGGGATGCATAAACGGAGTCAACGGCTGGCAGATCGGAGACGGTACCCAGGGCGAAGGGGAAGAGCAGAACGACCGGGATCGAGACTTCCTTTATAAGGCCCTGTTCGACGAGGTGATGCCCGCCTGGTACCAGCATCCGGCCACCTGGGAGTCCATGATGCGCATGAGTGTGCAGATGGCGACCGACCGGTTCTCCGCCGCGCGGATGCTTCGCGACTATTACGAAACTATGTACCAGGCTGCGCCGGAGGAGCCGGTAAAAACGCAAGCATAAGCCTAATAAAAAGAGGCCGGGGAAAACCCCAGGCCTCTTTTGCTGTTCGCTTTTCCTTTGGACGCGTCGGCATTGCCTTTTTACAGCCTGTTGACTACCTAGCACGCCTTCTTAACCGCTTGGTTGTTCTTGTGGTTGGAGCGAGGGCCACCCTTCCTTTTCGCCTTTCCAGGCGCAAAAAGTCCGGCCGCTCGGTTACGGCCGGACGTATCGGTTATCTGCGGTCTTTCCCTTTGAGGATCACACCGATGACCCTAGGTCCGGAATTGATGCTGATGGCAGCGCCCGCCTCGTAACTTCCGGAAGAAGGATAGCCGAACTCCTGCTCCAGAAGATTTTCCAGCTCCCGGGCTTCTTTCACAGGCGAGCCGTGAATAATGTAATACTCCGGCTTTTCTAATCCGCTTTTCTCCATCGATTCCTTAGCCGCGCGCAGCAGCCGCGACAAAATCGCCTTGTCTCCCCGCACCTTGTCGATAATCACCGGGTCTCCGTCAAGCATGCGGATGATGGGGCGCAGACCCAGCAACTCCCCTACAAAGGCAGCCGCCACGCTGACCCGGCCGGATTTTTTAACAAAGTCCAGCGAATAGACGGAAAAATAAATCTCAATGCTGGAAAACCAGTTTTCCAGGAAAGCCAGCACCATCTCGGCATCCTTGCCTTCCTCGGCCAGCTTTGCCGCTTCCACAATGCCGCAGCCGTACGCAATGGTATACGTCCGCGAGTCCAGCACATGAACGCGCAGCTGTTCCTTCGCCTGGGGACATTCTTCATAGAACTGCTCCCTGGCCAGCAGCGCCGCGTGGTACATATTCGATCCCTTGGAGTTGATGGTCACGTGGATCAGATCGGTGACTTTGTTCTCCATGGCCTTCTTGTATTCCTCCACAAAGGCCACCGACGGCACATGCGAGGTGCTGGGAATGCTTTTGCAGTTTTCCAGGATGTCATAAAACTCCTGGTTGGTAAAATCTACCCGCTCCAAGTATTCTTTCCCTTCCACATTGATGGGAATACTCATAACGGTAATGGAATACCGGCGCGCCAAATCCTCCGGGATATCGCACGCGGAATCAGTTAAAAAAGCGATTGTCTGATTTTCCATCAAATGGAATCCTCCCAACGGTATTTCGTCAAATTTCCCGCAGACTGCAGCGACGGGAATCCCCATTGCCGCAGGGTTTCAAACACACCCACCGCCACCGCATTGGACAAGTTGAGGCTGCGCGCTCCCTCAATCATGGGCAGGCGCACGCAGCTTTCCGGATGGCGCACGAGCAATTCCTCCGGCAGCCCAGCCGTCTCCTTACCAAACACCAGATATGTCCCGTCCGGGTAGGAAACATCCGTGTAAATCCGCGGGGCCTTGGTGGTAAAATAAAAAAACGGGCCGGCATTCTTCTGAAAGAAATCCTCCAAATTGTCATAATAGGTGATATCCAGAAAGTGCCAGTAATCCAGGCCTGCCCGCTTGAGCTTGCGGTCATCAATGGCAAAGCCCAAGGGCTTGACCAGATGCAACCGGGCACCCGTGGCTGCGCAGGTGCGGGAAATGTTCCCTGTATTCTGAGGAATTTCCGGCTCCACGAGCACGATATTCAAGACAGCCACTACAGTAAGACCCCTTTCGCCGCTAAGCCACGACAAATTACTTAGAATGTCAAACTATTTACTACCAATATATCACAGGAGTAAAGACATTGCAAGTGGAAAAAATAAGACCACACAAATAAACGGAGGTGTTAGCATGAGATCGAGCTCTGGTATGGTCAAAGGTGTGGTCACCGGTATGGCGGTCGGCGCGGTTGCCGGCATGGTTGGCGGCACGATGATGCGCAACAACAAGAACATCAAGAAGAAGGCCGGCAAAGCGCTCAAGACGCTGAACGGCGTCATCAGCAGCGTACAGTATATGATGAAATAAGGCCCTGTTCGAAAGCAAAATGCGCGCAAAGCAGTCCCCTGCTTTGCCCGCATTTTGCTTTCTTTTTCCACGCCGGCAGACAGGTGACGCAAAACCGGACGG
>CAMLYM010000100.1 GCA_946491705.1 uncultured Clostridia bacterium
TGACCGAGACCGACGAGGTCATCCCTGCGCCGCCGCGGGTGGAGGAACGGGTCCCGTTCCCCATGGACACGGACGTGCCGCCGGAAAAAGAGGCACCCTTTGCCGCGCCGTCCAATATGTCGTCTCCTGCTGAGAGGCAAGCGCCAAAGCGCCGGGCACCCGTGCGGCGTGTGTCAAGCAATCTACCTAAAAACCTTCCTATTCTCATGGAAACCGCTCAGGTGGTATACGGCAAGCTCATCAACGACCCGCCCATCTCCCTCAAAGACCTGCCGCCTGAACCGGGGGAATACACCGTCTGGGGTGAAATCTTCGATTTTGAATCGCGGGATACCAAATCTGGCAAAGCCCGCATCACGTCTTTTAACATTACCGACCTGACTTCCTCCACGTCCGTGAAGATCGTGCAGTTTATCGGAAGGGTGAAGAAGTTCCAGGAGTTCGAGGACCTGAAAAACGGGGTCTGCGTGCTGCTCAAGGGGCAGTACACTTATGACACTTACATGCACGAATATACCTTTGACGCGAAACACATTTCCATTGTCAAGCGGCGCAAAAAAGAGGACAAGGCGGAGAAAAAGCGGGTCGAGCTGCATATGCATACCAACATGTCCGCCATGGACGGCATGACTCCGGCGGAAAAGCTCATCAAGTTCGCCGCCAGTCTGGGGCACAAAGCGGTGGCGGTGACCGACCACGGGGTGGCCCAGGCGTTTCCGGAGGCAATGAACGCGGCCGCCGCGGTGGGGAATGATTTCAAGGTTCTCTACGGAGTGGAAGCTTACTACGTCAACGACGAGGTTCCCGCCGTGTCCGGCAGCGCGGATACGCCTTTTGACGGGGAATTCATCGTGTTTGACTTGGAGACCACCGGCCTCAACGCCCAGAATGAACGGATTACGGAAATCGGCGCGGTAAAGATGGGGAAGGGGGAAAAGACAGCGGAGTTTAACACCTTCGTTAATCCCCAGATTCCCATTCCCCAGAAGATTACCGAGCTTACCGGCATCACCAACGACATGGTCAAGGACGCGCCGCTGGAAGAAGAGGCATTAAAGCAGTTTCTGGACTTTTGCGGCGATGCACCCTTGGTGGCCCACAATGCACCCTTTGACACGTCCTTTGTCAAAGCGGCAGCCAAGCGGTGCAAGCTTTCCTTTGCCAATACCTCCATCGATACGGTTCCCATCTGCCGCAAGCTGCTGCCGAATCTTCGTAACCATAAGCTCAACACGGTAGCCGATCATTTGAAGCTGGGAAAGTTCAACCATCACCGTGCCTGCGACGATGCGGCGATGCTGGCCGCCATCTTTCAAAAGCTCCTTTTGATGATGGAGCAGGAGTCGAAGGTCCATTCGGTTTCCCAGATTAACTCTGCTCTGGCGGGCGGGGACATTAAGAAGCTGCGCCCCTACCACATGATTATTTTGGCGAAGAATTACGTGGGGCTTAAAAACCTTTATAAGCTCATCTCGTTATCCAACCTCAAGTATTACTATAAAAAGCCCCGCATTCCCAGAAGCGAGCTGACCCGGTACCGGGAAGGGCTCATCATCGGCAGCGCCTGCGAGGCGGGCGAGCTGTACGAAGCGGTGAGCCTGGGGCGGCAGTGGGGTGAGCTTTGTGACATTGCCCGGTTTTACGACTATCTGGAAATCCAGCCCATCGCCAACAACGAATTCATGATCCGCACCGGTAAGGCTGCGGACGAGGAAGAGCTGAGAAAGCACAACCGCACCATCGTCTCCTTAGGCGAAAAGCTGCACATCCCGGTGGTTGCCACCTGCGACGTGCATTTTCAAAACAAGGAGGACGAGGTGTTCCGCCGGATTCTGATGGCAGGGCAGGGCTTCCAGGATGCGGACAACCAGCCGCCGCTTTACTTCCGCACCACTGATGAGATGCTCAAGGAGTTCCAGTATCTGGGCGAGAAAAAAGCCTATGAAGTCGTGGTAGAGAATACAAACAAGATCGCCGACCTGTGCGAACCCATGCGCCCCATCCCGGAAGGAACCTTCCCGCCATCCATCGAAGGATCGGACGAGGAGCTGCAGCGCATCTGCTGGGCGAAGGCCAAGGAGGTCTACGGAGACCCGCTGCCCGGGCTTGTGGAGGACCGGCTCAAGCGGGAGCTCGACTCCATCATCAAGCACGGATTCTCGGTAATGTACATCACCGCCCAAAAGCTGGTAGCCGATTCGGAGGCCCACGGGTACCTGGTGGGGTCCCGTGGTTCGGTGGGTTCATCTTTTGCCGCCACCATGGCGGGCATTTCGGAGGTAAATCCCCTGTCGCCCCACTATGTGTGCCCCAACTGCAAACACAGCGAGTTCATCACCGACGGCTCCATCGGTTCCGGGTTCGACCTGCCGCCCAAAACCTGCCCCAAGTGCGGCACGCAGTACAACCGGGACGGGCACGAAATCCCATTCGAGACCTTCCTGGGGTTTAAGGGAGATAAGTCCCCCGATATCGATTTAAACTTCTCCGGCGAATACCAGCCCTATGCCCATAAATACACCGAAGAGCTGTTCGGCAGTGAAAACGTGTTCAAGGCCGGCACCATTTCCACAGTGGCGGAAAAGACGGCCTTCGGTTACGTGCGCAAATACCTGGACGAACGGGAAATGACGGTGCACAAGGCGGAAATCGCCCGGCTCACCAACGGCTGTACCGGCGTTAAGCGCACCACCGGCCAGCATCCCGGCGGCATGGTGGTTGTGCCGCGTAACAAGGTGGTGGAGGACTTTACTCCGGTCCAGCACCCGGCGGACGCGGCGGACTCGGATATCGTCACCACCCACTTCGACTTCCACGCCATCCACGATACCATCTTAAAGCTGGATATTCTTGGGCACGATGTTCCGACCATATATAAATACCTGGAGGAATTCACCGGCATCCCGGTCATGGAGGTTTCCACCAGCGACGAGGAGGTCATCAAGCTCTTTACGTCGCCTGAGCCTTTGGGAGTGACGGCGGAGGAAATCGACTGCAACACCGGCACCCTCTCTTTGCCGGAGATGGGCACGAATTTCGTACGCCAGATGCTTATAGATTCCCAGCCGAAAAGCTTTGCGGACCTTTTGCAGATTTCCGGTTTGTCCCACGGCACCGACGTGTGGCTGGGAAACGCCCAAGAGCTCATCAAAAACGGCACCTGTACCATTTCGGAAGTCATCGGTACCCGCGACAGCATCATGACCTACCTGATGCACAAGGGGCTCGATCCCAGTATGGCCTTTAAGATTATGGAAATCGTGCGAAAGGGCAAAGCCACGAAGCTTCTCACCGAGGAGCATTTTGCCGCCATGCGCGAGCACAACGTTCCCCAGTGGTACATCGATTCCTGTATGAAGATCAAGTACATGTTCCCGAAAGCCCATGCGGCGGCCTACGTCATTGCGGCGCTGCGCCTGGGCTGGTATAAGGTGCATAAGCCGGTGGCCTATTACGCGGCTTACTTTACCGTGCGCGGCGGGGACTTTGACGCCGAGGCGGCGGTCAGCGGCCCGGCCATGGTCCGCCGGCGGATGGACGCCATTAAGGCAAAGGGAAAGGAAGCCACCGCCAAGGACCAGGACCTGTTCTCCAACCTGCAGATCATCATGGAAATGCTGGCCAGGGGCATCACCTTTCTACCGGTGGATTTATACAAGTCCGATTCTCATAAGTACCTGATCGAGGATGGAAAAATCCGGCTTCCCTTCGGCGCGGTCAAGGGCATCGGCGGCTCGGCGGCGGAATCGCTGGCGGCGGCCAAGGACTCGGGCGGCAAATACATCTCGGTGGACGACCTGCAAAACCGGGCGGGCGTGTCCAAATCGGTGATCGAATCGCTGGCGGCGCTGCACGTGCTCGACGGCCTGCCCGCTACCAGCCAGATGACCCTGTTTTGATAGAAAAACCGCTTGACAGTGTTTTGCTACTATGCTATCATAGTAGCACGCTAAAGTGAATGGAGAGAACCACATGCGCAACTATGCCAAAATTACCCCGGAAGGAACCCGGGACCTGCTGTTTGAAGAGTGCAAGGCCCACCGCCGGGTGGGGACACTGCTGACCAAGCTCTTTGAGGAGCGGGGATACAACGAGGTGGAAACCCCCAGCCTGGAGTTTTCCGACGTGTTCGACTGTGACTCGGTTTCCATGCCGCTGGAATGGATGTATAAGCTCTCGGACCAGAAGGGGCGGCTGATGGTGCTGCGGCCTGACTGCACCATGCCCATCGCCCGCCTGGCGGCCACCCGCCTCAAAGACGAAACACTGCCTCTTCGGCTTTTTTATCAGCAGAACGTGTACCGGGTCAACCCCAGCTTAAAGGGCCGAAACGACCAGTTCTCCCAGGCGGGGATTGAACTGATCGGCGCCGGCGGGCGCAGGGCGGATCTGGAGGTCATTGTGACCGCCATCGACGCGCTGGAAGCCTGCGGCGCGCCTGAGTACATTGTAGAGCTGGGCCACGCGGGGTTCTTCAAGGGCCTTGCTTCGGGTCTGCCGGTGGACGAGGATGGGGTCGAACAGGTGCGAAGCCTCATTGAAGCGAAAAACTACGCGGCGTTAAACGACCTGTTGGATACGATGAAAGATTCCCCGGCGGTGCGGGCCATCCGGGCGCTCCCGAGGCTTTTCGGCGGGGAAGAGGTGTTCGAAAAAGCGGCTGGGCTTTGCGGCAAGGAAGTGGAAGCGCCGCTTACTTACTTAAAGGAAGTCTACCGGGATTTATGCAAACTGGGCTTAAATGGAAGAATCCGCATCGACCTAGGGCTTGTGCATCAGAATAACTACTACACCGGCGTCATCTTCCGCGGCTACATGCGCGGGTATGGGGACACGGTGCTCTCCGGCGGCCGGTATGACCGGCTTTTGTCGGAATTCGGCTGCCCCCAGCCGGCCACCGGCTTTGGTGTCAATGTGGATTCCCTGGTGCGGGCCATGCTCGAGCGCGGCGAGGTCACCCCTCCCGAAGCAGCCCAAACGCTGGTCTTTGGGGAAGACGGGTTTGAGATGAAAGCCTTGTGCCACATGCGGGGCTTAATGGAACAGGGCGTTCGCTGTGAAAGCAGCGTGTTCGATACCCTTTCCGATACGCTCACGTATGCGAAAGCCCACGGCATCCAAAGGGTAGACGTGGTTAGAGAGAACTGCCGCACCATCGAAACCGGAGAGGAGGAAGCAAAATGAGACCGCTTCGGATCGCCCTGACCAAGGGCCGGCTGGAAAAGGACACGGTGGGGCTTTTTGAGCAGATGGGAAAAGACTGCGAGGCCCTGCACAACAAAGGACGCCGGCTGATTCTGCCGGTGGGGGATGGGAACCTGGAGGCCGTCCTGTGTAAGGCGGCGGACGTAATTACCTACGTGGAGCACGGCGTATGCGACCTAGGGGTAGTCGGCCGGGACACCATTCTCGAGTACCCCGGCAGCTTTTACGAGGTGATGGACTTAGGGTTCGGCCGGTGCCGGTTTGCTCTGGCGGGCCCGAAAGACAAGGACTTTTATTCCGGCTACCGGGAAAAGACCATCGCTACCAAATACCCCAATGTGGCCCGCGCCTTCTTTGAAAGCAAGGCGATGGACGTAAACGTGATCAAAATCGAAGGTTCGGTGGAGCTGGCCCCGCTGTTGGGGCTCTCGGACGCCATTGTGGACATTGTGGAGACCGGGTCCACCTTAAAGGAAAACGGGCTTCAAGTGATCGAAGAGATCACCCCTATTTCTGCCCGACTGATTGTCAACACCGCCAGCATGAAGCTGCGCAAGGAAGAAATCGAGGCGCTTCTTTCCCAGATGGAAGCGGCGCTTTCTGAAAAAGGACGGTGAATCCCATGCTGAAGATTACCATGGCGGACGGGGTTGTGGAGCAGCAGCTCATCGACGACCTGAAAACCCGCAGCCGAGAGACGGTTCCCGAAATCATGGAGACCGTCAACGAAATCCTCAAGGAAGTCAAAGAACGCGGTGACGAAGCCGTGAAGGAATATACCGTCAAGTTTGACGGCCGGGCACCCGAACACCTGGAAATCCCCAACTCCGTCCTGGAGGACGCGGTGGGCGAGTGCGACGGGGAGTTTGTGGAAGCCTTGTACCGGGCGGCGGAGAACATCGAGGATTTCCATACCCGTCAAAAGCAGCAAAGCTGGCTAGAGACAAAGCCGGACGGCGTGATTTTGGGCCAGCGCATCCGCGGCCTTTCCCGAGTGGGCATCTATGTGCCCGGTGGGACGGCTGCATATCCTTCCTCGGTGCTGATGAACGCCATTCCCGCCCGCATCGCCGGGGTGGAGGAGATCATCATGGTCACCCCGCCCGGCAAGGACGGCCGCCCAAACCCCGACATTCTGGCTGCCGCGGCCATCGCGGGGGTGGACCGGGTATTCCTGGTGGGCGGCGCCCAGGCGGTAGCAGCCCTGGCCTATGGAACCGAGAAAATCCCGAAGGTGGACAAAATCGTCGGTCCGGGGAACATCTTTGTGGCCACCGCAAAGCGTCTGTTATACGGCGTGGTGGATATCGACATGGTGGCCGGGCCCAGCGAAATTCTGGTGGTAGCGGACGATTCCGCCAATCCCCAATTTGTAGCGGCCGACCTGATGAGCCAGGCGGAACACGACGTGATGGCGTCGGCCATTCTGCTGACCACCTCAAAACGGATTGCCGAAGAGACGGTGAAGGAAATCGAGAAGCAGATCCAAACCCTGTCGCGGAAAGAAATCATCGAAAAGTCCCTGACCGACTACGGCGCTATTTTGGTGTGCCACGATTTGGACGAAGCGGTGGACTTCGCCAACGACCTGGCCCCCGAGCATCTGGAATTCTGCGTGGAGAACCCTATGGAGTACATCGGGCGTTTGGATAACGCGGGCTCGGTCTTCCTCGGAAATTACAGCCCTGAGCCGCTGGGCGATTATTACGCCGGTCCCAACCATGTGCTGCCCACTTCCGGTACGGCCCGGTTCTTTTCCCCCTTGTCGGTGGACAGCTTTGTGAAAAAATCCAGCTTCATCTATTATACGGAAAAGGCGCTTCGGGACGCGAAGGACAACATTACCGCCATCGCACAGGCCGAGGGGCTGACCGCCCACGCCAATTCCATTGAGGTGCGGTTTTAAATCTGAAAAGAAGGGGCGGTGTGTCCGTTGTCCTATTCCTTGCATGAAAAGCTCAAAGGGCTGACCCCCTATGAGCCGGTGGCCGGGACCTTTTCGGTCCGCCTGGACGCCAACGAATCCTATCTGAACTTTCCCGACTGGCTTCGTATGGAGCTTTATGAGATCATCAGTACCTTTGATTTTCACCGATACCCGGATGTGACCGCCAAAACGGTGCGGGAACGGTACGCCTCCTATTACGGAATTGATCCGGACCTTCTGACCGCGGGCAACGGTTCGGATGAACTGATTATGCTCATCGTGTCCGCCCTCTTGGGCAAGGGAGAGCGGGTCATGGTGATCGCACCTGACTTTTCCATGTACGGCTTTTACAGCCGCATTTGTGAAAATCCAGTGCTGGTCCTGCCGAAGGGAGAGGACCTGACCATCGATGTGGACGAGGTGATCCGAAAGGCGAAGGAAGAAAGGGTGCGGGCCGTTTTCTTCTCGAACCCCTGCAACCCGACCGGCCAAGGGCTTAAACGAGAGGATGTTCGCCGGCTTATCCGCTCGGTGGAAGCACTTGTGGTGTTGGACGAAGCTTATATGGACTTTTGGGATCAATCCCTTTTGTCTGAGGTCTGCGATTATGAGAACCTGATCATCCTGCGCACCTGCTCGAAGGCTTTTGGCATGGCCGCCCTGCGCCTGGGCTTTGCCGTGGCAAATCCCGTGATTACCAACGCTCTGCGGGCAGTCAAGTCCCCCTATAACGTCAATGCCTTAACCCAGGAAATCGCGGCGGCGGTCCTCAAATATCCGGACTATATCCGCGCATGCATCCGCCAGATTCTGCAGTCCCGCGACCGGCTTCAGGAAAAGCTCACCGAACTCTTTGCAGGAAAGCCGGACACCCGGGTTTACCCCACCTGCACGAATTTTGTGCTGATAAAAACGCCGCTCTCCCGTTTGCTCTTTGAAGCGCTTGGGAAAAAGGGCGTGGCCGTTCGGGAGCTAAACGGCTGCCTGCGGATTTCCGCCGGCAGCGAAGCGGAGAATGAAGCGGTGCTCACGGCACTTTCCGACTGCTTAAAGGAAGGGGACAAAACTATATGAGAACCGGAGAAGTAAAACG
The DNA here is from genome assembly GCA_946491705.1 of uncultured Clostridia bacterium. Lineage (GTDB taxonomy): Bacteria > Bacillota > Clostridia > Oscillospirales > Acutalibacteraceae > Solibaculum_A > Solibaculum_A intestinale. Next base: position 8,226 of record CAMLYM010000100.1, read on the forward strand.
CCGCACCAGGGAAACCCAGATCTCGGTGGAGGTGAATCTGGACGGCGGAAATTCCTCTATTGTCACCGGCATCGGATTTTTTGACCATATGTTAAACGCCCTTGCCACCCACGGCAGCTTTGGCCTTAAGGTCAACGCAGTGGGCGACCTGGAGGTGGACTGCCACCACACGGTGGAGGATACCGGCATTGTGCTGGGCCAGGCGTTTGCCAAAGCTTTGGGGGACAAGTCCGGCATCGCCCGGTATGGAAGCTTCTTTGTGCCCATGGACGAGGCGTTGGCCTTTGCGTCGGTGGATGTGAGCGGCCGGCCCTTTTTGGTGTTTGACGGGAACTTTCCGGAAGAACAGGTGGGCGGGTTCGACACCTGCATGTGCAAAGAATTTTTCCGCGCTTTCGCCTTTGCCGCCGGGCTTACCCTGCATGTAAAGGTGCTCTACGGAGAAAATTCCCATCATATGATCGAGGCGGCGTTTAAAGCGGCCGCCCATGCCCTGAAAGTAGCCTGTGCGGTGACAGACGGAAAAACCGCCCTGTCCACCAAGGGCTCGCTTGACTGATAAGGAGGCGGCAAGATGCTGATTTTTCCGGCGATTGATATCCACAACCAAACCTGCGTGCGGCTTTATAAAGGCGATTTCGCCACTGCCCAGAAGGTGGCGGAGGATCCGCTCGAAACGGCAAATTCCTTCCGGGAGGCGGGTGCCCAGTGGCTTCATATGGTGGATCTGGATGGGGCGAAGAACGGCAGCCCCCAAAACCGGGAGATTTTCGTCACCGTAGCCAAGAAAAGCGGCCTTAAACTGGAGCTGGGCGGCGGCATCCGGGACATGCAGACG